>NZ_AP019632.1:3946582-4293165 GCF_007035645.1 Enterobacter asburiae
CGCATTCATCCATGACTTCAACCAGGAAAAATTTGACTGGCAGTTCGATGAAAAACGCATCAGCGATCTGTTAACGTCCCTGTCGAAACGACGCCTGACCTCCCGCAGCCCTGGCGTGACCGAAGATGACGTAGTTTCTTTTTGGGATTACCTCATCCGCCATGCTGAGAAAACGCAAAGCCGTTTTGCCCTGACCTACTGGCCACAGGCAGTAAGCCTCGCACCATGGCTTTCTGTTGAAGATCGCGGCCAGCTTTTCTCCGTTTTATGGGGCGAAGTACCAGAACTAACCAATGCCTATATCCGTTTTGCCAACACGCTACAGCGTCTCGGTGGAGTGCAGGAGCTGCGTGCCCCGCTGAGCACGCTGGTTCGTAACGAAAACGGCCTGCTTATCCAGCGGGATAGCATCATGAACGTCGATATGCTGGAGCGGCTGAATACTCCGTCGGATCAGACTATTGAAGTCTGTCCTGTGGTAAATGGGCAAACGGGTGCGTCTATTTCGCTATCGCTGGCAGAGCTCACTGCGCTTACCGTTGAATTGCATATCCCGTTAATGGCTCCGCCTCGCGAAACAATCTTCGAAGCCGTCGACTTGCTTGATTTCCCGGGTTATCGCGGCCGTCTGGCGGTGGAGTCCATGAGTGATGTCACTCGCGAGGTTAAAAATGCAGAGAGCAACCCGCTAGCGCAGTTAATTTTGCGCGGAAAAGTGGCCTATCTTTTTGAACGTTATACCGAAAACCAGGAGATGAATGTCCTGGTGGTGTGTACGGCCTCAACAAAACAGTCTGATGTCAAAGAAGTGGGCGGCGTTCTGGACGAGTGGATCCGTTACACCCAGGGCGCCGATGCCGACGCGCGTGGTCGTCGCTTACCTGGCCTAGTCTGGGCATTAACCATGTTTGATCTGCGCATTAGCCAAAACCTTTCCCATGACGAAGCACTTCTTCGCCAGTCCTGGGGGCTTGGCGGGATGATCAAAATGGCGATGACCGAGCGTTTTGGCCAGTACAAATGGATGCAGGAATGGAGCCAGGGTCAGGCGTTCAATAACACGTTCCTGGTACGCAAACCGCGCCAGCAAACGCCCTTTATCCGCATGAACGCAGGTAGTGAAGCGACTTTCAACGACGACAATGGCGGGCAGCTCGCACTGATGCGGAAAACCTTCCTTGAAGATGAAGCTGTCGCTCGCTACATCGCGAACCCTGCTGAAGCCTGGGATGCGATGCTCACCCTCAACGACGGTGGTATGCGCCGAATGGCCGATTATCTGGCCCGCGTCGCCCGCCCTGAACTGAAACTGGAGCGGATCGCAGAACAGCTCGACGAGATCCGCCACGAACTGGTCGAAGGGGGACTGGGGAACTGGTACCAGCCGGACGGCGAAGAAGAGCTGTCCAGAAAATCCCGAATTGCGCAAGAGATCCTTGCCACCCTGAAAAAACGCAGCGGCATGCACGGCGAACTGCTGGCGCGGTTGGTTCCGGCACGCCGCGATCTCCATGCACTTTACATGCAGCAAACGACCCTGTCTGCGCCTGAAGCAGAAGAAGAAGATGCAGGATTCTTTGATATCGGTGTGGAAGATGCTTTCGAAAGCAGCGCAACTGCGGTGACGACGCACAGCCATGAGATCGCTTTCGCGCACCAGAGCGTTCAGCTCTGGATTAACCATCTGCGCGGCCTGCCTGAAACCGCCGCCATGCTCAACTACATCAGTCTTCCGCGCCCGATTGCCGAAGCGCTGGTAGACGAATTGATCACGGGGTTATTGCGTTCACGTGTCGAGGACGCGCTGGTCAATGCAATGAAAAATACCGAGCAGGCTGGCGTTCGTCGCGAACGCATGGTCGAGCGTCAGGTTTCACGCGTGCTTCACGTGATGAGCGATTTCATCACCTGGCTGGGCTATCAAAATATGCCGGAATCGAAACGCCCGGCCCGTCTCAACCAGCCCGAACAGCCGATCTTTACCCGTCCACCAACGTGCGACAGCGTGGTCTGGAAAGGTGATGAACGCCTGGCACGCCTGACGCCGCAACAGCTGAACTACAGTGCCTTCTTTATCATCGACTGGCTGGTTGGCCTGGAAGCACTCATTACCGAAAACGCAGGTCATTCTGCCGGACGCGAGATTAGCGTCGCGCAGAACGAAAATCTGGGCGTCATTCTCCGCCAGATTAAATTGGCAAAGGAGTAACTGGACGTGATCAAACCTGAACTTAAGACGCTGACCCCTATACAACCAGGATTCGCATTGCTCTTGTTGAAAGGCTGGAAAGGCGATGCCGAGGGCGTCACAATCTCGGTAGTACGTAATCAGGATCGTCTGTATCTGGATAGCCACGGTGATTGGGTCAGTGGCGAGATTTTCCTCGCCCTTCCTCCATTGATACAAAATGAGGAGACGCCCTGCGTTCAGGTCGGCCCTTCTCTGATCGATCCACTACTCGCCAACCGCCAGGCGGCCTATCGCATCACCATCAAAGATGGAAGTAATAAGGATATGGGGATTCTGACCATCGCTGAAGGGCTACTTAGCTCCCAGGCCGGTGGTGAAAACCCACTCCCGGAAAATATACAGACGCTGAATGATACTCCCATCGTGCAGCCGATGTCCGTTCAAGAACCGGAACCTGTCGTTTTAGAACCTGTCGCAGAAAAGCCTGTATCTCAACAGCCGCAGAAGCCGAAAAGTAAGCTGCCGTTATTTGCGGGATTAGCCATTCTATTGCTCCTGCTGGCCGCTGCTGGGTGGTGGTTTACCCGTAAGCCAGAGCCTGCAATTCCAGCGGCACCTCCCGCGCCCGTCGCGAAAATTACCGGGCCGTGTGGTGATGAACAAATGGCGAGCGGCAATGAAATGGCGTTCGTTAAAGGGTGCCTGCGTAGCCAGCCAAGTAGTGCACAACTGCTGGACGTCATCGCAAAAGCGAAAGCGGCAAAACATTGCGATATCGCTCAGCGCCTTTACGCCTATAAAGCCCAGTCCGGCGATACGCAGATGGCCGTTCGTTATGCACAAGAATATGACCCGAAAACCGCAAAACCAGGGGGATGCTTCAATCCTGACGCAGAGACAGCGGCGTATTGGTATGAGTCGGTTGTAAATCAGGACCCGCAGAATAACGAGGCCAAAGCCCGTTTAGCTGAGCTGAAGAAATAGGATAAACAATGAAATACATGCATTGGTTCAGTAGCCTGGTGTGTGCCGCAACGCTGGCATCCCCCGCCTGTGCCGCGGGTAAACAGCCGCTTTTGCAGGAAGGTAAACATGCGTTATTCCAGCGGGTACTGACTTACCCAGGCTGCCAGCTGTCCGCCAAAGCAGGTGAAGCAGGTAAAGAGCAGCCGGCCTTTAGTCGATTCTATGTTTACCAAAGGACAACGCTGGGTCA
Source organism: Enterobacter asburiae (assembly GCF_007035645.1). Classification (NCBI taxonomy): domain Bacteria; kingdom Pseudomonadati; phylum Pseudomonadota; class Gammaproteobacteria; order Enterobacterales; family Enterobacteriaceae; genus Enterobacter; species Enterobacter asburiae. Next base: position 3,949,990 of record NZ_AP019632.1, read on the forward strand.
GGACACGTGGCTGCAGGTTGGGCCGGACAGCTTTGGTCATACCGCTGGCTGGATGAATTCCTCCTGCACCGTTGACTGGAAAATGCAGCTGACACTGGCGTTTACCAATCCTGCTGGCCGTCAACCGATGCTGTTCTTTAAAGAGAAATCCGACGTTGAGTCTCTTCTGAACAGCAAAAACCCTGCGGCAACATTGCAACCAATGCTCAACAGTTTGAGCAGCCATAAACCGGTCCCGCAGGTTCTGGCACGCGAGCCTGATTACATGGTGGATCAGTTAAAAAACTTTTATCTCTTACCTGTTCTTGGCTCAGATGATGTGTTTACCGATACCGGCTTCCAGGTACGTGTACTCAACGTTGCCTCCGTCAGCGAAAAGTCGCACGCAAAAAAGGCCGCGTCCGCTGCTGATGAAAAGAACATGATGAAAGGGTTCTCCGCCTCGGTTGTCTTTGTGATCGACTCCACCATCTCGATGGGGCCGTATATCGATCGCACTAAAGAGGCGATCGATAAGATCTACAAGAGGATCGAGAAGGAACACTTACAGGATCAGGTCAAGTTTGGCCTGGTAGCTTTCCGCTCCAGCGTGAAAGCGGTTCCGGGTCTTGAATACGACAGCAAGATGTATGTCGACCCCAATACCGTTAAAGATGGTAAAGACTTCCTCGCTAAAGTACATGACCTGAAGCAGGCTACCGTTTCCAGCAGCAAGGTTGATGAAGATGCTTACGGCGGGGTCATGACAGCGCTGGACAAAGTGGACTGGACGCAGTTTGGCGCCCGCTACGTTGTACTGATTACTGACGCAGGCGCGCTTGATGGCACAGATAAGCTCTCGTCAACCCATCTGGATGCCGCCCAAGTGCGTCAGGAAGCCGCCTATCGTGGCGTTGCGCTGTATGCGTTACATCTGAAAACCTCTGATGGTAAGAAAAATCACAGTTCTGCTGAAGCCCAGTATCAGGAGCTGACGTTAAATCCATTCCTGCACAAACCGCTCTACTATCCTATTGATTCAGGTGATGTAAATAGCTTCGGTAGTATGGTCGATAACCTGGCGAATGCCATTACCGGCCAGATTAAAACAGCCTGGAGCGGCGAAGAAACGGCGGGGAGCGCGCTGGGGGCAAGCCCTAAATATGCCGGTAAGAAAGAAGATCCCCTGCTCAGTGATGCCGACAAGTTAAGTAAGGCAATGCGTCTTGCCTATCTGGGTGAAAAGCAAGGCACCACGGCACCACCGGTATTCAAGTCATGGATAAGCGACCGCGATCTGATTGACCAAAACATCCCGGCGACCGAGGTGCGCGTACTGCTCACGAAAAGCGAGCTCAGCGATCTGAGCGATATCATGAAGAAGATCGTCAATGCCGCCAATGAGGGGATGATCTCTCCGGATGACATGTTTGCCAGCCTGCGTTCTCTGGCGGCAACCATGGGCAACGATCCAAACCAGGCGAAAGGAAAAAATGCGACCCGCCTCGGAGAGATGGGACTGCTCGGTGAATATATCGAGAGCTTACCTTACCTCAGTGAAGTATTGAGCCTGGACGAAGAAACCTGGAAAAGCTGGGATGGCCTTGAGCAGGAGCGTTTCATCCGCAGGCTGAATACCAAGCTTAATTACTATCAACGCTACAACCAGGATGTAGACCGTTGGGTGGCATTAGCGCCCGATAGCGACCCACGCGATAACGTTTATCCGGTACCTCTGGAGAACCTGCCCTGATGTTGAGGATCCGCGATATGGAGATCAGCCGGGGCGGGACGCATGGCTATAGCGTCGCCCTCCCGCACCTCTCGTTGAAAAAGGGAGAGGTGGTCGCTCTAACCGGGCCTAGCGGGTGCGGTAAAAGCACGCTTCTGGAGATGATAGGGGCGATCCTCCGCCCAGCGCATCTTGCCGAATACCGGCTCGCCGGTCGCGATATTTCAATACCGCTCATGGCTGAAAACGAGCCTGTCCTGGCCGCGCTTCGCGCACGCGAGCTTGGGTTTATGCTACAGCACGGCGGCTTGTTGCCCTGGTTACCCGTGATAGAAAACATCACTCTGGTTCGCAGGCTGGCAGGACTTAGCCTACAGTCAGCCTGGCTCGATAAGGCCATCGACAGCCTGGGCGTGCGGCCGCTGCTGACAAAAATGCCTTCCCGGCTTTCTATCGGCGAGCGCCAGCGCGTTGCCTTCATCCGTGCGATTGCCCACCAGCCACGCTTACTCCTTGCCGATGAACCGACTGCGGCGCTGGATCCTGATAATGCAGACCGGCTGTTTGACCTGATGATCGGCATGGTGCGCTCACTGGATATGGCAGCCATTGTTGTGAGCCACGACTGGCAGCGCGTGACGCATTTTGGGATTGACCGATATCAGGCCGTGACCGGAGAGGGAAAAAGTGTCTTCTTACCCAGCTGATATGCCAGCGTCAGGCACCCTGCTATGCCGTATGGCTCTGCGCGATCTCATTCACGATCGCAAGGTCGCGCTGTGCATCATCTTCTCTTTGATTGCCGTTATCGCACCGTTATTGCTGCTGTTCGGATTGAAGAATGGCATTGTCAGCCAGCTTCGCCATCAGCTTCTCGACGACCCTCGCACCCGGGAAGTACGTATAACGGGTAATGGTAATTATGATTTTGCCTGGCTTGATAAGCTCGCCCGCCGTTCAGAAGTCGGATTTTCGATTCCGTTAACCCGTTCGCTGAACACTCAGGCCGATCTGGTCCGGGACGGGCAACACTTTGTCCCGGGTGCTGAAGTGATCCCGACGGCCAAAGGCGATCCTCTTTTGCAGGATGTCAGAGCACCGGTCAAAGACAGCGATACCGTACTCAGCGCCAGTGCGGCACGGCGCCTTGGCGTGCAGCCAGGAGATATCCTGCGCCTGATGGTGAGCCGAAAAAGCGAAGGGAAAAACCAACGCGCCACGTTCGCTTTAACCGTTACCGGCGTGCTGGATGACGCAAAATTTTCACGTCAAGGTGCCTTTATTACATTGCCTTTGCTTGTTGCTCTGGAAGACTACCGCGATGGCTTTCAGGTTCCCTTGCTGGGGGTCAGCGATGGCAAGCCGCCCAGAGAGAGAACCCGCTATTCAAGAGCACGTATCTATGCCAGTTCGATAGATGACGTTTCACTCCTCGCGCGGTGGCTGGAGACGCAGAACATTGAGGCTATCACTCAGTCAGCTCAAATTGAGTCTGTGCGTGCCATCGACCGTGTGCTGGGGATTATCTTTGGCGTGATTGCCTGGATCTCTGCATCAGGGTGCATCGCCTCGTTAGTCGGTGCCTTCATCGCCAACATTGATCGTAAGCGCAAAGATATGGCCGTGCTGCGCCTTCTGGGTTTTCGCCGTCGCGCTGTGACGCTTTTTATTATTATTCAGGCGCTGTGTTTGACCGGCGTCTCATACGGACTGGGTGTGATCATCTACCTGCTGGGCAGCACATTGTTCAACCATGTGTTGGGCAGTTCTTTACCGGACCAGGCATTCGTCTGTCACCTTGACCCCCTTCATTTTATCGCCGCATTGCTCTGTGTCCTTGCCGTGGCGTTAGGCGTGGCCGCTATCGGAGCACTGCGCGCACTGAAAATCGAACCTGCGGAGAGTTTACGTGAAATCTAAACTGGCGATGAGCCTGGCTATCATTGGACTCGGGTACGCCTGCGCGGCGAATGCCACTTGGGATGAAAAGTTCTGGAACCCAAAACCTCTGGCCGATGACGTGATATTGCCTATGCCGTGCGACGGTGCCATGGCATTTCGCAAAGTCGCTATCCCGCTGAATAAACCGCTGGAAGATTACAACATCACGCTGGGGCAAGAAGGCGACGACTGGGGATACGTTGAACAATCTCGCCAGGAACACATTGCAGGCAGTTTCCCGGAGAAGGGTGGTAAGGGCCGTTATTACCTGATGGCCAAATATGAACTGAGCGACCTGCAGTATCGCGCGCTTTCTGGGGAATGCCCGACGACGGATATGAAAGGACGTTTACCGAAGGTGAGTATTGGCTGGATGGATGCCATGGTATTCGCAAATCAATACAACCTGTGGTTACGAAAAGAAAAACTTTCTGCACTGCCTGAAGATGATGGTCAGGCGGGATTTTTACGGCTTCCGACAGAAACCGAGTGGGAGTTTGCCGCACGCGGCGGGCTCGCGGTTTCCCCCGCAGAGTTCCGCGATCGCCACTTCCCCATGCCTGAAGGATTGAACGGTTATGTCTGGTTTGCGGGGGCACAGTCTGCAAATGGAAAACTTCAGCTTACCGGCCTGCTGAAACCTAACCCGCTCGGATTGCACGACATACTGGGCAACGCAGCAGAGATGATGTTTGACCCGTTCCGCCTGAACAAGCTCGATCGCCTGCATGGTAAGGCTGGGGGCTATGTCGTTCGGGGGGGCAGTTATATGACTCCTCAGGCGGATATCCGCAGTTCACTGCGTGGAGAGGAGCCGTACTATGCCAATGCGGGCGAGAATACAACCAAAAGCACCGGTGTTCGTCTGGTTTTAGTTTCCACAACCCTGACATCACGCGAGCGGGTGAAAGAGATTGAAAAAGAGTGGCAATCATTAGGCACGGGTAAAAAGGAGACACCTGCAGGCAAAGCTGATGATTCGCTAAAAAACCTGAATGCTATCTCGGCAAAAGTCCAGGATGACGCACTGAAGAAACAACTTGAGCAACTGCGCGGTGAGCTGCGCGCAAATAGCCAGCTTCGGGATGAACAACGGGATCAGGCAATACGCACATCGTTACAGTTGGGCGCCTTTTTGTGCACAAAAATGAAAGATGACGGCGAGTTTTACGATCGTCTCAACCAGCTCTTCACCAAAACCTGTGCCGCAGGCAGCCAGCTTGATGCTAATTGCTCCCGCCGTCAGGAACAGCTTGGTCAACATCAAAAAGCCCTTGATTTTATTACCAGTTATTACGCTGACACCCTGGTAGACATGGGCACAACCTATGACAAACCCCTCATCGAACCGCAGGTCGCTGTCGTATTGCAACAGATGGCTGCACGCGGAAAAACCAACCTTAACGGTTATCTCGATACCTACTGGAAGAACCTTCAGGGGTACTGGAAAGATGGAAAAGTTGCGCGCGAGGCGTGGCTTAGTTCATGTAAAAAAAATAATTAAATAGTTCAGGAGATTGGAATGTTAAAGGTTATTCGCACAGCAGTGATAGCAGGAATGATGGTATTTCTGGCGGGGTGCCAGAATGGCAGTACGGGAAGTAGTGGCGGCGTCGACCCGCGCCTTGCCAATAATCAGGACGTTGAGTTTTTCAATAAATCAGGCTGGCAGGCCTGTGCTGGCGGCGCGGTAATCGGCGCACTGGCCTGCGCTGTCAGTAACTCCAGCAACAAAGCGGTATGTATGGCCGCCGCCGCTATCGCCGGTTGCGGTGTGGGTATGGGGGCTAACGCCTATCTGGATAATCAGCGCAAAAAATACGCCTCCCAAGAGCTGCAGTTAAACGCAACGATTAAGGATGTTGAAGCCGAAAACAAACGCATTCAGAACGCAACCAGCGTTGCAAAATCGGTTATCGACTCTGATAAAAAGACCCTCGCTCAAATAGAAAAAGATATGGCTGCAAACACGGTGAAAAAAGACGCCGTACAGAAGCAAATTAAAGGAGTGGATGCCAACATTGCTTACCTTCGCGGCACCATCACCGACATGAAAAAACATGAGAAGCAGTGGCAGGACGTTTCTGCAGACATGAGCAAATCCGGCAGTGATACCCAAAATCTGGATAGCGAGATTGCGTTGATGCGCGACAAAATTGGCTCTCTGCAGGGCGAGCTCGATAGCCTCTATACCCAGCGCACCGCGCTGAAAGTCGGTTGAGGGGAATAGCAATGCGTTATATTTTTCTTGCACTCAGCGCACTCATATTAGCCGGCTGTGCCACTAACGCGCGAGATTGTGACCCGACAACCGGTGATGTCAGCATTATTACCAAATTTAACTGCAACTACTCCGGCACCTGGGATAAGCGCGTTGAAAATAAACAAAAAACGCTGCAACACGATCAGGAACTGAATAAAGAGTTCAAAGCGGTGAATGATGCGATTGAAAAAGAGAAAGCACTGAGCAATGCCAACGTAGCCAGTAAACAAAAATCGCAGCAAGAACTGCAAAAGTCGATGAACAATCTGGTCGCCCAGTTGAAGAAAAAAACAGCTGGCCGGGCTGATGCTCAAAAGCAAGTTGCAGACCTGGAAAAAAGTATGAAGGAGGCGCAAAACAAACCAAGCGCTTCCGAATTGCAAAAACAGATGGAACTGCAGAAGCTGCAGGGACAGCTGAATGAATTACAAGAAACACTGGCTTCACAATAATAAAATAGCAGCCGGATTACCGGCTGCTTTACCTGCTAAGGAAAAATAACGTTGAAATCTCAATTACTCTCTGCTGGATTATTGACACTTCTGGCGACAACTCCAAGCGTTCATGCTGCACCGCCTGAGCCTGAACTTATTTTCAACTGCGAACTCACGAACGGAAAATACGTTATCGTCCGTCTGGATCACGATGTTCCTACTTATTATTACGGCTCACTTGAAAAAGTAGAAATGACTCTCCCCCAAAATGAGGGAGACAAAACGCAGGTTCGCCTGGGTGAAATGACGTTCTCAGGTGGAGGCGCTTATTATTATCGTTTCATCAATGGCAACTACAGCTATGTTGTTTATAGCGGTACGGGAAAAGGATGGGATTATACCGGCCTGAAAGTATATAAAAACCAAAAGCTCATCATGAAAAAAGAGTGCACTAATGGGGGGTTTTTACCTAATGAATATCGCGGTCAAGGCCTCGTAAAAGAAGCGGACACCGGTGATGATGCAACATACGGTTATGTTGATTAATACATCATTTTCAGGATGGTAAAATATGATGAGCCGTTACTTACACTGTAGCACAGTATTCGCATGTCTTTTATTCGCTGCTCCAACTCATGCGATTGAGATCTGGCACTCAAACACCGTCTGGGCAAATCAAGGGATGTGCAGCGCCACTTTCACGCTGGACAGTGGCATGGAAAGCGTTGGTTCGTTAGAGATAGGCTTTGACCTCGTTGATGCAAAAAATAACCTTGTAGCTCATGATACTTTGCAGGTAGACCCATTCGGCGATTCTGATGCCACGCGATACCAAACGGCTTTCGCCGAAGGCGAACATTATTGCGAAAGCAATCTCACGCTGCGCCTGACGTCACTGGCATTAGTTAACGGAAAGACCAAACAGCCTTTACCTCTCAGTTTGCTTACACCAAGGGCATTTATTCCATTCCCTATCATTAACCCGCAGGCAGATCACTAATATGTCTATAGACGCTGAAGCAAACTCAACACCTGACAATAATGGACCTGCCCTTTGCTTTTTGTTATTACTTATCTTTGGCGGGTTCGTTTTCTTTATACCTGCAAGCGTTGTGGTCGCCTTCCCGGCCGTTCTCGCCGGTTCCTTCCTGTATTTTATCTGGTATCTTATTTCGGAAGGGCATTTAGGTAATATTCTTGGCAGTATGATCGTCAGCATGATACTTATGGCTATCGCCGCAGCTATTCCTGTCATTGGCTGGATATTGTTACTTCTGTGGATCTTCTACAATATTGCGAAAGCCTTTGAGACGATAAAAACATTACTTCCCGATGCGCTCTTTAGCGCTGTTCTTTATGGATGTTTGCTCTTTCCCGTTATCCAGGAAATGGCAATGGACGGGGAGAGCAACATGGCTGCCACTATCGCTTGTGGTGTCGTGTACGTGATAACTGCAGGGCTTTATTGTTCCAGGTTAACGCAGCTGGCAACCAACACTAAGCAAAGTATTTTCTATTTTTCAATTATGTGGCTTTCGGTCCCACTTATCGCACTTCTGATCGTCTCGATTGTGGCATCCTTGCGCGCGGCATTCAGAACCGTGCTGACCCCGGTGCAGACCGTGGTCAAAACCCCGCAAAACGTATCAGCGCATATGCGAGGCGGGAGCCATGTCAACGCTTACACCCGAACTGTGACCACCATTCAACATAGCGTGACCTCCCAGACGCTTCCGGGGATGGGAGCTGTTGGGGCCTCTATGGTTGGTTCCGTATCGGAGGCAACGATAACAACACCACAACAGCCACAGCAAACCTTGCCAGCGCTGGAACACAAACCAGCCGGGGGTGAATTAACACAGTATGCGACGAACAAAGACCACAATTTTTACCGCTACGACAATCTCAACGCGAAAAAAATAAGCAATTTCGTCCAGGCGGCCAGTCATCGTCAATCGCTGCCTCCTCTCACGGAAGATGCGATCCTGTTCTACTACGACGAAACGGTTTTCGGCCAAGGGGATCATGGTGTGGTATTAACCGATGACGGTGTTTTTTGCGTGTTGGGAAAATTGTATGAAACTTTCTACGCCCGCTTCAGCGAAGTCAGTAGCGTAGTCATAAAAGGATCCTTTAATAAAAAAATTGTCCTGCATATGAAGAATGGCCAGAAACATAATATTGAACTGACTCAATCAAATGCCGGGGCAAAAAAAATCTACGAACTTATCAGCATCGCAGCCCAGAATTAAGTAATCCTCCAGGCACCCGCTCAACGGGTGCCTTTCAGACTTCCGCATGACACATTCTGACAGTTTCACGCTTTATCGTGATCGCCATATTTACAGCGGCTTATATCGTTACGCTAAGAGAGAACTGTCATGAGGCCTGAAATGAGCGATTTCACTGAACTGCCGGTCACTGGCTTTGTTAAGACCACAACAGCGGTCTACACGCGAAAACAGAACCCCTCGGTATTCTCGCCCGTGGCGCGTGAACTCCCTGCGGGAAGCCAGCTGACGGTGCAGGCTGCGGTGATGGGGGATGCGGTGGAAGGCAACGCGCACTGGTATCGCATTGATGAGGATACATACATCTGGGCGGGGGCATGCACACGGCTCGATCCTTACCCGGCGTTTCCGCCAGGCACGCGAACGAACTGGATGGCGGTGGTGTTCGAGGTACGCTAGGTCCGGCGTAGGTCGGGTAAGACGAAGCCGCCACCCGACTCAAACACGCCGCGAAAACTTAATCCAGCTTCAGCTCGTCATAATGGGTAATCAGTTTACCCACGATACCGTAGTCCAGCGCTTCTGCCGGAGACATCCAGAAGTTGCGATCGGTGTCTTTTTTCACTTTTTCCAGCGGCTGGCCGGTGGCGTCGGCGATCAGCTTGTTCACGCGATCCAGCATGCGGATGATCTCGCGCGCTTCGATCTCAATATCCGTTGCCTGACCGCGCACGCCGCCCAGCGGCTGGTGGATCATAAAGCGGGTATTCGGCAGCGAGTAGCGGTGTTCTTTTTTCGCCGCCAGGAAGATGGTGATCCCGGCGCTCGCCACCCAGCCGGTGCCGATGACGTGCACTTCCGGGCGGATGAACTTGATGAAGTCGTGGATGGTATCGCCCGCTTCCACGTGGCCGCCCTGGCTGTTGATGTACAGCTTGATCGGATCGTTGCTGACGCTTTGCAGCAGGATCATCTGGGTGATGACCTTCTGCGCCAGCTCCTGGTTGATCTCACCGGAGATCACAATCGAACGAGACTCCAGCAGTTTTTGCTGCAGAGCGCCCGCGCCGTTTGACCCTTCCGCTTTTTCCTTGTCGCTATCTTTCAGTGTGTAGTGCATTGTTATTTCCTCAGCTTGTCGCGCTCAAAACCAGAGTGTAGCCTGTTTTACCGGTGAAAGTCCTCACAGACAAATAACGAGGGATCTTATGAATATTGCCCATGTCGCACTCTGGACCCGCAGCCTGAACGCCCAGGTTCAGTTCTGGGAAACGGTGTTTGGTGGCCGCAGTAACGAACGCTACGTCAGTAAAAATCGCCCCGGTTTCGAATCACACTTTATTACACTGGATGACGGGCCGACCATCGAGCTGATGACGCTGCCGGATCTGCCCGACGCCCCTGCGCACCCGGAGTTTATCGGCTGGGCGCATATCGCCATCAACGTCGGCAGCAAAGCGCAGGTCGACAGCATGGCCGGGCGGGCACAGGCCAACGGCACGCTGCTCAGCGCCCCTCGCATGACCGGGGACGGCTTCTATGAAGCGGTAATTGCGGATCCGGACGGCAACCGCATTGAGCTTGTGGGTGCATAAAATCAGCGTTTCGTTGCTTAGCCGCCCCGGTCACGTATCGCTATACTTCATCTTCATACGGTTATCATATTGTTAAATGATAATGATAGTTAATGTGTTAAGATGAAAGTCAGCATAAACAATCCCTTACGTAACCGGCGGGATTGTTTGCATCCTCGACATGTAAATCAGCACCGGGGCGGTGAATGGAACACATTGTGTATGTGGTTGATGACGATGACGCAGTCAGGCAGTCCGTGATCGGGCTGCTGGATTCGGCGGACCTGAACGCCGTCGGCTTTTCATCGGCAGAAGCGTTTCTTCAACACCGCTTTGAAGAGCTCCCGTCGTGCGTGGTCCTCGATATGCAAATGCCCGCCATCTCGGGCTTTGAGGTGGCTGACGCCCTAAAGGACAGCGGGCGCGAGATCCCGATTATTTTTCTTACCGGCCACGGCACTATCCCGATGTCGGTGCGCGCCATTAAAGGCGGCGCGTACGAATTTCTCACCAAGCCCGTCGAATCCACCGCGCTTATCGACGCCATTGAGTCCGCGCTTCAGCTGGCGGAACACAACGCCGTGCGCAATAAAGAGCACTACGCCCTGAAGCAGCGCCACATGTCCCTCACCCCGCGCGAGCACGAGGTGCTGACGCTGGCGATAAGCGGCATGCTGAACAAGCAGATTGCCGCCGAGCTGGGCGTCAGCGAGATCACGGTGAAGGTGCACCGCCGCCGCGTGATGGAGAAAATGCAGGTGCGCTCCGTCGCGGAGCTGGTCAGGGCCGTTGAGCGCCTGACCAATAGCCAGCCTGCGGAGTAACCTTTACCCTTCCTGCGCCGCCAGCGGCAGCGCAAACGCGAACACCGTGCCGTACGGCTCCCTGCGGCGCGCGCTCAGCTTCCCGCAGTGACGCTCGATGATGCTGGCGCTGATGGTCAGCCCCATCCCCATCCCCTGCGCTTTGGTAGAGTAGAACGAGTCAAAAATCTGCTCCAGCCGCTCGGGCTCAATGCCGCTCCCGGTATCGGCGATCTCGACGATCACCTTCCCGTCCGCGTTGGCGGTGCTGAGGGCAATGGTGCTGGCGCGATCCTTCACCTCGGCCATCGCCTCTACCGCATTCATCACCAGATTGAGCAGCACCTGCTGGATCTGCACGCTATCGCCGGTGATAAAGCTGTTCTGCGCCTGTAACAGATAATCAACGCTAATGTGTCTCTGCTCCAGCTCGCTGCGGGAGAGCGTGATGATATGGTGGATCAGGTAGTGCATGTCGATGCGCGAGAAGGTGGGATCCTGCTTGCGGGTCAGGGACTGAATGCTGCGAATGATCTCCCCCGCCCGCGCGCCTTCCGCGGCGATCTCCTCCAGCCCTTCGCGCACTTTATCCAGCCGGGCGGGCTCGCGGTTGAGCCAGCGCAGGCTCGCCCCGGCGTTCGAGACGATGGACATCAGCGGCTGGTTGATCTCGTGGGCGATGGAGGAGGTCAGCTGCCCGACGGTGGTGGCCCGGGACACCCGCGCCAGATCCGCCTGCGCGACCCGCATGGCATCCTCCGCCGCGCGCTGGCCGGTGATATCGGTGATGATGCCGTAATACTCGTTCACCTCGCTGCCCACGCCCACCGGATCGCCAATCCCGAGGATGTAGCGCGTTGAGCCGTCGGTACGCTTAACGCGAAACTCCGCGCGCATGGAGAGCCCGTCGCGCACGCTTTGGGTGACGATGGCGCTGATGCGGGCGTAATCGTCCTCATGGACGAAGGTCAAAAACTCCGCCATGGAGATCGTCTTTTGCTGCCCGGGCAGGCCGAGAATGCGGGCGTACTCTTCCGAGACAAACATCAGATCCTGCTCCAGCTCCCAGCGCCAGCTGCCGGTGTGGCTGATCTGCTCGCCGAGCATCAGAGAGGTCTGGCTGGATCGCAGCTCTTTCTCCACCCGGCGGCGCTGGATGTTCTCCGCCAGCAGCTCAGCGTACAGCCGCGCCGTCTCCAGGGATACCGCAGCCTGCGCGCCCAGCAGGCTCACCACGCGCGAGTGCTCGGCGGTGAAAACCTCCGGCATCAGGCGGTTTTCGAGGTAGAGCACGCCTACCAGCCGCGCCTGTTTGAACATCGGGACGCACATGACCGCCGCCCCCGAGGTCACCAGATAAGGGTCCTGACTGAAGGGATGGAACTCCTCCGGCCTGCCGGTGCGGATCTCCTGCCCGGTGCGGATCACCGCCGCCAGCACCGACAGCGGCAGGTCGGTCGCCGTCGGCACGTCTTTCAGGATCCGCACCCGCACGCCCTCGGTGCTGGTCCAGGCGCTGGCCTCAATCTCCGGAATCAGGCTCTCACTCACGCGCAGCAGCAGGCCGCGCTGCGCCCCGGCGCGTTCGAGCAGGATGGTCATCAGGTTTTCGATTAAGCGCTCCAGGTTAATCTCTTCCGACAGCGCGCGGGAGGCTTTGATGACGCTTTGCAGATCGCGGATGGTCTCATTCTGGGCGAACGCCACCGTGTCGTAGGCGCTGGCCTGCCCGGAGGCCAGCAGGTGCGGGAAATCCTGCTCCAGCTGGCGCACCTTGGCCTGCGCGCCCGCGCGGCCCCAGGCGGCAATCGAGCCGCGGAAGTGCGCGTCTGAGGCGGTCGGGTAGCCGCAGGACAGCGCAAAGCGGCCCGCCAGCTCGTGGGCCAGAGCGTTGATCGGGTTAAAGCCGCCCTCGCGGGAGAGCCGGACCGCCTTCTCATACTGCTCGAGCGCAATGCTGTTCATTCCGTCCAGACGCACGATTTCGGCGTAAATCAGCGCCTCTTTATCCGCGAACGTGCCGGGATTAACGCGCGCCCAGAGGGCGATTTTGTCGTAGTGGGCGTGAATGCTGCGGCGGTGGTTCGCCGAGAAGGTCTCCGGCGTCAGCTGACGGGAGAGCGCCAGGGCGCTGTAGAGATGGTAATCCAGCAGATGGATGTGGCCCGGCGCAGACCACGCGTACCAGCCCGCCATCTCGAGATCCGCCTGCGCGTCGGCATATTCGCCGCAGGTAAAGTGCGCCATGCCGCGATACAGCCAGTACCAGAAGAGCATGGTGGAGTTTTTCTCCGGCGCCTGCTCCGGCGACGCGGGAAGCAGCGCCTCCGGCAGCACCTGCGACGCGGTCCAGGTGCCGATGACCGGCGTTCGCAGAAACTCAACGTAGCCGCGCTGGACCATCAGAATGGTTTCCACGTCCTGGAAGTGGGTTTTACGCACGAACGCCAGGCCGCGATCGATGCTGGTCAGCACCCCGTCCAGGTGATCGCCCCGCGAGAGGAAGTTAATCACCTGGTGGCAGGCCGCAAAGCAGGCCATCGTCATATCCCCGTGGGTCACCGCCGAGGTGAAGCAGGCCTTCGCGCACTCGATGGTAAACGATAAAGGCTGGGTCCAGACGCTGAGCTGGTCGAGCGGCAGCAGGGTTTTGGCTTCGAACGCGTCGTAGCCGTGGCGATTGACCAGCTCGCGGGCCAGGGTGCCGTACTGGAACCCGAGGCGGTACTCGGCGTAGCGGTGGCCAATCAGCACGCCAAACCAGGCCATCGCCGTGGTGGAGGCGCCGGTAATGCCGTGGTCGAGGGTCAGGTGCATCATGCGGCAGAGCAGCAAAAAGTGCAGGCGCGGGCAGATGAAGCTGGCGCAAATGCTGGCGCTGTAGAGCAGGTTCATCACCGCTTCGGTTTCCGGATTATCCATCCGCGACAGCTGGGCAAACAGGTTTTGCGGCGCGTCGGCCGTGCGGTTGCAAAACAGCGCCCAGGCCTCGTCGCAGTCGGCATCTTCCGGATAGCGGCTAATCTGGATCCCGAAAATCCCCAGCCAGCAGAGCGCCGCCTCCAGCGCCAGACGGCTGTCCGACTGGCGAATGTACACCTCCACCAGCAGGTTCGCCGCCAGCGCCTTTTCGGTCAGCCCGCCGGGGCAGCCGAGAATGGCGTCACACAGCTCGCGGGTCCGCTCCAGGTGCCCCAGCGCAAACTCGCAGCCCGCCTCTTCGATATCGAGCATAAAGTCCGACACCGTCCCGGCGTTGCCCAGCGCTCTGGCGGTCTGGATATAGCCGAGCGCCGAAGGATAATCCCCCGAGCGCTTCGCGCGTCGCGCGGCCAGAAGGCTCAGCTCGCGGAACATCTCGCGCTGCGGGGCGGGCTGGATGCTGTCCAGCGCGGCCGTGACGTGGTGAACGGCGCGGAACAGCAGCTCGTTCCCCGCCGCCTGACGCGCGGCGTCGGCCAGCAGGCTGGCGGTGGTCAGGTGAATATGGCTTCTCTCATGCCGATCCAGCAGCGCAAAGGCGGCCTCCTGCACCCGGTCGTGGGTGAAGGCGTACTTTTTTTCCGCCAGCACGATGAGCTGGGCCATCACCGCCGGGTGCAGCGCATAGCGCATTTCCGCCATCGACAGGCCGACCACGCGGCAGATCATCTCCATCTCGCCCGTGCCGCCGAGGCAGGCGATGCTGCCCAGCAGGCGGCGCGTCTCGTCGGGGAGTTCTTCAAGCTGCTCCAGCACCAGGGTGACGAGGTTTTCGGTGTAGTGCCTGGCGCGGATCGCCTGCAGATCGTAGTGCCACTTGTCCTGATATTTGTTGTGCACCACCAGGCCGTCATCCACGATGCGGCGGAAAAACTCGTGCACAAAGAGCGGGTTGCCGCCCGTCTTCTCGTGGATCAGCGTGGCGAGGTCGGTCGTCGCCGCGCTGCGGGTGCGAAATACCGTCGCCAGCCAGCGCGCCACCGCTTTCACGGAAAGCGCCTGCGGGACAATCTCGCTCGCGTTTTGCGCCGCCTCCGGCAGGCCTGCCAGCAGCGCCTGCAGGGCGGCGTCGGGCACGGCGCTGATATCCCGGTGGGCCGCGACCACCAGCAGCGGAACAGCGCCGCAGTTCATCAGCAGATACTTGAGCGTGTGCAGGCTGGCCGCGTCGCTCCACTGGAGATCGTCGAGCACCAGCACCAGCGGGCAGCCCTGCGAGGCAAAGGTTTTTACCAGCGCCAGCACCATATGGCTGAAGCGCGCCCGGGCATCTATGGAAAACGTATCCGCCGAGAAGCGCGGCTTGCTCTCCAGCAGCAGGCCCAGCTCGGGCACCAGGCTGACTGCCAGCGCTTCGTACCCCTCCAGGGCGCGAGACAGGCGGATTTTCCACTTCGCCACCTCGTCTGCGGGCAGCCCCAGCAGGTGCAGCGTCAGGGCGCGGAACGCGGAACTTAATACGCCGTAGGGCAGCGACGGCGAAAACTGGTCGACTTTGCCCACCGCCAGCAGCACCGTGCGCTGCTGCAGCGTTTTGAGAGCCGTCGCGATAATTGAGGATTTGCCGATCCCCGACGGCCCGCCGATCGTCACCAGCTCCGGCATCAGGTTCTGCCCCACCCGCTCAAACGCGGCAATGACGTCGTTCGCCTGCGGATGCGTCGCGAAGAGGGAGTCCGCCAGATGGATCGCCGGGGTGCGGTCCTGCTGGCCGGGGGTAAAGGCGACGATCTCGCCCTCGCAGGTCAGCGTCGCCTGGCAGCGGCGGAGGTCGGCAATCAGCCCGTCGACCGTCTGGTAGCGGTTATCGGGGTGCTTTTCCAGCAGCTTCAGGATGATGGTCGACAGCATTCCCGGCACGTCCGGGCGGATCGCGTCCGGGGCCAGCGGCGCGGAGGCAATATGGTAGTGCGCCCAGTTGGCCCGATCGTCCTCCCCCAGCTCAAACGGCAGGCGTCCGGTCAGAAGTTCGTACAGCACCATACCGAGGCTGTAGAGATCGCTGCGGCCGTCGACGGGGCGCTGGGTGCGGGTGGTGTGCTCCGGCGACATATACGCAGGCGTACCGCCTGAAACGGCAAGCCGGGTCTGGGTGATGGCATCGGAGAGACTGCTGGAAAGGCCAAAGCTGCCCAGGCGGCAGGTGGCGTCGTGATGAACAAAAATACTGCCGGGCTTGATATCGCCGTGGATCAGGTTTTGCAGATGCATCTGGCGCAGGGGAACGCAGATCTGGATCGCCATCTCGAGAAAGCGCGTGATGCCCGAGATCGCCCTGCCCGCGCGCCGCGCCAGCAGCTCAAACGAAAACGGGGCGTACACCAGCGCGAAGCGCCCCCGATACTGGGTGGACGCGACGGCGCGAATGGCCCAGCTGTCCTGCAGCGCGTCGCGCAGCGCAAACTCGTTTTTAAGCAGCCGGGTGGCCCGCTCTTCCTCTTCGTCGCTCACCGCGGTGGCGATAATGAACGAGCCGCCGGAGTGAGGATGTCGCGCGTGCATCCAGGCGATTCCGCCCTCCTGCGCCAGCACGGTAAAAATCACATCCTCTTTAAGGACAAAAACCCGCCCCTGGTGAAGATTCCCCTGGGCGGGCCAGAATGCAGGCTGCTCGTGTTCGTTCATCCGCGATCCTTATTGTCGGCGGGCCAGCTCCCGCTGAATATGATCCAGCAGAATATCGATGTTAATAGGCTTACGCAAAAATGCAGCGGCGCCCAGATCAAGAGCGTACCGCTGCATATTTTCATCAGCATGACCGGAGATAAAGAGCACGGGCGGAGGCGGTACGGCCAGCAGCCGGAGCTTTTCAAACAGCTCCAGGCCGCTCATGCCCCGCAGCTTGATGTCGGTGATCACCAGCGCCGCGCCGGACAGGGCGAAAGGATGGCTCAGAAACACCTCTGCCGAATCAAACGTATCGGCGGCATAGCCTTCCGACTCGAGGAGATTACTCAGCCCGCTGCGGACGGATCGTTCGTCATCAATGATGGCAATGCGCCACGGCAGCGTCATGCTCTCTTTCCTCTCACAAATCATTAAACGTCGCGATCGTCCTTCGCGGGCGCAGGGGGCGCCGTGCCGCTGATTTTCGGCACGCATTCGTGACGAAACCAGGCGAGGGTAAGCGGTTCGCGACTCAGTAAACGCCGTCCCACCGGGATGAGCTGCTCGCCCACCAGCATGCCAAACAGACCAAGCAGGGCGACAACCGGCGGTGCCGGGGAATGCACGTCGAGCAGGGCGTAAATTACCCCAGCAACCACGCCGCACACCAGCGAAATTATCCATGCTTTCATGACGACGCTCCCGTCTGCGATTTGACCTGCGGAACGGTCACCGGAGGCGGCGGCGCGCCGTCGCGGGATAACAGATGACGCGTCGCCTGTTCACCCGCCAGCATCCCCAGCAGGCCAATCAGCGCCAGCGCGGGCGGCGCGGGGGAGCGCACCTTCAGCACGGCATACATCAGGCCAATCAACACGCCTGCCGCAAGGGATATCAGCCCAGTACTCATTGTGAACTCCAGAGAAAGAGGCAGCGGCGAGCCGGATGAGGGACCAGCCCGCCAGCGGAACTTAGCGTGCCGGGACCGGCGCTAAGGTGCGGTGCTCGCTCTTCTGGCGAGACGGCGCTTTGTGCACCATGGTGTAGGCGTAATCGACGCCCATGCCGTACGCGCCGGAGTGCTCGCGCACGATATCCATCACCGCGGTGTAGGTCTCTTTACGCGCCCAGTCGCGCTGCCACTCCAGCATCACCTGCTGCCAGGTGACCGGGATCACGCCCGCCTGGATCATGCGCTGCATCGCGTAATCGTGGGCTTCTTTGGAGGTGCCGCCGGACGCGTCCGCCACCATATAAATTTCGTAATCGCCTTCCAGCATCGCGCACAGGGCAAAGCTGTTGTTGCACACTTCGGTCCACAGGCCGGCAACCACCACCTTCTTCTTGCCGTTGGCCTGCAGCGCGTCGCGCACCTTCTGGTCGTCCCAGGAGTTCATGGAGGTACGCTCCAGAATGTCCTGGCCCGGGAACACGTCCAGCAGCTCCGGATAGGTGTTACCGGAGAAGCTTTCGGTCTCAACGGTGGTGATGATGGTCGGGATGTTGAACACCTTAGCCGCTTTCGCCAGCGCCACGGTGTTGTTTTTCAGCACCTGACGGTCAATAGACTGCACGCCAAACGCCATCTGAGGCTGGTGATCGATAAAGATTACCTGACAGTTCGCAGGGGTTAACACTTCGAGCTTTGAAGAGGTCATAGCATTTTCCAGTGGTTAAGGGTGAAATCGCCGCGAGCGCCGCGACGATAAAGTCACCCTCATCCTGCGGTTTTCCGTCCCTGCGCGTAATTATCTCTTCGTATAGTTAACCTTAGGTATAGTTATACTTTGGTATACCTATCCTATTGTATAACTGGATCTTTGCCGAAACCGGTTCCCATAATCCTGACCATTCCCCTCTCAGTCAGGAGCAGTTTATGGTTACCCTTGGTAAAGCCGATCTCATTCTGGTTAACGGCCAGTTTCACACCGTCGATCGCGAGAACCCCGTCGCGGAAGCCGTTGCCGTGCGCGACGGAAAATTTCTGGAAGTGGGTACCGTCGCCGAGGTGATGCAGCACCACTGCGAAGGCACCAAAGTGGTCGACTTAAAAGGCCACACCGCCATCCCCGGCCTGAACGACTCGCACCTGCACCTCATTCGCGGCGGGCTGAACTACAACCTTGAGCTGCGCTGGGAAGGCGTGCCGTCGCTGGCCGACGCCCTGCGGATGCTGAAAGAGCAGGCCCTGCGCACGCCGTCGCCCCAGTGGGTGCGCGTGGTGGGCGGCTGGACCGAGTTCCAGTTTGCCGAGCGCCGGATGCCGACCCTGGACGAAATTAACGACGCCGCGCCGGATACCCCGGTCTTCATCCTGCACCTGTACGACCGCGCCCTGCTCAACCGCGCCGCGCTGAAGGTGGTCGGCTACACCAAGGACACGCCGAACCCGCCGGGGGGCGAGATCCAGCGCGATGCCAACGGCAACCCGACCGGGATGCTGATTGCCCGTCCGAACGCCATGATCCTCTACGCCACGCTCGCCAAAGGGCCGAAGCTGCCGCTGGAGCAGCAGGTCAACTCCACGCGTCAGTTCATGCGCGAGCTGAACCGTCTGGGGCTGACCAGCGCCATCGACGCGGGCGGCGGCTTCCAGAACTACCCGGAAGATTACGAGGTGATTGCCGAGCTGCACGAGAAAAAGCAGATGACCATCCGCATCGCCTACAACCTGTTTACCCAGCGTCCGGGCCACGAGCTGGAAGATTTTGAAAAATGGACCGACATGCTCACGCCGGGCCAGGGCAGCGACTTCTTCCGCCACAACGGCGCGGGCGAGATGCTGGTCTTCTCCGCCGCCGATTTTGAAGACTTCCTCGAACCGCGCCCGGACCTCGCGCCGGGGATGGAGGACGAGCTGGAGCGCGTGGTGCGCCATCTGGTGGAGCACCGCTGGCCGTTCCGCCTGCACGCCACCTATAACGAATCCATCAGCCGCATGCTGGACGTCTTCGAGAAGGTGAACCGCGACATACCGTTCAACGGCCTGCACTGGTTCTTCGACCATGCGGAAACCGTTACCCAGGCCAACATCGACCGCATCAAAGCGCTCGGCGGCGGCATTGCCGTCCAGCACCGCATGGCGTTCCAGGGCGAGTACTTTGCCGAGCGCTACGGCATCGAAGCTACCCGCCACACGCCGCCGGTGGCAAAAATGCTCGAGACCGGCGTGCCGGTGGGCTTAGGGACGGACGCCACCCGCGTGGCGAGCTACAACCCGTGGACCGCGCTCTACTGGCTGGTCTCCGGCCGCACCGTCGGCGGGATGCAGATGTACGACCATAGCGCCCGTCTGGATCGCGATACCGCCCTGATGCTCTGGACCCAGGGCAGCGCGTGGTTCTCCAGCGAGCAGAATCAGAAGGGGCAGATCAAGGTCGGCCAGCTCGCCGACCTGGCCGTGCTGAGCAAAGACTTCTTCCGCGTGCCGGAAGAGGAGATCAAGGGCATCGAGTCCGTCCTCACCGTGGTCAACGGCGACATCGTTTACGCCGCTGGCAGCTTTGGCCCGCTCGCGCCGCCGGCCATTCCGGTTCTGCCCGAGTGTTCCCCGGTGGTGAAGGTGCCGGGCCACTACCGCAGCGCGCCGCCGCAGGCCGCCCGCGTCGGCATGAGCGCCGTTCATCACTGCAGCGGTCCGTGCGGGGTTCACAGCCACCAGCATGATTTCGCCCGCACGTCAGAGATGCCGGTGTCCGACGATAACGCTTTCTGGGGGGCGCTGGGCTGCAGCTGCTTTGCATTCTGATGAAAAACACCTTTGCTCTTCCCCGGGTCGACCTGGGGCTGTTCTTCCTGCGCCTGACCGGCAGCCTGCTGCTGCTCTACGTGCACGGCCTGCCGAAGGTGCTGCACTTCAGCGACGAGCTAACGCGCATTGAAGATCCATTCGGCTTCGGGCCTTACGCCAGCCTGATCCCGGCAATTTTCGCCGAGGTGATCTGCCCGCTGTTTATCATTGCGGGCGTGTACACCCGCCTGGCGTGCCTGCCGATTATCGCCGTGCTGCTGGTGGCGATGCTGGCGGTCCACCCGAACTGGTCGATTGCCGAAGGGCAGTTTGGCTGGCTGCTGCTGATTATCTTCACCACCCTCGCCCTCACCGGGCCGGGCCAGTGGCGGCTGCAGCGTAAGACAGCGGAGAGGTTCGCATGACCCAGGTTAACGACGTTCGCGACGCACACGTCGAGACGACGCCCGCACCGACGGTTTCGCCCTGGCAGCCGCTGAGCCAGCCGGTGTTCCGCATGCTGTGGATCGCCACGGTAGTCTCTAACGTCGGCTCATGGATGAGCGACGTCGGCATCAACTGGAGCATGCTGACCCTGAGCACCGACCCGCTGGATATCGCGCTGGTGCAGGCGGCCAGCAGCCTGCCGATGTTCCTCTTCGCCCTGCCGTCCGGGGTGATGGCGGACATCGTCGACCGACGTAAATACCTGCTCTTCTCCCAGCTTTGGGTGTTCATCGCCGCCGCCGGGCTGACGGTGCTCTCCTTCACCGGACACGTCACCCCCGCCGTTCTGCTGGTGGCGACGTTTCTGCTGAGCGTGGGCGCGGCGATGAGCTCGCCGCCGTTCCAGGCCGTGGTGCCCGATCTGGTGAGCAAGCCGGAGCTGGGCGCCGCCGTGGCCCTCAACTCGCTCGGAGTGAATATCAGCCGGGCGATTGGCCCGGCGCTGGGCGGTTTTCTGCTGTCGCTCGCCGGGCCGTGGATGGTGTTTGCCCTGAACGCGCTGTCCGTGGTCGGCGTGGCGTGGGTGCTGTGGCGCTGGCGTCCGGCACCGTCCATACAGCGTCTGCCGCCGGAGCACTTCTTCTCCGCGGTACGCTCCGGGATTCGCTACGTGCACGCCGCGCCGGTGCTGCGCAACGTGCTGGTGCGCACCGTGGCCTTCTTCGTTTTCGGCAGCGCGGGCTGGGCGCTGCTGCCGCTGGTGGCGCGCCGCGAGCTGGGCTTAGGCCCGGCGGGCTACGGCGTGATGCTGGCGTGCATTGGCCTGGGGGCGATTGCCGGGGCCATTCTGCTGCCGCGCCTGCGCCAGCGGCTCGACGCCGACCGCCTGATGGTGGCCGCCAGCCTGACCTTTGCTCTCACCATGCTGGCGCTGGCGTTCGTGCGCCACGTCTGGCTGCTTAACCTGTTTGAGTTCTTCACCGGCTTCGCGTGGATTGCGGTGCTCTCAACGCTGAACCTCGGCGCGCAGCGCAGCGCCGCCCGCTGGGTGAAGGCCCGCGCGCTGGCGGTTTACCTGACGGTGTTCTTCGGCTCGATGACCGCGGGCAGCGCCATCTGGGGGCAGATCGCTTCCCGCTTCGGCACCCCAACCTCGCTGGTTGTCGCCACGCTGGGGATGGTGCTGGCGAGCGCCACCGTGTTCCGCTGGAAGCTGGGGAAAGATCCGGACCTGAACCTCGACCTGAGCGGCCAGCCGCTGGACGGCGTGGAGATCGATCTGCCCAACGAGCGCGGCCCGGTGCTGGTATCGCACGAGTACATCATCGACCCGCAGAACACCAGGGCCTTCCTGGAAGCCGTCCACGAGCTGCGCCGGGTGCGCCGCCGCGCCGGGGCGATGAGCTGGGCGGTATACGAGGATATTGAGCGCCCCGGTCTGTTTATCGAGACCTTCCTGATGGGCTCGTGGATCGAGCATCTGCGCCAGCAGGAGCGCCACACCATGAATGACCTCCTGCTGCAGAGCCGCGTTCTGGCTTTTCATCAGGGCACAACATCACCGGCAATACGCTACCTGGTCGCGCCGGTATAACCCTAACCATCACCTGCACAGGAACACACTATGGCAACGTTTAAGGCAAAAGACGGCACGCAGATTTACTACAAGGACGGCGGCGCGGGCAAACCGGTTCTCTTCAGCCACGGCTGGCCGCTGGACGGCGACATGTGGGACAGCCAGCTGAACTACCTGGCCGAGCGCGGCTTCCGCGCCATCGCCTTTGACCGTCGCGGCTTTGGCCGCTCGGATCAGCCGTGGAACGGCTACGACTACGACACCTTTGCGTCCGACATCAACGACCTGATCACCACCCTGGACCTGCAGGACGTGACGCTGGTGGGATTCTCCATGGGCGGCGGCGACGTAACCCGCTACATCAACAACTACGGCAGCGCGCGCGTGGCCGGTCTGGCGCTGCTGGGCGCGGTGACGCCGATCTTCGGTAAATCCGACTCCTTCCCGCAGGGTGTGGATCAGAGCGTGTTCGACGGCATTCGCGACGGACTACGTAAAGATCGCGCCCAGTTCATCAGCGACTTCGCGACGCCGTTCTACGGCATCAACGCCGGGCAGACCGTTTCCGCCGGTGCCCTGACCCAGACGCTGAACATCGCCCTGCTGGCGTCGCTGAAGGGCACCATCGACTGCGTGACCGCGTTCGGCGAAACCGACTTCCGCCCGGATATGGCGAAAATCGACGTGCCGACGCTGGTGATCCACGGCAGCAACGACCAGATCGTGCCGTTTGAAAGCACCGGCAAGCTGGCGGCGGAGATGATCAAAAACGCCACGCTGAAGGTGTACGACAACGCGCCGCACGGCTTCGCGCTGACCCACCAGGACCAGCTCAACGAAGATCTGCTGGCGTTTGTGAAGTCGCTGTAATTTTTTCCAGGCCGGGTAAGGCGCAGCCGCCACCCGGCGCTTTCGCTCCGCCAGCGGCACGTAACCAGTGATCGCTGAGACAGGACCTGCAGGCTGAAGGTGCGCGCCTCAAGCCTCGTCTGAGGTAAACACCATACCCGCGTAGGGCTTCTCCCGACACGCCGCCAGCCGCGCGGCGAGGCTGCCCACGTGCAGCTCCAGCTTGTGCCCGTCCGGGTCGAGAAAATAGAACGACGCCCCCTCGCTTTTGTTCTGCTTCCAGACGGTGACGCCCGCCTGCTCCAGCCTTTGCGAGAACGGTTCAAAATCCGCTTCCGCCACGGTAAACGCGTAGTGGGTGTAGTCGCTCTCCTGCGGCGGCACGTACTCGCGAGCCTCGTCGTACGACAGGCAGACCCACAGGTCGCCACAGGTGAGATAGGCCCCGGTATTCCAGCGGGCGTGCAGCGCAAGCCCCAGAAGTTCGTGCCAGAAGGTGACGCTTTTTTGCAGGTCGCTGACCGCGAGGGTCAGATGGTTGAGAGATTGCAGCATGACGTGCCCTTTTGTTTTTCGCGCCGGACGTGGTACGGTAAAGAGATGAACATAAACCACGCCGTGCTCACCGTAAACCGCTGGTGGCTGCCTTCTTAAAGGCGGCACGGAGTTGTTTTCCCCATTTTCAGATAGCCGCCGAAAGGCGGCTTTCACATTTCTAAGACCCCTTTCGGCAACTGCATATTAAGGAGTCTTTATGAACGCAACCACCATCCTCACCGGCGACCGCCCAACCGGCCCGCTGCACCTTGGCCACTTCGTCGGATCGCTGCGCCAGCGCGTGGCGCTCCAGCAGACGCACAGCCAGTTTGTGCTGATTGCCGACCTGCAGGGGCTGACCGACAACGGCAGCAACCCGCAGAAAATCCGCGACAACATTCCCGAAGTGCTGGCCGACTACCTCGCCGCGGGCATCGACCCGAACCTGACCACGATCTGCCTGCAGTCCGCCCTGCCCGCACTCGCCGAGCTGACGATGCTGTATATGAACATCGTCACCGTCGCCCGCGTGGAGCGTAACCCGACGGTCAAAAACGAGATTGCGCAGAAGGGTTTTGCCCGCTCGCTGCCGGTCGGGTTTATGGCCTATCCCATCAGCCAGGCGGCAGACATCACCGCGTTTAAGGCCGAGTGCGTGCCCGTCGGCGACGACCAGCTGCCGATGATTGAGCAGACCAACGAGATTGTGCACAAGATGAACAGCCTGCTGCCCGCCCCGGTGCTGCGCCACTGCAAGGCGATGCTGAGCGACACCAGCCGCCTGCCCGGCATCGACGGCAGCGCCAAAATGTCGAAATCGCTCGGCAACACGCTGCACCTTTCGGCCAGCGAAGAGACCATTCATCATGCGGTCAGCGCCATGTACACCGACCCAAACCACCTGAAGGTGAGCGACCCGGGGCATATTGAGGGGAACGTGGTGTTTACGTATCTCGACGCGTTTCATCCGGACAGGGAGAAAGTGGCGGCGATGAAGGCGCACTATCAGGCGGGCGGGCTGGGCGACCGGGCGTGCAAGAACGAGCTGGAGGCGTGTTTGCAGGAACTGATTGGTCCGATGCGGGAGCGGAGGGCGATGTATATGCAGGATAAGGGAGAGCTGATGGCGATGCTGAAGCGCGGGACGGAACGGGCGCAGGGGGTGACGCAGGCGACGTTGAGGGAGGTGAAGGTTGGGCTGGGGGTGCCGGTGTTTAGTTAAAGTCGATTTAGCGGTGGAGTGCGGGGGATTAGCATGAAGCCGCTAACTTGATTATTGCGGAAATAAGCGAGGCGCAATAAAGTATTAAATCCATTATTAGCTAATGTCGTTTATCATTCTTTCAAGAATGCTATATTCATGGCTTCTTTATATTTTTAATGCGCGGCGTAAAATGATATGAGTAAGTTTATTATTTCCATGCTGAATACGTTACTGTGCGTTTTTGTGATTGCACTGTGCCTCATTTTCGTGGGTGTCACTGATAACTGGAAAGAATGTACTCTAGATATAGTCATTATTTTAGGAGGCACGCACCTTACTTGTGTTTTACTGAATCGTGTATTGCCTCATAAGTTATCTATCTTAGAAGGAATACTGGAAGTATTGGGAGGACCACTATTAGTTATAGGCACAATTGTGTGCTTTGATGTATTCGAACCCTGGCCGCTAAAAATCATTGGGATGTTTGTGTGGGTTGTTTTGATTTTCTTTGTACCTTCAATAATAAGTCCCAGGCGTTAACTCGGTCTATTAATCAATGTCTACGTCATTTCTTCACCCAAGGAATCCAACATAATGTACCCCACTCTTTCGCAGGTCATTGAGGTTGTACGTCAGTCCTCGGGACATCATCGCAAGCGCATTGATGAGAACACCCTAATCGAAGCCGACCTCGATATCTGCGGCATTGATGGCGATGCCCTGATTGAAGACTGCGAGGAAGCGTTTGGTGTTACGCTCATCACTGAAGAAGATGGCTATGAGAAAACTTTTTCCCTCGCTAAAAACGAGTTTCTTTTTAGTACCGAGGGCATAGATTACTTCGGTATCTGCCGTTTGATTCGCAGGATACGTGGCATACCCGAACCTGTGATACGCGATTTAACCGTTGGCGAACTCCATGCTGTGCTGGTTAAGGCTGTGAAAGAACAAATACATCATGATTGAGTTACTTTTAGCGTAGTGCGGGCATGCGCTCACATGCCCGTACTGGCTGGCTAGAAGTTTAAACAGCCTTCCCACTCCCACGCTTAATCACTGGCATATCACCCGTATCATTCAGCGCACCCGGGAAGGTCTTCAACCACTGCGCGACTTTCTGCTTATTTATATTCACCACGCTCATCCCTTCCAGGCATCCCCATAATTCTCTTGTATGCTGTGGCGTAATCACAATGCAGTCTTTCATGGCGCGGATTTTTACGGGCATACCGTTGATAAAGCCTGCACGGGTTAATCAGTCGCCGCCCAGCAGAAGATATTTCATGTCTATGCGTGCATACAGTTCGCAGCAGGCTGCACTGTCCTGCGGCGTTTCCGCGCGGGGATGAACAGGTGCTGCGTTGGTCTGGTTGCCGTGAAGACGGCGGGCGCTGTTTTTGCGTACCAGCTCGCGGTTTTCAATCACGCCGGTGAAAGCGTCTGATTCTGTTTTGCAAACAGTAAACTCTGGCTTAAAATTCGTCGCAGCCATTTTCAACTCCTCAGTAGTTGTTGTGGTTAGCGGTATGGGGGTGTTGCAGCACCTTCATATCGCGAATTCTCTCTTTAAATATTCTTCATTATTTCCTTTGCCGTTCGGCGTAATTTCTGGTGCTCATTATACAGGACTGAATATAAATACAGCGGTTTTGGGTGGGGCAAATTTGGAATTTGCGAGGGGGATTCAGGAAATAACGGTAGGTATTTTTAATTCTAAATAGCTGCGCCGAATACCGCTACACTTTCGCCAGCCCATGCTTACCTCCGGGGAATGGGCTGACCGTTTCCATAAAATGATGAACTTTTTTTAACAGTTGCCACATCGAACGGCACTGATGGTTGCGAGTTATCGTATCGTGAAGCGCCTGCCATAACCGCTCAACGTGATTCACCCATGGCGAGTAAACCGGCTGATAAATTACCCTGAACTTCGGATTTTCCTTTAGCCAGCGCTGTGTTTCCTGGCTTTTATGAATAATGTAGTTGTCCACGATGAGCGTGATGCTTTTCGCCCGTCGGTACGTCGCTTTCAGATGCTTTAACAGACTGATAAATAACACTGAAGTTTTACTGTTTCCACCCACATAACTGACTTTACCTGTTCCGCTGTGCAGCGCGCCAGCCAGATAATATTTTTCATTCTGCCCCGGCGTTACCACGCGTTTTTGTTGTCCGCGCAGTTGCCAGTCCGCACCAATTTTGGGATTAAGATGGATATCCACTTCATCTTCATAAAAGACCGGATGCTCTGCGCTGCATTCGTCCAGTGCTTTATGGATTGCTGCCATCTTTTCATCTTTATACGGGTCACGGATACGCAGGGTTGGCGCAGCCCTGCGCCATACAAGTCCCGCAGACGGCAACCAGCGCCGCACAGTTCCGGCATGTAACTGGCATCCGGTTATCTCATTGATTTTTATTGCCAGCAGTTCTGTACTCCAGCGGGAACGCTGGTAGCCAAAATCGCCGGGAGCGTGTTTTACCAGCTCGCGTAACAGTGTGTAGATATGCTCAAACGGCCAGCGGCGGGCACGCCCGGCAGGTAATGATTTCAGCCCTTCAACACCCGACTGCGTGAACCAGTTAATCCAGCGCCCAATAGAGGAACGGGCGCAGCAGAGCGTTCTGGCAACGTCGCTGACGCGGTCGCCCCGGTGCAGCATCAGCATGGTAGTCAGTCTGCGGGCATAATTTTTATCGTGCGTTTTATGGATGGCTTTCTGCATCAGGCGTCGTTCGTCACGGGGAATTGGTGCTATGATCGGCATCGCTCAGTCCGGTTGGTGATTTGTGATTTTTGGCGATTGATCAGATCGCACAATCCGGGCTGAGTTCCCTCAAAGTGATCTACTATTCCGCGCAGCTATTTAGCATGTAGGCGGATTGAAATATACCTTTAACAATAAAGATGAATCACAAGAGTACTTATACTCATCCTATAAAACTATAGAAGGGGACTCTATTTTATACTTTAGTCATACTAAAGTGCTACAAAATTTATAGAAGCCCCACATTGCTATAACATTACCATGGCTTCGCTGCCATTTTCATCTAATACTTCTTCAAGAGCAGGCCATATATCAAAAAATGGATAGGTTATTTTCAATTTACCACATTGCACATGATATGTAAGCTGTTGAACTCTTCGACGCTTGATTGAAATAGAAGGTAATGTATTTAAAAAAGCCATCATCTTATCTATAGTGATCTCACCATGATAAAGATGAGCACTTTCGGGCTTTATGATTGTTCGCATACCATTCCTTAACTCAATAGTTGTACTCGAGAGACGCTCAATAAAGCTATAAAATGAAGTTTTATCAATCACATAACAATCTTTTTGATGGTAAATATCACCAAAAACTGAGGTTGTTATAATCATTTTATGTATACCTTTTGGTGTCCATTTTTTTGATAATTTTAGGGCATCGCGAACCAAATCTAATTGATTTGAATAAAAGTCAGCATAGCGTGTTACTTGCTTTATCCAGGAAGATTTAGCATGAAGTTCAGAACTATCCCCATTGATGTTTACTAGCGTTTGATAATAACGATTAAAATGTATAGGATGTCCGTTAGACTTCAATTCAATAAAAAACAAATGATCATCAATCAACATTGCACAGTCGCATTCATAATTTTTTCGTAATGAAAGTTGCTCTGCACAAACCCCTGCATTTTTAAGCCGCTGAATAAATTGCCGCTCATGGCTTTTACCTTTATCCTGACTTGTGATATGTTTTGCGCTGAATAAAGAAAGTAAGGAGCGAGTCGCACAACTCATAGAAACAATTGAAGGCATCAAAAAAAGACTATCGCCACAAGCAAGTAACGGACAATCGTTTATATCGAGTGCTTTATCATCAAATGTAAAATAATCGGTGACTAATGCAGCTATAGTCCAGGAAAGTCCTCCCTTAACAAAAAATTGAATCCATTCCTGACGCGTATAACTTATAACCCAATCTTTAAGATTTAGTCCTCCCGGAACTGTTTTTTTAAAACGATTATCCATCTCCTCTTTTGCTAATTCTATTAACATTTCGTATGCATGAATCCATGAATAAATATTCACACCTCCATACTCAATATATAGATCCTCCGGTGACATATTTTCCATTTCACTAAAATAAGCGATTGAGAAAAAATCTCTTTTGTTTATCCATTCTGGAACAAGGGGTTTCATCTGCTCAATAAAATTAGGATTTTCTTTCAGGAGCCCCAGAATTTCGTAAAAGAGGCTGGTTCCACGCATAGAGAATCGCGAACGAGCTATCTCATAAGCTTTATATGCACAATGTTCATCTACAATTAAAGATGTGTTATTTAAATCTGAGTAGCTAAACTCTGCATTACAAAACCGATAAAGGTCACTGATACGATTTAGAGAGTCAAAATCATCCCACTCTTTAAGCCAATTTCCAGTTTTTTTAACCGCTTGCTCAGAACAATCGTGCTCAAGATCCAGAGTATTTAGATTTCGCAATTCTCTAAAAATATTGCCGGTATAACTAGATATTTGATCAAAAATCATGCTAACTGATTTCATATCCTGAGGTGTAATATTTTCCGATAGAGGCAAACCATCAATTCTTATCACTACGGGGAATATATTATCTAGTCGTTCACTGGGAACATTTTTAAGCAAAGAACATATAATACTCATACTTATTTCAGAGAAAATTAAAAATGCATTAAGCTTGTACTCACCTCCTAAAATTTTATAATACCGTTTTTCCATCACTCTAACTCTTCGGAAGAAATTATTATATGCCAAATGAATGGTGCGACACTCATTTTCGGTCTTTAAAATAAGATCGCGATGAACAGGAAAGCGTACTAAAAGTTGATAAATGCATCGACCAAAATAAAGAATATAATCTTCTTCAGACTGTTCGGAAAAGCGATTGTAATAAAGAGATGAAATTTTAAGAAGACTTAGAGCGTGTTTAACTTCAACTTTACCAATCCATTCTTTATAGAATTCATAAAAACTTTCAGCATCATCTGCCAATTTTTTGATTGCGCGTACATCGTAATATAACATGTATCGTACCTTAATAATTAATTGCCATATAATCAGTATGTAAT
This sequence comes from Enterobacter asburiae, assembly GCF_007035645.1. Lineage (NCBI taxonomy): Bacteria > Pseudomonadati > Pseudomonadota > Gammaproteobacteria > Enterobacterales > Enterobacteriaceae > Enterobacter > Enterobacter asburiae. The sequence continues at coordinate 3,979,970 of NZ_AP019632.1, forward strand.
AAAACCACGCCCACCACAACGAATTAACTTCAGAAAATTAAACTTGATATTAGTTATAATGACTATGAGTGATCTCAAGATAGAAATTGGCAATCAAGCCTGAGGTTGACAACTCCCCATGTAAACTTAGTTTTCACTTAGCAAGGGTGATATGATCAATATGCTTTTGAATTAGATACAACCATTATTTATATTTTTTCTTTATTTTTTTGCACTTAAGTTAGCCTGAGCCCCTTTAATACTTAATTGTATTATCACTCCGACAAAACCTGGCCCTCCATGTTGGTAACTCACGGAGAGTAATACTAACCTACTTTAAAATTGCTAGTGTAAGACTCCACAAGAATTACTACCTCTCTAAATCGGAAATTTAAAATAGTTCACTGGAGTATTAATTGTAAAATAAAGGGTAACCGGAGATATGTTTAATTAAGCTCCTCGTCACTCCGGCGCCCCTGCATCGAATAATTGCTAAGCCCCTTTCAACATATCAAACACCACCCGAGCAAAGCCCTTCGCCAGTTCAGGATTAGAGAGATATTGTACCATCATCTCCTGCTGGGCTTCGTTGCTGTCCATGACGGCATCATCAATCGCCTTCGGGAAATCGCCCAACATCGCCTGTTCGCGCGTATTGTTCGCGATCTGGGTCATTACCGCCTGGTTTTCTGACAACTTGTCGCGCACCGCAAAGGCATAATTGATCATGTCTTTATCGGTCAGATTATCGGTGACAAAAAGCTCGTTCAGACGAGCCAGGATATTTGAAAGAAACTCCTCTTTCTTGTCCTTTGGTTTCGCCGTTCCGACATCATTACCCGGTTTGATTTTGTATTCTTCAGCATCCTCTTGCAGCTTCAGGTGCTGTTCGTGGAGTTTGGACAGGCGGTAATGGCTCATCTCCACGTTGCTTAAATCAATTTCATCTTCTTCAATACGCTGTTCATGCAGTAACGGACGCAAATGGCGAGCAAAGAGACTCAGCTTTTCAAGGTTCTTGTCGTCATAATCGACGATTTGCGACATAAACTCGTAAAAGCGGACAAAGCTGCCAAGATCTTTCTTGAAGATATCCAGCTTACTTTTTTCTTTCTCGCACTCTTTGAAGGTATTTTCCGCATTGGTGATCAACACAACATCGCCGGTCTTCTTGGTACGTTCAAACATCTCTTTAGCCAGCACATACGCATCAATCGCTGAGGTATAACGATGCTTCCAGCGCTCCACCGCAGGTTTGCAGATATTGCTAATGGCCGCGTTGGATTTGTTTTTACTGAAGAACGCCTCGCAGAACTGCTCCACTTCGTTCCACAGGAAAATACCGCTGGTACGCAGCTTTTCAAACAGTTCAAAGACGAGCTGCGGATCGCTAACATCCGTCAGCTCGGCTGTCTGGTAGTACGGCTGGAAAGCACCCAAAATCTCATCGGGTTCGTTGTAGAAATCGAGCACAAAGGTGCCGGACTGCGCCTTCCCAGGATAGGTGCGGTTCAGACGCGACAGCGTCTGTACGCACTCCACGCCGCCCAGCTTTTTATCCACATACATGGCGCACAGCTTAGGCTGGTCAAAACCGGTCTGGAATTTGTTGGCCACCAGCATCACCTGGTAGTCGTCGGTATCAAACGCTTTACGCATATCCCGGCCTTTCAGGCCTGGGTTCATATTGATTTCGGTGAACTTCTGGTTAAGAAGCGCAAGGCTGTTGTGGTCATCTTCATGGAATTCCACTTCCCCGGAGAATGCCACCATTGCACTTATCTTGTCGTACTTGTGCTCGGCAATGTATTTATCGAATGCCAGCTTGTAGCGCACCGCCGCTTTGCGGGAACTGGTCACCACCATCGCTTTTGCCTGGCCGGCCAGTAAGTGCATCACATGCTTGCGGAAGTGCTCAACAATCACCTTCACCTTCTGCGACACGTTATGATCGTGCAGCGAGACCCACTGGTTCAGTTTGATCTTCGCTTTTTTGCTGTCTACTTCCCGGTCAGGATCGTCTAGTTTTTGCAGCAGCTTGTACGCCACCTTGTAGTTGGTGTAGTTCTTCAGCACATCAAGAATAAAGCCTTCTTCGATGGCCTGACGCATGGAGTAAACGTGGAACGCTTCCGGTTTGTTCGTTTTCGATGCCGGTTCCTGTGGATTAGGGCGACGGCCAAACAGCTCCAGCGTTTTGGCTTTCGGCGTAGCGGTGAAGGCGTAATAGTTGAGGTTGTTGCTGCCTTTACGCGCGGCGACGGTAGCATCCAGAATATCTTCGGAAGACATTTCCACATCGTCATCCGTTTCTTCGGTCATCAGCACTTCTTTCAGCTGACGCGCCGTAGAACCACTCTGCGAGGAGTGCGCTTCATCGGCAATCACCGCGTATTTTCGCTGCTTGAGGCTGACGTTGCTCTCTATCGTCTTAAGAACAAACGGGAAGGTCTGAATGGTGACGATGATAATCGGCTGCGCGTTTAAAAGCGCATTCCCCAGCTTCTCCGATTTAGAACCGTCGCCCTCTTTGTTATTGATACGCCCGACCACGCCATCCTGATGTTCGAACTGATAGATGGTGTCCTGCAGCTGATCGTCAAGCACGGTGCGGTCCGTCACCACAATCACCGAGTGGAACTGCTTTTCGCCATTCTCATCGTACAGGCGGGAAAGCTGATGTGCCGTCCAGGCGATAGAGTTCGATTTGCCCGACCCCGCACTGTGCTGAATCAGGTATTTATTGCCGGTGCCTTCCACCGTGGCGGCGATGATCAGTTTGTTCACCACATCCCACTGGTGATAGCGCGGGAAAATCAGGCTCTCGCTTTTGTACTTCAGGCCAATGGCATTTTCTTTTTCGACAATTTGCAGATGCACAAAATTGGCCAGTATTTTCAGCAGATTATCCGGCAGCAGCACCTCATTCCACAGATAGCTGGTGGCGTAGTCATTGGCATCTTCCGGGATATCATTCCCCGCGCCGCCGTCATGGGTGCCTTTGTTAAACGGCAGGAAGAAGGTTTTATCACCTTCAAGTTTGGTCGCCATAAACACTTCGTACTGGCTGACGGCAAAGTGCACCAGCGCGCCGCGTTTAAAGGTCAGCAGCGGCTCAGGTTTATTGGTGCCAGGATCTTTTGGCAAACGCGTTTTCTTATACTGCGTGATGGCGTTTTGCACCGCCTGCTTAAATTCTGACTTCAGTTCGAGGGTAGCAATCGGCAGGCCATTAACGAACAACACCAGGTCAATACGCCATTTCTTCGCCTTAACACCCGTTTCTTCAAATGCGGCTTTCGACGCATGCGGGCTGTAAACCAGCTCCGGTACGATGCGACAGATATTCTGTTTGTAGCGCGTCAGGGTTTCAGGGTTGAGGTTATGTTCCGGTTTAAACTGGCACAGGGAAAAACGCGCATTATGGCTTTTGATACCATGACGCAGCACGCCGAGCGTACCGTAAGTGCGAGACAAAACATCGGTGGCGTTGATATCCGCTTTTTTCAGCTGCGCCACCAGCGCATCGAGGAAATGACGCTCGGTATCGGTAGGGTAAATTTTGGCAAACTTCTCCCACTCCTGCGGCTGCGTGGTCTGCACAAAGGTCAGTGCATCCTGTGAATACAGCGCACGTTCGCGATCGTAGCCGTCGGTTTTGCCACAAATCCAGCCTCTTGCCTCCATCTGAGCAATCATCTCATTCTGGAAAATCAGCTCTTTGGTGCTGTCCATGCTCATGCGGTGGCCTCCTGTGGCTCCTCAACATCTTGCGTGTCCGTGGCAACCCAATCGCGGACGTCGATTTTTCCGGTGACGGCGGCTGAGATCAGGGCGGTGCGGCGTTCCTGGAGTAAAGAAAGCATATCCTCAACTCTATTTATGCTGCTTTTTATTTTCTCAATTTTGTTAAATGCCCAGTCGATTAAATTACGCTGTTCTTCAATAGGTGGAAATGTAGATTTTAACCCTCTAACATTGTCCATTCCTATAGTTTTTATAGTAGCGCCAAAAGTATAACGTTCGAACTCTTTTTCCATCGCATAAAAAACAAGAAGCAGAAATTCTGGAATGATAAATTTTTCATCACAGACCCATGCAATCAAATGTTGTGAAACCGCCATCGATTTTGTAGTTATCGCACTAAGCCCAATGGATGCATCGCGTGTGAAAACGACAGCACGCGCTGGTAATAAATGAGCGGAAGAATTAGCCATTCCAAGTTCACTTATTTTATAAAAAGTATCTTCTATATAGTCTACTTCCTTCAATTGTTTTGAGTCATTTAACGACACCCATGGGATATTACAACTGACCCAGTATTCTGGTTTTGTTCTGCTAGGTGTATGTCCACTTTCTATTTTTGCATAATTTTTAATACGACTTACACGCCAATGCTCCGGCACTTCCCCCAACCACTCAACACCAGAATCTTTCATGGGCACATCAGGGTTTAGCCCTTTGGTGACGGCATGGCTAATCACTGCCTGACGTTTTTCTTTCAGCAGTTCAATCAGTTGCTGTTGTTTCTCGATCAGGTTGTCGATTTTTGCGGTTTCGTGATCTAAAAAAGCAACGATCAACGTTTGGTCATTTAGTACAGGGGCAGAGACTTTTAAAGATGAAACTTTTTCTTGATTTATATTGGGCTGACCGCCACCAGAAGAAAGACGAATAATGTCAGTTCTATATGCCTGCAACCAATAATAAAGATATTGATTGTTAATAATTTTAGATTTCGTCATTACGCAACATGCTTGATTAGTTGTTGCATCGACACCAAGAATACCTAACCGTCCGATTGTCGCTCCATACATAGCAATTACTACAGAACCTGCTGGATGGATTTTTAAAGCAGAAAAAATTTGTAAGGTGGATTCCTTAACCTTCTTATCAGTATCATAAATAATTTTTTCTCGAAGTTCACCAGTAGTAACCCATGGTATATCTCCTTGAAAATAAGATTCATTGTTCGAGGTCGGTGTTGTTCCTGAACCAATAACTTCATAAGCATGTGATAACTTCCACATTTGCCATGATGTAGGAATCTCCCCCAACCACTCAACCCCAGAATCCTTATACTCCGGATACGCTTTATACTTAGCCATCAGGAATGTACCTCCTGCAGCAGCTTCATAATCTCGGCGCTGACCGCATCCAGGTCGGCATCAATTTCTTCCAGTGGGCGCGGCGGCTGGTAGACATAGAAATGGCGGTTAAACGGAATCTCGTAACCGACAATCCCCACTTCGTTATCTTTGGCATCGCGCTTATCAGCGTTGATCCACGCGTCATTCACGTGCGGCAGCACTTCTGCTTCGAAGTAGTTTTCAATCAGGTCGCTGGTGGACACTGCTGGGTTCAGCGGCACGTTTTCGTTATCGCGCAGCTCGCCGTCCTGTTCAAACTCTACCACTTTGCCTTTGTACTCAAACGCCCCGTACAACGGCTGAGCGGCTTCTTTCAGCACTTTCTTCACTACCGGCTCGGCATCCGGGTTTTTGGTGGTGATGGCGTCGATAAACTGCTTGTTCTCTTTAGCGTCCAGCTTCACGCCAGCCGTTTTGATGGCACCTTTCAGGGTCAACTGGAACTGGTTGAAGTCATTGCTCACCAGCGTTTTGCCACCCGCCTGCGTACCCAGAGCTGCCTGAATCTGCTGTGCTTTTTCCATTAACCCGCGCTGCGCCAGCCACAGTTTGCTGTCGAGCAGGTCTTTAATCTGCTTCTCTTTCAGCTCTGCAAATTCAGCTTTGATGATGGCACGCGCTTCTGCTTCCAGTTCGGAGAAATCACCATAGGCCCCCTCCTGCCACTGGGACGCGAACTCTTCGTACAGGCGTTCCATCGGCGCGTTAAACGGCTTCGGCGCAAAGCGCAGCGTCGCAATCGCCTCATCCGTCAACTGAGCGGATAAACGCAGCGGACGTTCAATGGTCAGGCGGCGGTAGCCAAATTCGGTGCTGTTAAAGATTTTACTGGCGAAGGTTTTCGGCGCTTCGGTTTTAGCTGTGGCAGGCTGGCGACCACGGCTGGATTTTTGCTCAGCGGCTTTTTCCAGACCAAGCTCTTCCAGAGTGGTGGCATCCACCACCTTAAAATCACCGAAGGTCTGGGTAATAATCTTAATATCGTCTTCGCCCATCAGGTTACGCTTGGAACCCAGCGATTTACGCATTTTGCCGCACAGGTTGGTGCCATCAATCAGCTGCACTTTGCCTTTACGCTCAGGCGCTTTTTTGTTGGAGAGGATCCAGACGTAGGTGGCAATGCCTGTGTTGTAGAACATGTCCGTTGGCAGCGCGACGATGCCTTCCAGCAAATCGGCTTCCAGAATGTAGCGCCGGATTTCGCTCTCACCGCTGCCCGCACCACCGGTAAACAGTGGCGAACCGTTAAGGATAATCCCGATGCGCCCGCCGTTGCTCACGGTGCCATCCACGTTGTGGTTGTCGCGCATTTTGCTGATCAGGTGCATCAGGAACAGCAGCGAGCCGTCGGAAACACGCGGCAGGCCTGGTCCAAATCGACCGTTAAAACCTTTCTGCGTATGTTCGTCGTTAATCTCGCCCTCAATCTTCTTCCAGTCCACGCCAAACGGCGGGTTAGAGAGCATGTAGTCGAACTGATCCTGCGGCAGCTGGTCGTTAGAGAGAGTGTTACCCAGCTTAATGCGGCTGACGTCCTGACCTTTGATCAGCATGTCGGCTTTACAGATTGCGTAGGATTCCGGGTTCAGCTCCTGACCAAAGGCACGCATCACCGCGTTAGGGTTCAGTTCGTGCACATATTCCATGCCTGAAGAGAGGAAGCCGCCGGTTCCGGCCGTCGGGTCGTAAATGGTGCGGATGATACCGGGCTGCGTCAGGGCCTCATCATCTTCCATAAACACCAGCGAGGTAGTCAGACGCACGATATCGCGTGGGGTGAAATGTTCACCGGCGGTCTCGTTAGAGCTTTCCGCAAAACGTCGGATAAGCTCTTCAAACACCAGGCCCATTTCATAGTTGGAAATCGCTTTCGGGCTGAGATCGGTGGTGGCGAATTTCTTCACCACCTTGAACAGCAGATTGGCATCTTCCAGCAGACCGACAAACTCACTGAATTTGAAGTGTTCGAAGATTTCACGTGCGTCCGGGGAGAACGCCTGTACGTAGCTTTCCAGGTTGGCTTTGATGTCGTTCTGCCCCATCTTGCCCAGATCCATCTTCGAGGTATTAAAGAAGGAAAGGCCGCTGGCGCGCAACAGAAACTTCTCTTTCGCATCTTCCGGCAGCGGGCTGGTTTTTAATTCATCATATTTCGCCACCACCGCGTCTTTGGTCCCCGCCAACACACATTCAAGGCGGCGCAGCAGCGTAAAGGGAAGGATCACGCGCCCGTACTGAGACTGTTTAAAATCACCGCGCAGCAGATCGGCCACCGACCAGATAAACGCAGCCGTTTGAGAAAAGTTAGTGTTAGTCATGAAACCCTCGGGGAGATCGCGGCCATAGTGCAAATGTGCACGGCAAATATTCATTATTGGAATCCAGTGCGCAAAATCATACCCACTATAAAGGCTATCGCAAACGATACAGGGCAAAGAAATGGACAATGAAATTGATTTACCGATTATAAGCAGCGTGAGTAATACTGATTTTGCTTGCTGTTCATGAAGGAAGGTAATTGGGGGGATATGGAATTATCGAGGTTAAAGGGTAGAGCAAATCCTCAATGAACTACATCATGCATATGAAGCGCCGAAGCCATTAAGCGCCTCTGTAATGAGTTGCCCCTCCCTCTTGAGGATGCGGTATCAGGACATTCTCCAGTTCGCCGAGAAGCGCAAGCTCACCACCCTATCGAAGACAAACAAAGCCGTAGAAGTTTTCTTAGAACATCTCAAAAACGCGATGTTCGACATTACTTCCAGCCCACGCCCACGCAGTGATCACATTAACCCTGACAGACGAACAGGAGTTAGACAACGCGATGGTGTGTATCTACAGCAACACAAACCTTACGGAGATAATGACGATCAGACCGTCCGAACAGTGCAAATACACCATGACATTCGCGCAGGACTCCCCCCCCTTCACTGGTTGTTACGAAACACAGTTTCGCTTAAGTCTAATGCTTGTTGTTTGTGTGGTTATTGTTTGTAAAATAGCCACTCAAATTATTTCCAAAGCAAGTAGAGGGACCTATGAAGCAGTACACCAACGAACTTACACCTGAAATGCTGGCAGCTTTTGACGAATCACCATTTACAGCCGAACAACTCGCCGCAATGAACGATGAATCCCGTTCTCTCATCGAAAAACAAAACGCCTCCAATCTCGCCCATCCAGTTACAGCAGCTTATCTGATCGCTACAGAGGGCAGCTTGACACGTAATGGTGGGAAAGTTTTCAGTGAATATAACGGACGGCAGATCAAACTTAATGACGGCACAATACTAAACGTGTCTCGTGTTGGCGATGAAGTGCGTTACCCAGATGGAACGGCCGCGAGGATCTCCAATGGTGCGGGAAACACACTAGGCGTATCTATCGCCCTTGTTGGTAGCTCGCTGGATAACGGCGATGAAATTATTAGCTGCCCACAAAATGCCGGAAGAAAGGTAGTCCGAGCAGGGGAATCGTTGCCAGAAAACTTTCTGAAATAAGGTGGTCACTATGGCATCGGTTAACAGGGGTTGCACGGTTCACGGTAAGAACGTTGGTCTGCACGGAGATAAAACCTCTACAGGCGCACAATGTATTGCCGCCCGCCCCGGTATGTCTGTTATGGGCTTGTGGAAACTCTACATCGGCGATAAGACCACTCCTTGCCCGAAATGCGGGAAAGTGGGGGTAATTGTTAGCGGTGATCTTCGTTGCTCAAATAGCGTCGCAGTCGCCGTGGATGGTGCGGAAATCCGCTGCGGTTGTCCACAGGGTACTAATTTTCTTATCGCGCCTGGCACAGTTGAGGTTAATACCCCTTCCTGGGCTATAGCGCCTGGAGAGCCAGTGCAGCATGCACAGGTAGCGAAGAAACAAAACAGCTTTGCTGGCACCTGCAAACCCGAAGATAACCCGTTATTGAACGGCGTTTACATCTGGACTGAAACCAAAAATGCAGGTCACGCTTTCGTTTCGGTACACGAGAATAACAATGTCTATCTCTACACGTATGGTCGCTATGGCAGAACCAATCGTGGAGGCTTTACGGGAGATGGTGTTCTTAACTTCCTGCAAGATGAAGATGCAAGGGTTTACTATCGTTCTGAACTCTATGAGATGGGTGCTCGTGTTTTCCGCATAGACGATGCTGACCCGGTGAAGACAAGAGCATTCTTCGAAGACTTATGGAACAGCAGTAAGCCAGCTATACGCACATCTAAAATGCCAGAGACAACAAGAAGGAGAGGCCATACCATTGATGAGTATGACGTTACTGGCAGCAACTGCACAACACATTCAGTTGCGGGGATTAAGTATGCTGGCTCTACGGTATTTGAGCACAGTTACACATCTACGACGACCCAACTACCTATTGAAGCCGAGGAAGATTTCACCGTTCCGGTATCGCTGCAAAGATTTCTCATCGCGAAGGGTGGAGACATGTCCTCAATGCTTGTCGTTGAGATGACAGAATTATTCAAAGAGCAATACCCTAATTCAGATAACTTACAACCATTCCAGGAAACTCCCGGCGGGGTAGTTCAGCATGTTGCTGCGGTAGGTGCTGCCACTGGTGATTCATTGTCTCCGTTTTCCGGCGGCACTGTAGGTGGCGTATTAGGGGGATCATATGGCGATGACGAATAGAACTAAAACCGTTTTCCGATGGGGTGGGATTATCATTGTATCGCTATGCTACTTTATCGCACTGGTGCTATCTACCTTCTCTTTTTCCGCATTCAGCGAGAGTGAAAGTATGCAGTTTTCTGGCCCAATCCCATTAAAAGAGTACCAAGCTTCTATAGACTCGATCATGCAAGCCACTGATGGCGTTTTTACTGTCGCCTTTTTTGGCTTTGCGATCTGCGTGCCACTCATCCTACTGATCTTTAAAAAGGTGAGATGATGAATAAGAAATTCTGGATCAGGTGGGGGTGTATCGCGCTGATTTGCATAGCGTATTACGTTATCGTGCTGTATTTCGATCTGGTCTTCGCCGTTAACTTCTCAGAAACCGTGAGCCAAGGATGGGATTTTACCCCCTCTCAGCTAACGTCGTTTGTTATGGAGCTATCGCAAAATCACTCTGATTCGGCTTTAGCCTCTATCATTGGTTTCGCTGTCTGCGTCCCTCTGATTCTGCTCATTTTCAAAAAAGTGATATGACCGTCAAAGGCTGTAGAGATCCAGCCTTTCCCCTCCTCACTGATTTTAGACAATACAAGCCTCATGTCGTTGGTGGCAAGACAACGCGCGGAGCCGTTAGGCAACTTCACCAGGGAGTGTCAGATAGTGAAGTTTATCAGGATGACCATGTCCCCGAAGGAGCGAGGCCGAATCGCTGGCAGAGCCTGCATTTCTTGTGCAGGTCGAACACCACCATAAACCTGTTTATTCCCTGCAACGTCATAGCATTCGAGTTCAGTCAGTGTTCAATCGGTACGTGTTTGACGCCTGGAACTACACGCCGCAATGAGTTAACATCCCAATTACCACTATCAACCACAGCGGCTTTTTCAAAGGATATAACAGAGCATTTCTTACAGGCAAAAGAGACAGAATTTATTGTCTAACTAACTGTATTGTATGAGATTTAGTGACTTGGTGCGAAGGCCGCACCGCCATTCTCTACATAACCAACTGAAATAATTGAAATTTAAAAATAAGAGAACCGCTATATATACTCACATGTATACTCAACGCGATTCTCTGAGGTCTTAGCTAGCTCAAAAATTACTCTTCATCATCTTCCACAGGTTCTAACGCGTCAAGCGCGACCCGCACCATCGCAATAGAACCAATACGGATAAAAGCATCTTCCCCATCTATGTCGGTTAACTGATACCGCTCGGTTGATTCCGGCTCTGATTCAAGAATGTCAAAAAATGCATTCAACTGACCAATATCGCCATCACTTTCGTCCTCGGACTCATCTGGCTCACAGTAAAGCTCAATAACCGGACCACCATTCACCATGGTGATATGGACATTCCCATATCTTTCTTCATTTGCCTCTTCATCAGGGATAGGTGGAAAACCATCAAACAATAATTGGTGGAAAATCACCTCCCGGGCATTTAAGGCATAACGATGCTGTTCAGAGTCGAAAACGAAGAAATGCTCATAATCAGGCGCTGCTCTTTCCTGAAAGTATGAGTAAAAACGACGCTTATCAGCCGGGGAAATGGGTAACAGCAAATAATCTTGCTGCCCTCGTAACCAGAGTTTCACCGTCCAAATGCAGCCATCCATTTCAATACCACTAGCGGCGATGCTTTCCAGTTCATCATCACTACGGCTACTTTGATTGCGCACTTTTTGCAATAAAGTATCGTTACCAGGAAAAACTGCATTTAATGGTTTCTTTAAGACAGCGCTTATCGCCTGCGCCAGTCCTAACTTGGCCGCAACTTTCCCTGTCTCTATACGTTGGATTTGTTGTTGGCTAGTACCAACCATATCTGCCAATTCACGCTGAGTGATTGATAGTTGAGTACGAAGTTCTTTGATTTTGTTTTGCATGATGCCCTCCTCACTTGCCAAGAAGTAATGGATATCATTAAAACACAAAAAAGAGTAAAAAACACAAAAATGAGTTTTAAGCTAATGGGCTATACTCGCTAATGTGAAGAGCAGTTCTTCAACGTTCTTCTTTGGTATCCCGAACTTCAGCATCAGATCGCGCCAGATGCTGCGATCGATATTGCGGGTAATCACTGGCATCGCTTTATCAACTGGTTGCATCAGCCAGCAGTCAAAGGAATGGCCCTGTCGCATCGCCCAATGCTCCGCCACATCACCACCGATGCTGGAGGTTAGCCGTGAGATATCATCAAGCTTATGGATCAGGATTTCTGTCAAGCTCAGCGCAGCATCACGTCTTGTGACGATACGCTCAATGCTGGTCGAGCAAAATTAGCTCATTATGTTCGGTTAAAACTTCAGCTTCTGTTTGCATGATATTTTGTCCGTAAAAAGCAAACACACCCGCCGGGAGTGGCAGGCGCATTATGCAATGAGTAAATAAGGAAGACAGATCGGGAATGTAATTCGGGAAGGAGGCTCGCAAGATTCAGCATCTCGAAAGATTATGGCTTTATCGTAACAGACCCGTTGCCTGTCGCGCCCGCAAAATGTCTACAGCCCGCAGATAAGGCGATTGTTCCTGCCAGCTAAACCCTCTGCGATCAATACGAACCAGTTCGTACTTTTCCACCAGAAAGTTAACGGCATCTGCCAGTGTGATTCCGGCGTTAATATGTTCCTGAATGACTGTTTCATCGCAGAACGGCGTGTCGTTCAGAGTCAGGCCATAGTGTTGCTCCAGCAGACGGGTAAGTAGCGTTTGCCAGACAACCACGGGCGTCGGACATGGCTTAGCCGCCTTCTGAGTTGTTGCAGGTAAGGTTTTCATGGGGTTGTTCTCGTTAAGGTTGAGGCTAAAGTCGGTCAGCGTTGAGTAGGGTAAATGACGATGTAGACGTAACCATAAGAGCCAAGCGTGTCGGCTTCACAGGTAAATCCATCATGGTACAGGGTGACACAGTGCGCATAACGGGAGTTTAGTTCCCCGGAGAGTAACATTAACTCCATATGCTCCACGAAATGCGGAAATGCTGCATTCAGTTTGCGGCTCTCAGCTTCCTTAAAGGTGCCGGTGACACCGGCCCGGTCAGCCAGGTAATGCAGTTGATTTCCTTCCTGTACCAGTCGTGCTCCTACACGCGGCGTGATATCACGTCGAAGCCCCCATTCAGTGGGATCGTATTTATCCATCATTTAGTCCTGTTTTATATATCCATTAAGTAGGTGGAACTTCTCGCTACAGCCAACCCCGTTCAGCAAAAGACAATATTTCGCCATTGCCGATAATGAAATGGTCCAGCACCCGAATCTCGACCAGACCCAGAGCGTTTACGATTTGGGCTGTGATGGTTCTGTCTGCCTTACTTGCATCCGTAATCCCGGACGGATGGTTATGGGCGGCTATCACCGCTGCTGCGTTATAGCGCAGTGCAGATTTCACAATTTCACGGGGATGAACTTCGGTATGGCTGATCGTGCCGAGAAACAGAGTTTCATGTTCCAGCAGGCGATGTTGATTATCGAGGTAGAGTACGACAAAGACTTCTCGTTCCTGTCGCGCCAGATGCAGTTGTAGCCAGGTTTTCGTACAATTCGTGGCAAGAAACTGCTCACCAGGCTGGCGCAGGTATTTCTCCAGCAGGCGCATAGCGCGGCGGATAACACGCTGTTCATTCACCGGGAAGGCTGGGGGTAAAATCAGTTCAGACATGGGGGTTCCTTTAAAGCAAAAGCCCCGCAACCGGAAGTTACAGGGCTATCAACAAACTCGAATAAGCGATTCATGATGCAAGTTGCAGCATATTTTCGGCCATCACCCACAACGCGCGATTAAGCTTCACATCGCCGTCGATTCCTTTCACTGCACGAGTATGGGTGCGTTTTCCTTTGGTCGTTCGTCCCGACAGACCGCCTTTGATCAGGTTTTCCTGAATACGCTGGTAAGTGGTCCAAAGGTCGTTGCTTTCATCCTGCCAGCGGCGTGGGGAAAGTATCTGCGTCTCTGTCACCGGTTGGTGCTCCTCACCGAAGCGATATGTCAGCGCCGCTTTCGCCATCGCCTGCTGAGCGGGCGGCGGCAACAAAAGCGACTGCATGGCATCGCGTTTCTCTTCTACCCGGTCAAATATTCCCAGTACTTCGTAGGCCCCTTCGATGACTTTCTCTACTACGTTGCCTTTATGCGGGACGCGCACCTCGCCAAAACTCTCACCGCAAATCAGCCCATTTTGGCAAACTGCTCTGAATAACCCCGGTAGCATCTGATATGAGCTGGAGCCGTCGTGGCTATTCAGCAGAATAATTTCGGGAACCTGTTTGCCAGTAATCTGGCCTTCACGACGCAGGCGCAGCATGTGCTTCGTATGCTCTCGTTTGCTCTGGTCGCGGACTCTGGTCTGGCACGCGAAGAATGGCTGGAAACCTTCGCGTTGCAGGTTATCGAGAAGGGTAATTGTCGGGATGTAGGTATAGCGATCGCTACGGGATTCATGTTTTTCTTCGCTGAAGACACTGGGCACATAATGAGCCAGTTCGTCGCGAGTTAACGGGCGGTCACGACGAACAAGGTTGACTGCACCAAAGCGGCTGGCTAAACGGGTCATAGTTGATTCCTTTTAAAACGGACATAAAAGCCACTCCAGTAGAGTGGCATTGGATGGAAGATAAAATGTTCAGGGAAAGGCTGGTGGCTGGCTCTGCTGTGGCGAGAGTTCTATGTCAGGTAATGCCGGTGGTATTTGCTTTTCGGCCTGGTGATGTTGTAATCGCCGCAGAATAAAGGGTTTACTGTACTGGAAGTATCGAAGACACCATTCATGCTTAACGGCTCGCCTTATGTTCAAAGGTAAGCGTTCATACGCTTTGCTGCACACCGATAAAACAAAGGCATCATCATTGATTCTGTCCTCTGCTATTGCAGCCAGCCCTTTGATAAAGGAACGCTTCAGCTTTTGTCGAAAGTTAGCTTCCAGGTGAGAATCGGAAGGTGATAGTACGTCTGGTACAGGTGCTGGCACGCAAAGCGTGTTTCCTGATTGGGACTTTTCAGGCAAGCGTGGCGAGTTTTTTTATGAGTCTTATCAGGCTATAGGTCATCAGGCTGGCTCCCATTGCCTGGCATACGGCCGACTTACTTCTCAACAGAGTGAGCCCTGCGACGCTGAAAACAACGGGCCAGGTCAGCCCAAATGATTCTGCATCTGGCGTTGTATTGTCCGGGGATTTTTTAGTTTTCATAGGTTGGTCCAAAAGGTGTCCGGTACCGCAGGAAGCTTATACCGGACTGGAAGAGTAATTAGGGGAGATCGACTGAGGCTATTTCCTCAGAAGCGTTTGTGGGGCCACTGTAAACGCCGACATATTCATTTTGAGGGAAGATAATTACTGCATTTTTCTTCGGATCAAAAGAGCAACCTCTTAATCCTGCAATTGCGGCGGTTTTCCCGGAGCTTGTGTTTTTGACAATCAGTTTGTTGTCTGCACAGTTGCTGGCTTTAACAAAACTCACCACATAACCGTCCTGCTCTACGACGGTTTCAGCGGTCGTTGATTTTGGCCCAGAGTTACGTTCTTTCTGCCCGCTTGCCCGATCGCTGCTGTAAGGAATATATTGCGCAGCATCATTCCGCATGGTCGGTGGATCATTGTTCAGACCAAGATATACAGGACAACTGGAGGCACCCACCTCGCAGCTCTTTTCGACAATAGCACGTGACGGCCAGCCTTTTGTGCCGATGTAGGCAGCACCGGTTTCATCCAGGCAATAGGTTTCCTCCCATGAGTAATTTTTATTCTGACCCGGCATAGTGCGGGTCGTTACGAGACAAGTCAGAGCCTTAACCGGTTTACTGTCGTAGCGGATAAAGTTCTGTTCAAGCGGTGATGCTGCGTACAATAAAGGAGAGATATTCGCTGCAGCCGCCTTGCTCTGTGCCTCCGCGCTGAAACCAGCTTTATTGTTGAGTTTTACGCTGACTGCCGCATCGTTCATTTCGCGAAGCATTTCACCACCGCCAACTGTCAGAAAGAACGTGTAGCGTTCTGGATGAATATTACCGCGAATGGTGATGGCAAAGCTGAAGGCCGGGAGCGAAAGCGTACAGAGTAAAATAAGGCGTGAAATGAATGTCGCCATATAAAGATATCCTTACTGATGATTAACAATGCGGGAGCATGAGCTACCGGATGGGGTGGTTAATGGCTGATGCAGTCTTCCCAGTTAAGGCCCTCCAGAGCTTCCCTGAGCCCTGCGGTATTGAAGGGGTGAGATACGGATTTATTCATCCGGGTGATTTCAATTTGCCCATGGCTGTCTGTGTTTTTGAGCGCTATAAAAGCCGCCTCATTCGGAGGGTAATGAACTGCATTGATATTGATTCCCATAGCTTCTTTCCCATTATCTGGTATATACATTGGCTCCTTATCTGACCCGCTGTAGCTCACTATCAAATGACTGTCCCGGCAGGTGAGCGTCATACGCTCTCCGGCGCTATTGTCGGCGTTAAGTTCAAACTCCATCGCATTGACAGTGCCAAACCAGTTGCCCCATTGCTGCTCCGGGCCCATTGCATGCACAGCACCACTGAACAATGCTGCGCCGCAAAGAAATGAAGGGATGATCTTCAACATAGATATTCCTTACTGTGTGTTTTATAAGTGGAAGTGGGCCTTTTTGCATAAAAGGCCACTTGATCGTATGCATTTGAGAGGAGATGGGATAATCGTTAATACAGATCAGTTTTACGCAATTGATCGTTATTATCTATAATAAAAACGATCAATATCAATATATCAATAGTTTTTACCTATCGCGTGTTTGATTTCGATCGGTATAACAGATCAATGTACAGAAGCCATACCGGTAATACATACCGGCGTGGCATCATACAGGTAATACAGGCATGAAATAATCTGGAATGCGCAATAGAATCAATTGTACTGAATGTTACCGCCGTCTCAGTAAATATCCCAGGAAATATAATCATTAATAAGGCAGCCACATAAATGGATGATTGCCATCGTATTTATCGTCCATGTTTTCATCAGCTGGAAGGGGACTGCTTTTCTCATTTAATGCCCCCATGGCCTCCGAGGGAGTTTTTTCATAGGGTAATTCCACACAGGGTTGCGTTGCAATTTGACTGACAGGGACGTTATTATCTTCCGGCACTGTATTTTCAGATGAGACCTTCGATTTCTTCTGGCTTCGGGACTTCTTCCTGGCGTTCCTGCCTTCCCATGCTTTATTGAATCGTTTTATAAAATCACTATCTTTATGATACCAGCATGTGTAAAGGCAACGAATGATAAGGCATTTCTCTGCATTAGAGGCTGGTTTAAGATACGGCATTAAAGTAGCTGTATTTATATGCACTGAACTTTCGGCCATATTTTTAAGAGGGCCATTAGCATTATATTCATCATGCCTCACAGTGGAAGGATGATATTGAGCAAGCTGAGTTAATGTTGATGCCGGGTACTGTTGCGGTATATATTGAGCAGCCTGAGTCAGTGTTGTTATATGAGGGGGATGATATATATTTTGATAAGCCATGATAAAATTGCTGTTTTGCGAAGCGTTTTGGTAGTTACTCTCTTGTCTTTCTTTCTCTGACTCTTTATTTTGTTTTCTTTTTTTTGCGCCTTCTTTGATGTTGGCTCTGTCTTTTTGAAAGTACTTCCAGGCCCATTCACACTTCTCTTTTTCTTTTTTATTTAAAGGAAACTTATCTTTATAGATATACAAACGATACCATTCTGTTCTTATGGTATTCATCAGCTCAATTTTGTCCTTTAAACCGGAATCACAACGATCAAAAAAATCGGTGATGGTGAGCATTCGTTCTGTGTGATTTGCAGGGTACTGGATAAGATTGAGTTGATCATAAGTTAATATTTGAGATATGGGTGGATTGCCATAAACCTGTGCATCAGGAAGAGTAGAGAACAATGAAGGTGTATTAATATTTATTGTTCTCATCACCAGCCAGACATAGTAGCATGCGTCTGGGCAGTTTTTTATCCATGCAAAATCACGTGAAGGTATGAAGCGCTCATTAACATTCATTCGGATAGCTCTGATGAATCCATTTGCTATTTCAGGATGATAAAATGAATGTACAGCTGTGTTAATTACTCTGGATGCCTGTCGGTTATCCAGAGAATAAAGGTGGCTAATGTTTAATGAATTAACAGAAGGTTTTAAATGATAATTTAATATCGCAGACTCATACTGGTAAAACCACCTGTAAAATCTTAACTCCCTCTCACTTTTTAATTTTACAACTGACTCATTCCTGCTCATTCGATTCCCCTCACTCACCGTATACGTTTCCCATCCCTCAGCCACTCGTGTGTCAGTCACAGGGTGTTTCATGGCGTTGACTATAGCAAATTCATAGGGAAAAACGTAGGTGTTAAATCATCTGAAGTAGCTATGAATACTGAGTTTAAGGCATGAAAAGTGAAAATTCATACCCTTCAGGTATGCTGGAGTAAAGTGATGGATGTGAGCGCAACGCGCAGCATCCAAAAGAGGGAGGAGAAGGTTGTGGACCGGCTGCACAGCCATGACGTTAAAATATGGCCACTGTTACGTCATTCGCGTCTCCTGTTCATAAAAGTAAAATCTTACATATGCGACCCATGACATGAAAGGATGCCGACCGGTGTCCTCCTGTTACATTTACGGAGACATGTCATGAACACGATTGATATTTACGAAGATAGATTTGTCAGTATGCAGTTTATTACCGAAATGACCGGTTTGTCTGATAAGTGGTTTTATAAAATGGCTCAGCAAGGTAAATTTCCAAAACCTGTAAAGTTTGGCCGCAGTTCCCGCTGGATTGAACGTGAAGTAAAAGAATGGTTTGAAGCCCGCATTAATGAATCGAGAGCATAAAGACAATTAAAGATAGTGATAAAAAGATCACTAACTTCACACCATGATTTTATACTTCCGTGTCTTGTCGCACATGGGTTTCATGTGATTTATAAAGACGGTTTATTTATTATTGTATTTAATGCATTATCAAATGCTCTTTAATACATTATCACCTATCAATAATACTTCATATAAACATGCGATATCACATCCAGTGTAGTGTCACACAGGTACATTGTGTTATCGCACAAGTATAACCTCTGATGTGACTATTCATACTGAATATCATACAAAGACATTCATTCAATAAACACCCTTACATATTGCCAGTTAGCTATTGTTGACTGGCTTTAGAGAAATACATTATGGACTTACCAGAATCAATACTGTTATCTCACGCTGAATATCACATTGAGAATAACAATCCTTATCTCATCATATCCGATGACAATGAATTCAGGTTCAGATTGGAACAACTGGACAGTTGCCTTAAAACTCTCAGCAGAGGACGTAAGTTACCCTTCACTATTCTGTATAACCGTTCAGGATACAAAGAGAGTGCAGAATCAGCCATCATTCTTGATGCCATCCGTTATCTCAATATGTTGCCCCTGGATGCGATGAAAGTACGAATGGCTAATCCACGTATTGCTACATTCCAGCGTTTATTTACTAGCGCCGATTTATATTCGCGTATCCATAACGGGAAAATAATAGGGGCAGATACCGTAACTACTGCAGAGATGCTGAACAAGTTGATGCAGGATTACCGATTCGCTGTGAGTCAGGCAGGATTTAAACAAGCATGCAGAAAGTACCAGAGGGCTTCGGTTAAAAACCTGAAGGGAGTGATGAATTACATCAGACATCTGCAGGAGCGTCATTCCCGACTGCTGATCTTGCGGGTTGATTTATCATGGGCGAATGAGCATAAAGCGGACATCACTGCTGATGACGCCCGTAAGCATCGCCAGCAGTTATTTCGTAATATGCAAAAGGATCCAATGTTTCGCCATGTCCTCGGGACGATATGGAAACTGGAATATGGCCCACAACGTAAATTTCATTACCACATGCTGTTTATCTTAAATGGAAATAAGGCACAACAGGATGGCGTGATTGCTCATGCTTTCGGGAGATACTGGAATGAAACCATTACTAAAGGTAGAGGCATGTTCTACAACTGCAACGCTTACAAAGAGCGTTATGAGGACTGCTGCCTCGGCAAACTGCAACGCGGTGACAGTAGTAAGGACAAGGGGTTACTTAAGGCACTAAGTTACATCACCAAAATTGATGCCTGCGCACGTCTGGTTCTTCCGGGTAATGCCAGAACCTTTGGTCGCGGAGAAGTACGTTCATTGAAAAAAAGGAAGAGAACATAAATAGGCCGGTAAACCTAACCCGTGGTAACAGTCGGTAATGCTTCCTTCCCCCCTTCAATCCACAAAGCCAGCTAACCATGCTGGCTTTTTTCATTTGTTACGGAGTTCATGATGAATTACTTCGTCTTAGCCACTCACGCCGTCACCGTAGAGGGCGAATGGGTTACACCAGAATCGGTTCAACAGGTTGATTTTGATTCATTGCATTGTATTTACTGCAAACTGCAGATAGGTGTTCAGTTTGATCCCCTGACATCTACAAGAACGTTTGTGCACCTGCCGGGGAGTATCAACAATGTTGCTCGGCTTAAAACATGTCGATTTAACAAGCACCAAATAGCACCAGAACAGACCTTGCCAAAAACCATTCCACCTCTAGAAAAGCGCCTTCGACCTACTAACACGACGATACGGCAATGGCGATGCAACTGGTGCCACATTTGTTGGCAAGG
The DNA here is from genome assembly GCF_007035645.1 of Enterobacter asburiae. Taxonomy (NCBI): domain Bacteria; kingdom Pseudomonadati; phylum Pseudomonadota; class Gammaproteobacteria; order Enterobacterales; family Enterobacteriaceae; genus Enterobacter; species Enterobacter asburiae. Next base: position 4,000,407 of record NZ_AP019632.1, read on the forward strand.
AGAGAAGATATGTCCTCAATGTACTGACTGGATTTATACAACTGATGCGTAAGAGGCTGTATCGACTGCTTTGTGCCAATAACGGACGTTGTTAAGCTCATGCAGTATGGATTCACGAAGAACATACATTATATATTGTCCTAATTAACTCGGGATGAAAGCTCCTGATGGCTCTCTTTTTGCTCGCTGTAACGGTCTGCAAGATAACCGGTTTGTCCCTTAAGCAGCACTGTGATTTTAAACAGCTTCTCGGCTACATCAACGGAACTAAATGTTTCTCGACTATTCTCTAAGGCAACTTGCGGCCTATACAAAAAAGAGCCGGGTTATACCCGGCTCTTTTTAGCTGATTTCAAAATCTTTTAATTCCCCACCTTCAGCAATCAGATTTGAGATCCGCTTCGGCATTCGCCCCTGACCTGACCATGTTTTTGACTCTCCAGTTTCGTCAGTATATCGATACTTCGCGGGGCGGGGGGAGCGCGTCCTTTTAGCCTTACCCGGAGAGCCAATAGCAGCTAAAAGTTCGGAGGGGTCGATACCCTCATCAAGCATCATCTGACGAAGTGTTTCCAGTTTATCGCGGCGCTGACTTTCATTTGCAAGACGTAATGTCTCTTCTTCTCGTCGTTCTATAAGAATAATTTTAAACTTTTCCAGAACATCTTCCAGTACATCTAATGACATTTCACGAGTCTGGGAACGCAAGGTACGGATATTGTTCAACTGTGTGAGAGCATCTGACATAAAGAGACCTCTTAAAATTTCAGCAAATACCAATGTCGACGGTTGCTCATCAACCCGATTTTTCTTAATGAGCATTTTAATCCGATTGGTACATATTGTTATTAACGAGGTTTAGACTACTGATATAAATCTCTTATCGCAAGACAAAACTAAGAAGAATGTGCAAGAACTAAATTCTAACTCCTACGAAATGTCCATGCATTTTTGAAGATACTTAAAACTATAATGCCAGGAGTCATCCGGAGAGCCTTTTTATACCCTCATAACTTAGGCTTCAGTTACACCTGATGAGATTTAAAATGAGGAGAGAAAGCGCCACCACTTAGCAAGGTTTTTCACAAATGGCAGGATGGCACGCAGGGGAGAGACACCTGCATTTTGTCAGAGGGTAGCGAATTACTCTCTCTTTATAGAGGTGTTTCTAAAAAAGTGTAATGTAAAAAAAAGCCTGCTGTTAGCAGGCCATAAATGTTTTCAACTCATTTTTGTTCGATTCTGATAAATAGGGTAAGCATGCAATTAAACGTGGAGCAGAGAGCATGACAAAAATGCTATAAATATTTCCTGGCCGCATCAAGTATCTCCTGTGACGTTAACTCCCTGTCAGTAGCCACGTAAACAATACCATGATCGCCAGTTAAGGAAGGAAAACCTGCAGACATAATCCGAAGATGTGTTTCTTCACCGTTTGGATATTCCTGCCTGATAGAGGATATACCTTCCAGAACGGTCATGACTTTACAGGATTCAGCATTAAAGAAAACAAGGACTTTAATCATATTCTATTACCCTGTTCTCTCGTGGATATTAACTGGCAGATGCCATTAAGGTCAAAGCCATTACGCACTTCTTATTTAACATGTGGTTAGTTTGTGCTTTTAGACTTTTTATGCAGTAGTACTGCACTTCATCACATCGGTTAGCATACTCATAATTTTGAAAAATATGCTGATCAGATATTATGAATAAACGACTTTCATCTGATTTAAGTTATGGATCTGTCTACTCAGGAATAATCCTTTATAGTTATCGCAGACCCACAATGATTTATTTATCGCAAAGTGTTACGTTTGCAGCAGCAGGACCCTTGTCTCCGCGGTGAATGGCGAATTCAACTTTCTGACCTTCAAATAAAGTTTTAAAGTTGTCGCCATCAAGTGCAGACAAATGGACAAAGATATCTTTGCTGCCATCAAGAGGAGAGATGAAGCCAAAACCTTTGTCTTCGTTAAACCATTTAACCAGGCCCATAATTCTAGAGGTCATACTGACTCCGTTATACATGATTGTATTGATAGTAAACGTATAGGATTAAACATATGGACTCAAAAGAGGGGATATCAACGATAGCGCCTGGTAATGAGAACTGCCCGGAAAATTTCTAACTTTCATTAGTACATCGAACTGATGGGATTCATTAAGGCACAGGGAATCGATATAAGCAAATTATCTTTTAGCCGTCCAGAGGTCCTGTAGGGAAAATAAAAGTGGCTGAATGCCATTTTCAATGTATAGTCTTTACGTGTTTTCAATAAGGAATTGACTTGTCCCATAAAATGACAGGAATTGTCAAAAGCTTTGATATTCTTAGTGGTAAAGGCCTCATCATCCCATCTGATGGACGAAAAGACGTTCTGCTTCACATTTCAGCCGTTAACTCTCGCGAATCAGAATTACTCATCCCTGGAAGCCGCATAGAGTTTTGCCGGATAAACGGTCTCAGGGGGCCTGTGGCTGCGAACATTTATCTTTCCTGATTTTCAGTGTGTCAAAATAGATAGATTAAAACTTAACCACATGTGGTACGGTGAAGCTCATTCATTGAAAGGTTAATGGTTATGTCTGTTATCAATTACGCAATGAAATTCTTCAGCAGTGCGTCTACTGCCACTGCTGCCTGTCCTGTTTGTGGCTTAAAATCAGTACAACCGTTGTCAAAAATCCGGCTCAACCAGACCATGCTTTGCCCCGGATGTAAGGCTCTGTTTATCTCCCGACGCTAGCTCGACCAAAACCGCAGAACAGAGCTCATGTCCTATACTTATGTTAGATTCCGGCAGCTGTTAAATCCCTGATGCCTGACGCCCATCCTGAGAGAACGTTTCTGAACTGATTTCGCAACTGCTCCTGCGCGCTAACGTCGCATCAGAGCAATGCTATGAAAATGATCCCCAGAGCGTGGTTTAACCGCTCCCGTATTCTGATGAATGCTGCCGAAAACATAACGTTTTCGGCGAACGATCCTGCCGGTGAAAGCTCGCCGCGGTCAGAACTCTTTTCGACCGTCCAGATGGAACGCTACGGCCAGAAGCTGGCGCGGACTCATAAAGTATCACCGGATAGGCATCCTTATTATCTTCTGAAACGGCTTGGCGACAATGAGGCCGTCATTACCCAAAACTGCTATGAGCTTAACGCGGGTAAAAAGACCAGTATCATGCCCGCCGGTGAATGGCTGCTGGACAATTATTATCTGATTGAGGAACAAATCCGCACTGTCCGCCAGCATCTGCCGAAAAGCTTTGGCAAAGGTCTTCCGTCGCTTGTATCGCCGTTGAATTGCCCACGAATTTATCATATTGCATCAGAGGCCATTGCTCACGGCGATGGCCGCTGGGATGCCGCCAGCCTGACCAGCTATCTCACTGCCTATCAACAGGTGACGCCGCTGACGCTGGGTGAAGTCTGGGCGTTACCGGGAATGCTGCGCCTTGCGCTGATTGAAAATCTTCGTCGTATCAGTATGGAAGTGATAAAAGCGCAGCAGGACAGAAACCTTGCTGATACGTGGATAACAAGGATTGTCGAATGCGCAGAGAGTGCGCCTGGTGATTTAATCATGGTGGTTGCCGATATGGCGCGCTCCCGACCTCCGTTAACCAGTGCGTTTGTCGCAGAGCTGGTGCGGCGCCTGCAGGGGCATGGCAACGCGCTGTCGTTACCTCTGACCTGGGTTGATCAGTGCCTTCGGGAACAGGGGATCACCACTGACGTTCTCATACATAGTTTCAATCAGCAGCTTGCCGCCAGCCAGCTGTCCGTCAGTAACAGCATCGCGGGCCTGCGTTTATTGAGTGAAACGGACTGGGCTGATTTCGCCGAAACGATAAGCGTTGTCGAACAGGCATTACGCAATGATCCTGCCGGCATCTATCCCCGGATGCACTTCAATACCCGGGATCATTACCGGCACGTAGTTGAGGTTCTGGCCAGGGACAGCGGTCTCAGCGAGCCTGAGGTTGCTGAGAAGGTGCTGGCGCTTTCAGAGGAAAAAGCGCCCGATACACCGGAACATCATGTTGGTTATTATCTTGCGGGCGAAGGTCGACAGGCGCTGGATATTCATCTCCTGGCAGACGCCTCAAGGCTCATACGCTTGCGGCACAGTTTCAACAGAATAACCCTGCTGTCATGGCTTGGAAGCCTGGCGTTGCTGACAACCGCAGCGACCGCAGCAATATTGCACGAAACCGCCATGCAGGGCGCAGACTGGCTATTGATCGCGGTGATATTACCTCTGATTATCGCATTAACTCAGTTAATGAGCGATTTGCTCAGTGATGCAACCACCCGTTTTCGCGTTCCTCGACCCTTACCGGGGATGGATTTTTCAGCCGGTATTCCCGCTGACAGTGCCACCATGTTAGTCATTCCCTGCATGTTGACCAGCCACGAAAGTTTCAGCCAGCTCCTCACCAGTCTTGAAGTCTGCTGGTTGGGGAATGAAAACGAAAATCTCAGGTTCGCGCTGCTCACTGATTTTGCTGATTCTGAAAATGAACCCTCGCCGGAAAGTCACGCGCTGCTCAGACAGGCTATCGCCGATACGCAGGCGCTTAATCGCCGCTACCCTTCCGGCCGACCACGTTTTTATCTGTTACATCGCCAGCCTGAATGGAACCCCTCGGAAGGAGCGTGGATGGGCTATGAACGCAAGCGGGGAAAACTGGCGTTACTGAACAGCTGGTTGCGCCATCCCGGAACGCAATTCGTCAGCGTTGCAGAGATGCCTGCCCACCTTTTACCGGGTCACATAAAATACGTCATTACCCTGGACAGCGATACGGTGCTCCCGCGCGATACGGCACACAAACTCGTCGCGACGATGGCGCATCCGCTGAATACGCCTGAGTATGATCCGGTACGCCAGAGGGTTGTCAAAGGATTCGGTATTTTACAGCCCGGTCTTGCGGAGGAGATACCACGCAACGGTCAGGGGCGTTACGCAGCCCTGCGCAGCAGCGTACCGGGCAATAACCCTTATTCGATGATGTCTTCGGATATTTATCAGGATCTCTTTGGGGAAGGCTCGTTTGTGGGCAAAGGGATTTACGATGTTGATATTTTTATGCAGGCCACTACCAACATCTGCCCGGAAAATCTGGTACTCAGCCACGATCTGCTTGAAGGATGCTATGCACGTTCGGGTCTGCTGAGCGAGGTGTTACTGTACGAACAGTACCCTAATAATTATCTGTCGGATGTTGCACGACGTTCACGCTGGATCCGGGGTGACTGGCAACTGCTTAACTGGCTAAAACCACGCGTCAGAAAAGCCGATGGAACCCGGGTCAGGAATCCGCTGACCGCGCTTTCTTACTGGAAATTACTCGATAATCTACGTCGCAGTCTGGTCGCCCCCTCCTTACTGATATTGCTGTTCTTCGCTCTGCTTTGGGTACCCAACCCGGTTTACTGGCTGGGCATACTGTTGCTGATATGGCTGTTGCCAGCCATCCTCTGCATCAGCCACGACCTTCTGCATAAACCTCTGCGTCGCCGCGTGAAGCCGCATCTGTTAATGGTGGGGGCGGGCGCGCTAAAGCGTCTGTCAGGTATCAGCCTTAATTTTGCGATACTGCCGCACGAAGCCGGATATTCGCTGAAAGCGATCGCCGTGACGCTATGGCGACTGGGGATAAGCAGGCGTCACCTCAGCCAGTGGGTCAGCCACAGCCAGGACAGCAGTCAGGCCAGACCCACTGTTGCACGTTTTTATCAGGCGATGTGGCTGAACGTTGCCGGTGGCGTGGCGCTGACAATACTGACCGGACAATTTGCCCCACAGCTGCTGGGGATTGCGTTACCGATCGGTTTGGTATGGTGTGTGGCACCGCTGCTGATGAGCTGGCTGAGTCGCCAGCCCGTGCGTAAGGTTTTTTCGCCTAATCAGGAACAAAAACAGCTGTTACGCCAGACAAGCCGTGAAATCTGGGCTTTTTTTGAAACATTTGCCACAGCAAAAGAGAACTGGCTTCCGCCTGATAATTATCAGGAAATACCACAACCGACGGTGGCACACCGAACTTCTCCTACCAATATTGGTCTTTCACTTATGGCTAACCTGACGGCATGGGACTTTGGCTACCTGCCTGGCGGAGAGGTGCTCCGGCGCGTGTCGCTCACGCTCGACACGATGGATAAAATGGAGCACTACCGGGGCCATCTCTACAACTGGTATGACACCCGTACGCTGGCCCCCCTAAGTCCACGCTATATCTCCAGCGTCGACAGCGGCAATATGGCCGGGCATTTATTGACCCTGCGTGCAGGCCTGTCCGCCATGCGTCTTCAGCCTGTTTTAAGCAACCAACAGATACTGGCAGGACTGAACGATACGCTGGATATTCTGGAAAAACAGTGGGGTAAGAACCCACCTGACAGCCTGAGACTGCTGCGCAAGCATTGCCTGAACGCGGTGTCGCTCTCTCCGCAGGCGCTTTTCAGCGAACTGAAAAGCATGCGCACCCAGTGCAACCATCTGACCAGCGCATGTCATCAGGGATTTCCTCTTCAGATGCGCTGGGCTGGACATCTGGAGCATCAACTGGTTCAGCTTTGCCATGAGTGGTCTCTGTTGCTTGGCTGGTTGCCTGCATCCTGGAATGAACAGACGCTGCCGACGCTGAGCGAGCTTGCCCGTCCGACATTAACCGGTACAGGAACGCCTCCGGCGTCAGTGGCGGAGCAGGCCCGAATGCGACTCAATATTATCACCGAGCTGGAACAGCGGCTGGATGAGCATGCCCGGATGGATTTCGCCTTTCTGTACAGTGAAGCAACCAGTCTGCTCAGCGTCGGTTATAACTGTGACACCAATATGCCTGACAAAAGCCACTACGATCTCCTGCCGTCTGAAATCCGCCTGACCAGTTTTCTTGCCATTGCGACTAATCAGCTGCCTCTTAAAAGCTGGTACGCGCTGGGTCGATTGTTTACCACGATTGATAATGAAACTGCCCTGATGTCATGGAGCGGATCCATGTTTGAATATCTGATGCCGAATCTGGTGATGCCCACCTGGCCCGGCAGCCTGCTCGATGAAATGAGTCAGTCGGCGGTTATGCGCCAGATTCACTGGGGGAAAGAACGCGGGGTACCATGGGGTGTTTCAGAGTCTGGCTATCATGCTTTTGATGTTCAGCATAATTATCAGTATCAGGCATTTGGCGTACCGGGGCTCGGTCTACGCAGGGGACTTGCCGATGACATGGTTGTCGCTCCTTACGCCACGCTGCTGGCGCTGATGGTTTCCCCACAGAGAGCCTGTGAGAACCTGTTCAGGCTGCAAAAAAATGGTGCACGCGGAGAATACGGTTTTTATGAAGCGCTGGACTATACCCCCTCACGTCTTGCAACCGGTCAGCTCTATGCGGTGGTACAGTCCTGGATGGCGCATCACCAGGGTATGGCATTTCAGGCGCTGGCTCATGTGCTGCTTGACGCCCCCATGACTGAACGCTTTATGTCCAGCACGGTATTCCGGTCAGCGAGTCTGCTGTTACAGGAGCGCGTGCCGGATGCGGTCGATCTGTACAGTCCGCGCCGTCATTTTGAATCTCATGAGGGCATGGTCAAACCCGTTCGCTATGAACCCCGTATTTTCTATAGCGTGGATACCCCCTCCCCGGATATTCAACTCCTGTCCAACGGCCATTATCACCTGATGTTGACCGCGGGCGGCGGTGGTTACAGTCGCTGGAATGATATTGCACTAACGCGCTGGCGCAGTGATACCACCCGTGATAACTGGGGAGCATTCTGCTACATCCGCGATACCCAGACGGGAGATGTGTGGAGCAATACCTGGCAACCAACAGGCTACACCAGCGGACAAGACGAGGAAGTGTTGTTCACCGATGCGGGGGCAGAATTCAGACGCAGCTTAGGGGGACTCAGCGTCAAAACTCAGGTGGTGATCTCTCCGGAGGATGATGTTGAATTGCGACGGCTCACACTGATTCATCGTGGTCGCAAGCCTCGCTCTCTGGAGCTGACAACCTATGCTGAAGTGGTACTGGCACCTGATGCCAGCGATCTGGCACACCCGGCATTCAGCAATTTGTTTATTCAGACTGAGCTGGCTCCTGAGCGTGACGCTATTCTTTGCCACCGGCGCCCGCGCTCACCGGATGAACCGGGCCCTTGCCTGTTTCACATGATGGTGGTGCACGGCGATAACCGACATAACGTGTCGTTTGAAACGGACAGGGCAAGGTTTATTGGACGTGGCAGAAACCCTGCGAATGCACAGGCAATAGAGACGGGAGGGATGCTAGGCAACACGTCGGGCTCGGTGCTGGATCCGATACTGGCAATTCGCAACGCCATCATTCTGCAGCCGGGGCAGCCGGTTACGATTGATATCATTTATGGCATCAGCGAGACCCGTCAGCAGAGCCTGGCGTTGCTGGAGAAATATCGCGATTACCCTATCGCCGATCGCGTCTTTGAACTGGCCTGGTCTCACAGTCTGGTGGTATTGCGCCAGATGAACGCCAGTGAAGATGATGCCACGTTGTTCAATAGTCTCGCCAGCGCTGTGCTTTACCCTGTCCAGGAGCTGCGCGCCGAAGGCCAGGCGATAGGCCGCAACCGGCGTGGCCAGTCCGGACTGTGGGGCTGGGCAATTTCAGGGGATCTGCCGATAGTGCTGCTGAGTATAACCAGCGAGGAAAGTATCACCTCAGTGACCACACTGATTCAGGCACACCGTTACTGGAGACAGAAAGGGCTGGATGTTGATTTGGTTATCCTGAATAACAGCCCCGGCGGCTACCAGCAGGGATTACAAAATCAGATTATGGAGTTAATTTATGCCGGGTCTGAAGCCAGTCTGCTGGATAAAAAGGGCGGGCTTTTTGTCCGGAACGGTGAGCATCTCTCCGCTGAGGATAAGTTGCTTTTGATGAGCGTGGCCTGTCTTTATCTTGATGACCGCGCAGGGGGTATTAATGAGCAGCTTAACCAGCGTATTCATACCCTGAAATCGCCGGCAAGGGCATTCATTCCGCGTGCTGTGCGCGAGCGTAATCAACATACGGACTGGAGCCCTGATACCAGTCAGTTATGCCATTTCAATGGGTACGGTGGATTTTCTCAGGATGGGCGGGAGTATCAGATCGTCCTTCGGGAAAATGCGCTTACACCGGCTCCCTGGTCGAACATACTGGCAAATTCTCGTTTTGGCAGTGTGATCTCAGAGGCAGGGCAGGCCTATACCTGGTATGAGAATGCCCATGAATACCGGTTGACGCCGTGGGAGAACGATCCGGTGAGCGATCGCAGCGGCGAGGCATTTTACCTGCGCGATGAAGAGAGCGGGGAGTGCTGGTCGCCGACGGCTTTACCTGTTCGCGGACACGGTGATTACCTGACCCGCCATGGTTTTGGCTACAGCGTTTTTGCCCATCGTGAGAGTGGTATAGACAGCGAGTTGACGGTCCTGGTTGCTGAAGAAGATCCGGTTAAACTGCTGCTCCTGACGCTCAGTAACTCTTCGGGACGGACACGTCAACTTTCCGTCACAGGCTATGTAGAGTGGACGCTCGGAGAAACACGAACGCGCTCAGCCCCTCACATTGTGACACATGTGGCCAGAACGCCCGGCGGCTGCGGGGTGCTTGCGAATAACTTTTATGGTGATAATGGTGGCGGCCGAACTGCATTTTTTGCCGTCAGCGGTAATGACTGTTCTCTGACAGGGGACCGCCGGGAGTTTATTGGCCGTAATGGTTCCCTTCACGCCCCTTCGGCTATGAAACTGCAAAAGCTTTCTGGTAAGACGGGGGCCGGTCTGGATCCCTGCGGAGCGGTGCAATCGGCGGTTACATTAATTGACGGGGACCAGAGGACGTTTATTTTTATCCTCGGCGCAGAGGAGAATGATGTCTGTGCTCAGGAGACGCTGGCCCGCTACATGAACGAGGATACGGTCCGCCAGGAGCTGAACCGGATTCATAATCACTGGCACAATGTTCTCGATAAAATCGTAGTTAACACCCCCGACACGTCCGTAAATTTACTGGTTAATGGCTGGCTGCTGTATCAGACGGTCGCCTGCCGTCTTATGGCCCGGAGTGGCTACTATCAGTCTGGCGGTGCATTTGGTTTTCGCGATCAGCTGCAGGATACGCTGGCTCTGAGCCATGCTGCTCCGGACCGGATGCGTGAACAGATAATACTCTGTGCATCACGGCAGTTTATCGAGGGGGATGTGCAGCACTGGTGGCACCCGCCACACGGCAACGGTGTGCGTACCCGCTGTTCCGATGACTATCTTTGGCTGCCGCTTGCTGTTTGCCACTATGTTGAAACGACGGGGGATATGGATGCACTGGAAATACGCATTCCTTATCTGGAAGGACGCTCGCTTCAGCCTGGTGAAGAGTCTGTCTATGACACGCCGGTCATCAGCGGCACCGAAGAGACACTCTGGTTACACTGCGTCAAAGCTATTCACTATGGACTTCGCTTCGGGGAGCATGGCCTGCCGCTGATGGGGGCTGGTGACTGGAATGACGGGATGAACCGGGTGGGTATCGAAGGCAAAGGTGAAAGCGTCTGGCTGGGCTTCTTCCTGTACGACATTTTGCAGCGGTTTGCAGCGCTGGCGGAGCACAGGCTGGATGAAAGCGTCGCCGCGATGTGCCGTTCACAGGCTCTGCGCCTGCAAAGTAATCTCGAAGCCCACGCCTGGGATGGGGAATGGTACCGGCGCGGGTATTTTGACGATGGTACTCCCCTGGGATCGAAAACCTCACAGGACTGCCGGATTGATGCGATTGCGCAGAGCTGGTCTGTATTGTCCGGCGCCGCGAGCCCGGGACGGTGCGCAAAGGCCATGCAGGCGCTGGATAAGCACCTTGTGGATAACGAAGGAGGGCTGATCAAACTGTTAACGCCTCCTTTCGACGGACACGGTCCAAATCCGGGCTACATACAGGGGTACCTGCCCGGCGTGCGGGAAAACGGAGGGCAGTATACGCATGGCGCCATCTGGGCAGTGATGGCCTTTGCCCGAATGGGGAATGCCGAACGAGCCTGGCAACTCTGGTCAATGCTCAGCCCTATAAATCATACCCTGAATGCGGACTCTGTCGGGATTTATAAAGTTGAGCCTTATGTCATGAGTGCTGATGTCTACAGTGTCGCTCCCCATACCGGACGTGCAGGGTGGAGCTGGTATACCGGTTCCGCAGCCTGGGCCTGGCGTTTACTTACCGAGGGATTACTGGGGATAAAACGTTCCGGCACTGACTTTAGTGTTCATGCCAGGTTACCGGATGAGTGGTCCTCTTTTTCTATGGCATATCAATATGGTGAAAGCCATTATCAGATTAGTGTTTCACGCGGCGATGCAGAATATTGCGTGACGCTGGATGGTGTTCTCCTCCCTGATGACAGAATACCGCTGAAGGATGATGGACAAAACCATACGGTTGAGATCATTCAGAACTGACACTGATCCCGGAGGTGCATTAACGTCTGCCGTTAATGCGCTGATTATCCCTGAGAACATCAATCGCAGTCTGCATGGCGATTTTGTCATCCCGCCTTTTTTGTTTGTCCTGCATGACCTGAAGGTATTCCAGCAAGGTGCGGGTATTAATCGGTCGGCCCTGTTTACCCACAGCCAGCACGGCTTCGCCAAGAATAATTTTCACAGGCGGTAATTGTGCCGGATACCAGTCAAGGGTGTCTTCTGATTTCATCTTAAATTTCTCACGGAAGGGTAGTGTATCATAAATAAGACGTTCAATTTTCAATATCTGATATCCTGATTCAGACACAACTTAACATAACTTATGCCAGTTATTTTTATATTAAAGCGTATAATAATTACTCTATTCCTCAGAGAATTATTTATGTCTTATACAAATGGGCTCAGGTATTTTAAAGAAAGACCGGTTCATGTTGCCTGTCCGGTATGTGCACACAGAGCCGATCAGAAAGCAGGTAAACTAAGAAAAGATGCGGTTCTTGAGTGCCCTGCCTGCGGACTGTTGTTCAGACCTTCAGAATGCTGGTGTATCGGCGGCTGATCAGCTTCTGCCACTTAACGTCAGTGATGTCGGAAAATGACAACATTCCTCCTGTACTGCTGTTGTCGAGGGTATGATAATGAAATCTAAAAAATCTGTTTTTATTGAAGGGCATATCATGTCGAACAGCTGTCACGGACAGGCTGGCCAACCTTTCTGTATTCACCGGGTCAGTTTTAGTAATGGTAAATATGCGATTATTCGGGTGGCATCCGGGATATGTTTCAAACCAGGCGAAATTATTCAACGAAACGATTGTGAGTGGTTTTATAAACTTACCAAAATTCGGCTTCTTTCTTTTGAGTACCTTGATGATGCTGAATCAAGAAGACAATTCCTTGAGTATCAATGATAAACCATGGGTTTATAGCAGAATAAATTTGCTGGCTTACAATTCACCCCTGGCTCTTTAAATTATTCACCAGTCATTGCAAAACTTTTTTTTCTGAATTTAGATGACTTTAAATTGTCTAAAACAAAATGTATCGCTAAAGACAAATTGCTTCATTGTTTTCCTTTTGCGTTATAACCTTCATTAGCATTAAGGAAATTTATGGCACAGACTTTTACTCATAATTTACTTCATCCTCGCCACTGGCTTACCTGGTCTGGTTTGGGTCTGCTGTGGCTTCTCGTTCAACTTCCTTACCCGGTTTTACATACTCTGGGCTCTGGCCTTGGAAAAATATCCAGACCCTTTCTGAAACGCCGGGAAGGAATTGCGATTAGAAATATCGAACTGTGCTTTCCCGAGATGACACCGTTTGCCCGGAGCCAGATGGTCAATAAAAACTTTGTTTCTCTCGGGCTGGGACTGATGGAAACAGGAATGGCCTGGTTCTGGAGCGATGCGAGAGTCAAAAAATGGTTTGATGTCGAAGGGCTTGAAAACCTGACCGGCGCGACAAAAGGAGTAATGGTTGTCGGGATTCATTTTATGTCCCTTGAGTTGTGTGGAAGAGTAATGGGGTTATGCCATCCTATGATGGCAACGTATCGCCCACACAATGATCCATTAATGGAATGGGTACAGACAAAAGGACGTATGCGTTCAAATAAGGCTATGATTAATAGACGTAATTTATCCGGTTTTGTTCATGCGCTAAAAGCAGGTGAAGCCGTTTGGTTTGCACCAGACCAGGATTATGGGTCTAAAGGAAGCGTTTTTGCACCTTTTTTCTCGGTAAAAAAAGCAGCCACGACGAACGGAACGTATGCTCTGTCAAAACTCGCTGGTGCACACTTGATCACACTTAGCATGATTAGACGTAGCGATAAAAAAGGTTATCACATGTATATCAGCAATCCGTTGGCAGGTTATCCAGGGGAAGATAAGGTCGCCGCAGCGGCTTATATGAACAAGATCATCGAGCGTGAAATTCTCCGTGCTCCTGAGCAATACCTGTGGATGCATCGCAGGTTCAAAACGCGTCCTGAAGGCGAAGTCTCTTTATACAAATGAACAACTCTACTTGTCATGAGCCAGAATCTATCTTTCTTGCCACTGCGTATTTGTAAAAATGCGATAAGGAATTTTCGATCGGATTCATGTTAACGATAGCTTGACTGACAGCCAAGGTTAATCAATTGAACCGGTTCGGATTTGAAGGTCCGTTTTTCGCTCATAGCGGACAGTTTCATCCCTACGCGCTCCCATCAGTCTTCATTGGCTCATATGTGGCTTTCGAGAGCTCCGCTGCTGTCGGCCTGTCAGCGATACTTGCGCAGCAAACACGCCGCGCATATACGGTTTGGGCTTACCTTTTATCAAACGGTTAGACTACTTTTCACCTGCCGAATTTTTTGGATAAAAGCCATCATTGACAAAGCAACATCGAAAAATGCTTAATTAAAAGTGCTCACGCCTGCATCCCCTTACCCCGTGCCAGGTTAATCCTGTCAACGCATTCCCTAAACGCTTTGACTTGCTCCGGAGAAAGCTCAGATTCATCAATGTTGGCCAGTAGAGCATTGAGGGAGCGCTCAATATCATTTTTTGTTAACTGTAAACAGATAACCTTAACCCAACGTGGCGAGAACCTGCTGAGGCCGATTGCTCTTGTGATTCGTAATTTCATGCCATGCCTCTCAACCACCAGTGTGGAGGTTTTCATACTCGCTTATAACACGCTTTGGATAGGCCTTCTGTTATTATTTCACCTGCAAGCTAACAATAGGCATTGCGCCAGAGAGCAACCAGCTTTCAGCGAACATCAAATTTGGCTGTCCTGCCTGATGCGCAAGCGCTACGTCATACCAGAGAGTTACTGGCTTAACTTATGGCAATTTTAATGATCTGATACAGGTTGGGATGTCAGTTTTGTGCCAGGAGCGGACGTTAATGAGAACAATCTGTGGGAATCAACGGGGTGTAGGTCAATTAGGCTGGACTGACTTCGCCCCGGTAGACGATCCTGCCCTATAGTTGGAGTATGAATTTCTCCCCGAAGCATTAATCAGATTGGCGGCGAACCTCGATTTCAACAATGTGTCGAGGTGTTCGCCCAAGCCGAGCATCGCCGTTGGCGACGGCGATGATGTCGACGCGTTCGAGCATTGACCCGACGTAAGCAGCGCACCAGGAGGGGCGTCATCTTTGATACCGCCTCGTTTGATGTCCTTCCAGAACTGGAGAATTAACGGGTTATGGCGCGGACCTTTGATTTCCATCTGCCCGATATACTTGCGGCCTTCAACCAGTCAGCGTAAATCATTTTGCTGCATTACCACCTCCAAGGCGGGTGTTTAAAATGCCAAGCAGCAAACGGCGGAGCTGTTCAACACCGATAGAACAACACGAGCTGCGGATTGTCAGCCTGGATGTGCCCACCTTATGGCAGGCGCAGTCAGATAAAGACGCTTCGGAAACTGACCCAATCACCCGCGCCGTGATAACCGCCATCAATAACATGCTTATCGATCTGATGGCCGCGATGTCGCATAAGGACTGGCTGAGTCGCCGCCAACTGAATAACACATCCCCGTCAATACGGCTCTCGCTGTACGCTTACGAGGAGGGGAAGAGCTTTTACATACGAAAACCGTCCATGGTATTACACACCGATAACACCGATGCCGGCCGATAAGAATCAGCGCTTTTGTGCCGCAGGAAAAAAACCGTCATTCCTGTGCAGGGCTCCGCACAGCGTACAGGCCCGGTACTATCGGTACAGGATCCTTCTCAGCCCTAATCCACTGGCGCAACTGACTTTTCCATATCGCAGCCTTCAGCATTTTTTTTCAAGTACAGATGGACATTAAGGGTAAGCAGAAGAAAAAGCAGGGCGGTATCAGCAGATAAAACCCAGGCAATCTCACCGGACTGCAACGCTGTACCTATAGTGGTCATCCCGAAGAAGTCACCACTGAACGCGGAACACGGAACACGGAATGCAGCCATAGTCTGGCCATATTCACCTTCATGACTTGCAGCCCTGACCTGACCGGCAATAAAAATTGACCACCATATAATCCACATTTCAGCACCACTACGCATCACAGCTGCAGCAGCCCTGCTCCAGTGCTGGCCTGTATACAGCTCGCCGGCGGTCATGGGGGCGAGCCGCGACGGGCCTGCGCCAGTCTTTCCAGCCAGACCCCGTAAGCCCTGCCAGCATCGCGCTCATCCGGAAAGACCGCATCACATGCAGCCATGGTTTTGCGGCGCGTGCTGGTGACGATAAGATGGGCGGTACCTTGCCCTGTCATTCTGTCCTTACGCTCAGAAGACTGTCTGCAGTGTCGCGTAGCCAGATATAGAGCCTGCCGCCGTCTTCGTTTGGATTGTGCAGCTCGATATCACGTTCCTTGACAGTGCCGCCACAGTTGCGGATATGCCTCAACAGGCTTCCCAGCGTGCCGGTCCGGTTCTCAATCACAACCCGGCGCCGATATTCCGCAAACTGGTTGAGGGTGAGATCGATGTACCAGTCATCCAGTCTCACGATCACATGGGACTGGATGGTTGAGTTATGCTCTTCGCAGAACTCAGGGTTTGTAAGCATATGCACGATCACCGGCTGTAGTGACGAGTCTCTGTCCTGCAGATACTGAGCCAGAAAGTTGCTTGCCAGGTCGCAGCAGCCATGGGGGAAACTGTTCAGCTCCTTCCAGCGACCCAAGCGATAACATTCATTTGAGCGGGTGTCGGACGCGAGCACCAGGGCATTACGGAATGCGTGAATACGGCGTCTTATGTCTGGTGTCATTCTATTTCCTTTTCGATTGTATTTTCTGAAGAGTTGTTATTTCCGGACGGTGAACAGCTCACCGATCGGGGGCTTCCCCGCGAATATGGCGTCATGGCAGTCGACCATTTCCTTCTGGACAGCGGTAAAACGCTTATACAGGGATTCTATGGTTTCTTGTGTTTCAGCCTTCTTCATATCCAGAATCAGTGCCTCATAGTTGACGTCGTAGTTACGCAGCGACGGTTTCCTTACCTGATAGTGACTGGTTACATTTTCTGTCAGGAGATTTACCAACCACCCACCCACCCCTCGCACCTTATCAAAGGCGGTAGACATGGCCTCAATTTTGGCAGCGTAAGGTTCCGCAGGCTTGAGACCATATGTGTTCAGCCGGAACCGTATTTCCCTGATTGACTGCTGAACTGATTCTGCTGTGATCAGGTGCAGGATTAGTTCATTAACCGCTTCCGTGTAGGCTTCCAGATCGTCACCACGTTTGGTTTCGTTATGTTTCTGGAAGGCATTCATAGCCTTTTCAGCGGCCGGCGTCAGAGTATTCAACGGACCCAGATGAATGTACTGCTCGTTAACCAGGGCAATAGCCTCCCTGTAGCCTTCCTGAGTGGTCAGCTGAGGCAACCAGCTGCGCGCGGTAAGATAAGCAGCGACGGCAGCCCCGGCCATCACCAGATTTAGTACGGCGGAGAGCCACTCGGCCGGACCACTGTCTTTGACTGTCTGGCCAAAAAGAATAATAAGGATCAGGATGGCAAAGGCCACCACTGCAAAGGCGTGAAGCACACGGTCTGTCCGGCTGAATTTCACGGATGTATCTCCCCGGAATGTTTGTGCACAGCATCAGCGTGCTCAGTGTCGTGCGGAACCGTGTTCTCATTGACCTGCACCCCGACGGCAATACCGGCGTCATGGCAGGCCTGCAGCCAGCTGGCAACCTGCAGGGGATCGCCTTCCAGGCGGGTTAACCTGCCACCAGTGTCCCACAGCTGCAGGCAAGTGGTCCCGTCGAGGCGTATAACAAAATCCCCACGGTATGCGGTACATGCGACGCCATCCATCATGAGCTGAACATCA
Source organism: Enterobacter asburiae (assembly GCF_007035645.1). Classification (NCBI taxonomy): domain Bacteria; kingdom Pseudomonadati; phylum Pseudomonadota; class Gammaproteobacteria; order Enterobacterales; family Enterobacteriaceae; genus Enterobacter; species Enterobacter asburiae. Next base: position 4,017,760 of record NZ_AP019632.1, read on the forward strand.
TCACCAGTCGGCCCCGGACTGCCTGCCGGAATGGCCGGAACTAGGGAAAGCACCTTCACTTCGCTGGCGCGCTGCAACGCCTGTACCCGTGCCCTTTCCTCAGCAAGCAGCGCCGCAGCGATCGGGCGTCGGTTTTTTACCGTTCCATTCATTCTTTCATTCCGGCTACATGTTCCTGAAAACGACGGAGGTCAGCCTGTACCGGTCTGAAGTCGGATGCCCCTGCTTTAGCAAGCTCAGAGCACAGAAATATGACAGCCTCCACACTGGAAATTTTCGCTGCCGTCGTCTGATCCTGGCGCTTTTTGATAGCTTCAATGACCTCTGTTGTTGTCGCGGCCAGCTGTTCATAGCTGAGTGAAAAATTCACTTCTTTCTCATCCATCCTGCACGCTCCGTCTGAAAATGTCCGGTTAAGTGAAAAATCATACTCAGTATGATTTTGTGCGTATTGATTCATTATCATATCACTTACCGTTTTCCCGTCGCGCAGATCCGAAAAGCTGCTGAGTCGGAAAAATGGGGTCTTTTGCATAGCATCTCTTTAGAAGGGTGTTCTGCAATAATACTAAAGCACAGTGATTCATAGTACTGGCACTGAAAGCTACAGTTAAGTCAATTGGTCAGGGGGATTTCTGGAATCGTCCGTTTCAGGTTCACTATGATTAGACTTGATATTTGGGTATTGAGCAGAATGAGTTTGAGAGTTATCTTAAAGACTTTAGGTATCTCTGGCTGGACGCTAAAAAATGAATAACTATGAAGATTTAATTGAATCGATAAGTCTCGATATAAGACGTAATAAAAAAATATCTTTTATTCTGGGTTCAGCGACTACAATGTCGCCAGACGGCAGAGGCGTTCCCGGCGTAAAAGAAATAAATGATATCCTGAAGGACTTCATGATCGAATATAATATATACGATTCTTTCATTAAGGATAAGCAGGATATGAGTGTTGTTGAAACCTATCAACAAAGTTTTGCATACCTCCTGCGTGTAGGCGATCAGGAAATGGTCAGAGAAGTGCTGGCCATTATCATGAAAAAAGCGCAGCCAGCAGATAATGAATGGTATATATCAAAATGTATTGATGATTTGACCAGACTTATATGTGAAACAACCATCGATGTTGGCATTATCCTCACAACTAACTTCGATGAGGTAATCGAGTACTCCTTATACCGTGCGGGACGCGACCCTATAATTAAAGATTTAACCATCGACCAACCTATTGGCGGCACAAAGGGATATATTGATAAGGAGATAGTCGTGCATCTGCATGGTCTATGGAACCGCGATACGATGCACTCAACAAACCAGTTATCAGCCTTACGTCCCAAAATTGAATCCTCGATCAAGAATGTGTTATCTGACAGCAAGCTGTACGTTCTAGGTTACGCAGGCTGGGATGATATTTTTTTGCAGGCGTTAACATCTATTGTTAACGACGATGCTGCAACTTATAACATCCGCTGGGCTTTTTATGAGTCAGTGCCTGAAAAAGCACTGTCTGATAATCATGCTTTATTTAGTCTTGTTTCTGATGCCACTGCAAATGGACGCTTCCAGGGATACTGCGGTGTAGACTGTCATAAGCTTTTTGAAGATGTCCTGAACACGCAAAAAAAAAAGTAACTGCACCTCAGTCAGCATATCGGCTGAAAACCAGGTCAGTAGTACCGGCTCAGAAAATGCCGCGACTGACACGGCATATTCTGTCCCGTGAGCCTGCTCATGAAACTATAAGAATATCAGAACAGCTTTTTGCGACCCAGGCTTTACAGAATACCGGGAGTCTCGAGCTGGTTTGCGGGTGGGGTTACGGGAAGTCAGGCTTCCTTTACTCATTTCTGAATGATGAATTTTCAGACTCCTATGTACTTTACAGTGATCTGACGGGTTTAACTACTCCTGAGGAAATTGCGAAGAAGTTTGCTCTTGATACTGGCACAGATATTACCTGGATTTTCTCCAATATCGATGATGGTAAATTCATTGTTGTGCTCGACAATATTTCAAATATTACTTCTCCTGCAGTAAATTATCTTCATGAACTATCTAAACTTTGCTCAGATTACAACAGTAATATTAAAATCATTTTTATTGGCACACATCCGATCAATCTACATATAGCATTTTTGAGTCTGAGTCCGCTTTCTGTCGATGATGTTAAAGAGTACATGAAGGACGAACCCAAACTGGCCGGCGTCACCCGAGAACAACTGGACAAGACACTTGAAATTACCGCTGGGTTGCCCTCTAAGCTGGATAAACTAAAAGAATATCTTAGATTAATGAGCTTGGGTGAGGTGTTGGGTGACGGTATCATTACCCTGCCTGAAGAGGAGTTTTCTGCGGAGATACCAACTTACCTTATTAACAGGATTGAAAATCTGAAAGTAGACCATAAGAAAATATACAGTTTACTTGAGGTTTTTGCTTTGCTGGATTGCGGGGAGAGGCTTAAAAACATCAGGGAAAGTTTCTCGGAAAGCCATTATGTGTATAACGACTTTTCTAAACTGGAGCGGGATGGATTAATCTACTCTCTTCAGATCGAAAATGAAACAATCCTCAGAATTAACCCACTTGTAAGGGATTATGTTTCATCGTCATTATCTACTGACGATTATCTTGAACTGGTCAAGAAATGTTTGTCCATCTGTATCGGTCCTGAATGGATGTCAGGTCAAATCAAAATCGGACCGGTGACGCAGTTCATGCTCATGCATACTGAGTTTTATCCGGGAAATGTACATACTCTTATTCGCAATTACTTTGAACTGACGCAGTTTGATCCCGATAGCCGCAGCACAAAAGCCATCATCCTGGCATCGATTGGTTATTGTATGTTCCTAAATCATAATGATTATTACAAGGAACTGGTAAGCTTCAGCCGGATGGTATTCAATAAAATATCTTCTTATGAACGTATGGATAAATACCATCTGGCCTGGTACCTTGCAAGCGGATTGCGAATGATTGATGAAGACAACGAAAGTGCAACATTCCTTGAGCCTATCTTCAACGACTTCGAGAAGTCGGATTGTTATTCGAAAAGAATGGCACTCAAGATGATGGGTACAATCATGCGCGCTTTGGCGGAAAGCGATAGACACAAAACTATTCAGTATGCAAAAAAGATAAAGTCAATTGCTGATAAAAACTCAGGGATTTACCTTTCTGCTGAGGCTGAGATCTGTGAAGACCTCCCCAGGAGCACAAAAATTAATAAGCTGATAAAATTGGAGCGCAAGGCACGAAGACATAATGAGACGTCGACGGCTAATAATATCAGTCTGCGCTTATATTCTCTGCTCGGTAACAGCAACGATCAGTACGTTGACACCGTTATAAATCATAACGAGACGGGACTATATACCCGCGTTCGCGCACTGGTATCCAAGTACGAATCGGTACTGGGGGCAGAAGAATACTTCAGGATAACTCCAGAGATCGTTGCTGAACTGAAACGTGCCTATAATTATCTATTTTGTCAGAGACTGGATGGTCTTTTTAATCGTTGCAGTGAGCTGCTATGGAGAATAGCTGTTTTCAACAGCGATCTGGAATACCTCTATACGTTGTTTAAAAGCAGTTCGATTATATGGCGCGTCAATTCAATGCCTGAAAAGGAGTTAATATTTGCAAGTGAGCTGGTCAATATCACCACACCTGCCCAGTTAGATAATGGAGAAGTGCAGTACCTTCAGATACGTATTAGTGTATTACGCAGTGGCTGTAACCCGGACCAAGACGATTCTGTCGTATCTGAACAGTAATATCCTTCAGCTAATCTACAGGCTGCTGTATGTCCCCGTACAGCAGCTGGCGGGGCTGTTCAGATATTCCGTGGGGTGTTAATTAACCCAGTCTTCCAGCACCAGGCCCGGCACTTGCTCAAACTATCTTGTAATATTGGTCACCAGCACGGCGCCGGCCGCGCCATCGTTTTTGCTGACGGGTGGTACGAATGGGTACGCCAAGGGAACAAAAAACAGCCGTATTTCATTTACCGCAGGGGCGGTCAGCCTGTTTTCATGGCTGCCATTGACGCGCGGCCATTTGGTCTGCGGGATGATGAGGAAGGGTTTATTATTGTCACGGCAGCCGCAGATAAAAGGCTGCTCGATATTCACGATCGACTTCCTCTCGTCCTGACACCGGATGCCGCGCGTGACTGGATGCGGGAGAGCCTCAGTGGTGAAAGCGCGGGTAAGACGGCCGGACAGGGAGCTGTGCCAGCTGAGGCATTTAAGTGGCACCCGGACGAAAGCACGGTCGAAAGGAAAAGTGGAACGTCCTTTCCGCACCGTCAAGGAAACACATGAAACACTGTACTATTTTCATCAGCCGGAAACCGAGCAACAGGCCAATGAATGGCTGCTGCGATATATATCCTTCACTACAATGACCAGCCTCATCCCTCACAGCCGCGTTCACGCAGGGAAGACAGGCTGCTCAACCTGTCTGAAGAAGGGATCCGTGAAATGTGCAGCTGGGAGCGGTTCTGCCATTTTGCACGGGAGCCTGAGCGCCGCAAAGTGGGCATTGATGCCAGAGTAATGGTGGAGGGAACGGCATATGAAATGGATCCTGATCTGGAAGGAGAGCATGTACTGTTGCTGTGGAGGCTGTTTGATAACGAACTTCATGTTGAATTTGAAGGTAACCGGACGGGACCCTATTACCCGGTCTCTGGTCCGTTCCCCCTGAACTGCAATTGATTAAATATAACAACCGGGCTATTGAGACGGCGTAAGTGATTGAAGAGCTGATCCAGATGGCGAAAGATTTTCAGTCCGCAATGGAACGTGATGATGCTCTTGGCCTGAATCCTGAAGAGATCGCCTTCTACGACGCACTGGCAGAAAACGAAAGCGCCGTTCGTGAGTTGGAGGATGAGATACTTAAGAAACTGGCGATCGAAGTTACACTGAAGCCTGCAGCAATCCACAACCGTGGATTGGCAGGTAAGTGAAAGTGTATGTGCAAGGTTGCGTATCCTGGTTCGCCAGACTCCGCGTCGATACATGTATCCGCACGATAAAACACCGGGCACGCACGGTGGAGTTAATTTTAAAACAAGCGGAAGTTATTTCAAATCACTGGACGATGTAACATAGTGAAAATTTCTGTCATGAGCATGTTATAAGGAAATAGTAAGATGGCCAAAATGATTCCGGCATTCGGACCTATTGATAATGATAGTTATGGAGAAAAAACGGTCTATGCCCTGCTAAAAGAAGGGCTGTCCGATGATTTCACTGTGATTCATAGCCTTCCGTGGTTGAGTTCGGCAGCCCGGCATTTGGGTATGAGATTACCTCCAAGTGGAGAAATAGATTTTCTTGTTCTCCATCGTATCTATGGTGTTTTAGCTTTCGAGGTGAAAAGTGGGGTATATCGCGTAGATGGCCCTATTTTTGTACATCTCAAAACAAATAATAATGTCGATGTAGTGAAGCAAACACGTAACAATGTTCATGGATTAGCCCGTTGGTTAGGAGGAGCAACAACATTACGATTGCGTATTGGTTATGGTTTTATTTTTCCTGATAGCTATTTCGATAATAAAATTATAAATACAGCAATGGTTGATTTATCAGTAAGACCATTTAGAAAAATATTCGTTGATAAAAAACAACTCCCGGAAATTGCAAAGCACACTATCGATATAATGCAATACTGGAAAACTGCATTAGGGAATAACGATTTAGGAGGTGACCAACTTCAATTGATAATAAAATCCATATGTCCACAGTTTGATGGTACTCCTGACTGGGGAACCCGGATTATTTATGATAATCAACTCTGGTTAAGACTCACTCATGAACAAATCAAGGTCATTGAACTCCTGTCTGAATATCAACGATTTGTTGTAACTGGATGGCCAGGAACAGGAAAGACTCTGATTGGGATTGAATTCGCCAGACGACTTGTTAAAGAGCAAAAAAAAGTTTTATTTCTTACTTTTAACAACCGTCTTTCTGAATACATTCGACAACAAACTCCAGACTCATTATGCGACGTTTTTACCTGGCACAAACTCTGTCATCAGGCTCGTAATAGACTAGCGCTACCTCCCGAGTCCCCAACAGGCTGGTTTGAATCAGGATGTTGCGAGGATTTGCTTAATGCATTAAATAAAAAGGATCTAAAAGATTATGATGCTTTAATTATTGACGAAGCGCAGGCGTTACATCCTTCGTGGTTGGAAACCTTATTTTATTGGTTTGAAAATAAAAACATCATTGCATTTTGTGATGAAACCCAAACGTTCTCTTTTGAAAAAGGAACGAATCATACTGACCTTCAGCGGATAATTAAATCGCAATTTTCCTTCAGCTTAACGATTGTGTTAAGATGCCCCAAAGCCGTTACTGATTATTTAATGGCTATCAGACCTTCTTCATATCAAATTACTTCCCCAAGGAATAACGAACCTGATACGTTAAAAGAATTAGTAGTTATCGATCCACTTTCCACATTGATTGATGAAATCTTACGGTTGAGAGAAAGTTCTGTACCATCTGATGAGATTACCGTCCTTGTCCCTACGGATTTAGTGAAAAAATTCCTCCAGAAAGACATGAAATTTTTTGATATAAATATTGAGACTGTATCCCGTTTCCGTGGTATGGAATCACCTGTTGTCATTACACTGGATTCTGAAAACATGGAGGATACTCAATTATTTTGTGCTTATTCAAGAGCCACAACTGCTTTCATTGCAATTTATGATTCGGAGAAACTAACATGGAGAGAAAATAATAACTTCCTTCATAAGCTGGTTAATAGAAAGGAAATTCAGAGAGCAATTAATGAAGCAAAACATAACTCATTCTCCAAAGTTCTTATGGCTAACTTTTTCAGCGAAGGGGACCTGAAACTCAATACTGTAAAATTAGCATGGTCAAAAAACCTTTCTTCTTGGCTTATTGAATTTGATGAAGAAAATTCTCCAGCGGAAACGTGGGTTGATTATTTATATTCCCACCACACGTACCCAATTATGTATTGGTCCAGCGATTCACGGAGAGTTGTTTATTATATTGCAAATCAACAATTTGAATTAAATACATTAGGAATAGGAACGCACTTATCAATAAAAAATTGTGCCATATGTGAAAAGATGATACCTTTTGATTCTGACAATAATTGTTTGCTTTGCAATAAGAGAACTGAAGAATCATCACCAACCAGACATGAGATTAATGCAATTCGCGAGTTTGATTTAACAATCTCTCAGGGTAGCTTTAATTCAGCCATTCAAAAAGAAAAGAGACGATTATTACCCATACCGTTAGCGGCAGCTAGTGCCCGAAGAGTGGCATTTGAAAAGGCATATAGAAGGAAAGTACTAAGCGAATCATTACCTGGTGGAAAACTTCTCTACAGAAGCGCATTAGCTTTTATACAGGCTTGGGTTGCATTATTACCACCAGATAAAACACTAGTATTGGATGAGATAACAGATGCACTACGTAAACGCTATATTCATCTTGAGCAATTAGATCGCTCTGAATTAAGGAATGCTTTAGCCTGTGCATTGTCAACTTGCTACAACAAAAAGTATCTTATTAAAGTTGAAAAAGGGAAATATTTACCTTTTGACAACTAAGAACTCTTATATAATCCTATTTAAAGTCAGGGTGGACATGTTTATGAAGCTTTTTTCTCGGCGGTGTAGAGAATACAAAAGTTCTGAAGGCACTTAAGCCACACATTTTCTTTGAAGATCAGTATGTGCATTTGATCGTGGCTGTAAGACCCTTATGAAAGTAACTCCGAACTTGCCGAATATGAAACATCATGTATTGTCGCTGACAAACCATTTAGTCATTAAGACTGAATTGTATTCGCTCAAAATTGACCTGGCAGTTTTCACCGGTAGCATACAAGCAAACCTGACGGTCTGCTTCGAGCGAGAAGCGGAAGTTCAGAGTGCATATTTACATTGTTCTGTCTTCATAAATGGGGAACAGGTTAGGTCGCTGATACCGACCATAAGACCTTCTATCAAATTGACTAAGTAGCTGCTAAACAAATTAAGTGCGATTATCGCTCTTTAAATATGTACCCCTATATTTAAGGGGTACAAGTTGTAGTCAGAAGAAGAAGCTATTGCGGCCAATCCCAATGATCATATTGTCTAATTTTCTCTGCCAACTCTTGAGGCGCACCGCCATGAGTAAGGTTTGCTGCATAACCGATTCGTCCGATATAATTAATATTTTCAGAAGTGAGGGTGTTTGTCTCCCATGGTCTTATTCTGCAATTGGGTTCGCAAACGGCTACATCTCGATTAACAAATTTTAACCATGAAATATTTATAACTTCCGCTCCTGCAGCCTTTAAATACATCCTGGCGGTTTCATGAGCATTTCCCTCAGTGCAGAAGTCATCAATAACTAGTACTTTCTTTCCACGCAATACTGGCCTGTTAACATAACGTTCCCCAGTGTTAAGATTTTTGATAGGAGAGGCGTTTAAATTCACAGTATTTGTTTGCGATGTTATTATAACCTGTCGACGCTCTATTCTTTCCTGCTGAGACTTTACGGCTGTAGTATGTCTTATAAAGAGATCTTTGAGATATTTACCTTTAAATGATACTGCCAACCCTTTGAGGTCATGCTCCATGATATTTGCCAACTTATAGGGGTCGTTAGCATTATGTCCAACATAAGTTGTGATAAAGCTTGCACCTTCACTTAAACCAGAGAAGTAAATACTAGCACCAAGATACCTAATCCAAAAATCAGGGCTCCCAATGGATAACTTAGCTAAGTTTCGTGCATTAGCAGAGTACATTGTAAACTCAGGGTTATGAGTACTAAAGGGAGCTAAGGCATAATAGTGGACATCTTGGTTTAAGTGGCCCTGCCATCCCCATAATTCCTCTCTTAAACAAAACACATCGATAAATCTCGCAATCTCTTTTGGTTCAGAGAACTGAAAACCATACTCAGTGACCGGTTGATACCAAGTGGCATTAATAAATAAAATTTTGCCATTTGTCGCGGCCTGTAAGTCTTCTTCTGAACGGCCAACATAAATTATCTCATTACGATTTATATCTAAATCATTCATGATGAAATCGATGGCTCTTCCTGTTTGTTTCGCAGGTATTTGATTATTAAGTTCACGGCAATAATGGATTGAGTCTGGGAATTGTTGCATAAGATAATCATCCAGTGCAATATTTCCATTATTAGTTCTAACATTCCTATTATTGTTTGTTAGAAAAAGAACTTTAATATTTTTAGATAATAAAAAAGCGAACAACTTCCTCAATTCAACATCGATTTGTGACTTAAGTTGCTGAGATTGCGGATTTGATGTTGTGGGCAAAACAACATCTGCTATTGAAAATATAACAGCTTTCAAATGCATTTTATTCATCCCCCAGAAGTGACAGCTGTTGTAATTTATTACTAGATTTCGTTTTAATTAACTCCATCACATCTTTAAATCCCGTCAAAGGAGTCTCCAGTATTATTGCAGAGTATTCGTCCTGAGAGTATTTAATCTCCTCCCGAACAGATTCACCTCTTAGTAATGGACACAGTATCGTTCTCTTAAGTTGAGCAGCATTTCGAACCGTGTGCGACGTTCCGCTTTTCAAGTTCCATTCGACAGGAATTAAAATATCACTTAAAGCAGCCTGTATTCTGTTTCTACGAACAAAGTTTTCTTGCGATGGTTTTTGATGTGGGAGATACTCCGTGAGTATAAGCCCACCGGCATTTACAATACTCTCCCTAAGTCCAATACTGTTTTTTGGATAGTTAGAATTCAAACCTGTTCCTAGAACGGCTATTGTGGGTATTTTAAATAAAATAGATGCTTCATGAGCAGCTTGGTCAATACCATAAGCTAACCCACTTACAGTTACATAATCTGATGCAATAAACTGCGAGACAACTGCTTGTGTTAAATAAATTCCAAGATCAGTTGGATTTCTCGTACCAACAACACCAACACATTTTTTACTAAGCAACGAAGTATCACCCTGCGCAAAAATCCAGTAAGGGCGCTCATTTAAATCATTCAATTTCTCCGGATAATCTGGAGAACCATGATGTATTAATTTATAACCGTTGCTATGATAGTGTGTTAAAAGGCTTTTCGCGGCAGAAATCATTCCATCACGAAAAGTCGACCAATTATTCTCAGTCAAAGAATATGGTGCACGATGTAGTCTCACTCCGAGGATTGATTCGAATTTTGATAATGTTGAGCAAGTTACAACATCTCTGAAACGGATCCCTTTTTGAGCAACCTTATATAGGGACCAATAACTAACGCCACGTATTTCTGATAGAACTAGCAAAGCAGCGCTTTCAGTGTTCCATCGAGCTGTATCAGTATCAATCATAGCGTTCGCCAAAAATGAAGTGTTTTATTATTTTTATCATAGGTTTGAGAAAATGTGTAGTAAGTCAAAGAAGGACTTCTAAAAAGCATGAATCTGCATCAGTATGCATGCCAAATTAACAATCTAATCTGCGTTACGCACCAGAGCAGTTGAAGTCCAGTTAACACCGCCTCATAAAGCGGGTAGGCGTGGCGAGTAAAGCATTGCACTCAGGATCACCGTAACAAACATCCCAATTTGACTTACCGCCACCGTCAGCCACTTAGTGTTCGCCTTGTGCCAGCCGTCATTTAAACCACTCTTCCAATGTCACCCTTTCAACCTCCCGTATATTATCCGTCACCAGCACGGCGTCGATCGTCCTCGCGGCCGTGACAGTCCGGCCTGGACTATTTTTCAGAAAGCCGCGCAATACCACCCTGTACAAATGGCTGACATCTGGCTGAGGCCTTCTTCAGTTCGTTAGATCTGTTCTGGTCATAAACCCGATTCCAGGGAATAAACTGAAGCATGTTCCTGTAGTGTTTTCTGACGGATTCAGGGCACAGCAGTCTGACGTTGTTAAGGGAATAAACCATAATACCCTGCACCGTGTAACTTTTCCCCGGGATATTATCAGCAACATGCCAGTCCTGATGGCCGAAATGTGAGGCTGGAAACTTACTTTCTTCAACCTGAAAACGCCGTGTCTGCCAGTCAGAAATACCCGCAAATGCCATCGTTTTGTCGATGAGGACAGGATAAAACGATGACACATATATGCTGGTTATGAGAAGCCAGAGGCTAACTGAGACAAGGGTAAATCTGATATGCCATGACTCATTCCGTGCAGCATTATCAGTATTTACATATACCGCACCGGGTAACATCAACAATACGCCTAACCCCGAAATCAAGGTGGCCAGTTTCAGTATTGCGACAATGCTGTCTCCCGCTACCTGCGTATCTACCCATCTGATAATGGTGCTGACGCAAAATGTGAAGCAAAGAATAATGGTGAAAATGAGAAGCGGACTACCGATGAAAAGCCAGCACGCTGTTTTTCTGCGAGCTTTAGTACGCTGAAATTCCTGAGCGGTTTTCGCCGCCTGTCTGAGAAAAAGGTAATTGATTAGAGTGACCGATGAGATCCCTGCCAGTGACATGAGCCATCCCAGTGCAGGCTCATAATCCGGATGGCCAGCGGAAAGATAAGCCCACAGAAAAAATGTAAAGACAGTCAGAGGAAAGGACAGCAGGGTAGCCAGAGAAATCCTTCCTTTTATGTCACGGTAATTGTGAATTGTTTTCACATTTTTCGGCAATGACAAGCAAAAAATGAGTGAAGGTAAGAAAAAAATCAACCCGACCCCTGTTGTGGTTAGTACCATAAAAATAAAGACGTAATTAAATATCACCGTTGCTGACAGGTTCTCTGTAAATAACGATCCATTATTAAAATAACCAAGATATGTTCTTATAATAATAAGAGATAGTATCGGAGGCATCAGGCTGATAAGCCAGGCGGTCTTTTTCATTATCATTCCTGTGTTTTGGAGGTCGGAAGGGACGAAGAACTTTCCTCTGAAAGGAGAATCAGGGAGGTATTTCTGAATTTCTGCGAGGTCTCTTTATCCGGAGCCGGTGGGATTTTTACGCGGGACACGGCGCTGCGGTCCATAACGTTCCAGAAGATCCAACAGGGGCTCGTAGATTTCAGAATCATAGTTAAACAGGCGATCATGGTCCTGCCGATAGTGTGAGAGGACGTGCAGCAGCAATAATGATTTATGTGGCGCACGCTGTTCACCTTTGCGCCAGATAGTGATTATTTGATATCGCTTGCTTTAGGGTTTTGTCAGAGGTCATTGCATTGAAGAATCCATGAGCACATGTTTGCGATGATGCTCGCAACTATATGTACATTCAAGGCATTATTGCAGCCATCCTTTTTGTCTGGCGGCTCTGTACCTGGCAGATGGAATTCTGATAACAACGGTAAAAACTACAGCGACCAACCAGTTCTAAGCGGGCTGGTTGGTCTTTTTAATATAAACATCAACCGAGAAATAAAGGCATTCAACTCACTCGCCATTACCCCGATTGATCTTAGCATAATCAAACGGCGTAATCCCTTTATCCCGATTCGCATCCAGAAAATCAGCCCACCACTGCAACATCAGCTTGCGCTCATCCAGATGTTCCGCTTTATGGATATACGCTGCCCTCACCGAATTGCGTTCCATATGGCTCATCTGCCGTTCTACCGCATCCTTCGACCATAGCCCTGACTCAATCAACGAACTACAGGCCATTGTGCGAAAGCCGTGACCACAAACCTCAACTTTAGTGTCATAGCCCATCACCCGTAATGCACTGTTTACCGTATTCTCGCTCATGGGCTTACGCGGATCGTGATCACCAATAAAAATAAGTTCATGTTCGCCGCAGAACCGTTTTATCTGCTTCAGGATCGCCAGCGCCTGCTTTGAAAGCGGCACCAGATGAGGTGTACGCATCTTTGATCCTCGCTGAGAATGTTTCACACCAGGAATAGGTTCTCGCTCAGGCGGGATGGTCCACATTGACGTTTCAAAATCGATCTCTGACCAGCGAGCAAAACGCAACTCACTGGACCGAATAAAGATAAGCAGAGTAAGTTCTGTTGCCCAACGGGTTAGTGGCCTGCCAGTGTAGCCATCTATTTTCTGGAGTAATTCAGGGATGCGCTTTAACTCCAGCGCCGGACGATGCTGCCGATTACTGGAAGCTACCGCCCCCGCCATCTCCTGCGCCGGGTTGTAATCAATTAACCCGCTTTGCACTGCATAACGCATGATGGCCGTGGTGCGCTGTTGAAGACGGGAAGCCACTTCAAGACGTCCAGATGTCTCTACGGCTTTTATGGGAATTAACAGATCGCGGGTACCCAGTTCGGCAATATTGCGAGCACCAATTGCCGGGAAGATATTGTCCTCCAGGCTCTTTTTTACGCGATTAGCATGATCTTCCGACCATTTTTGGTTGGTCACGAGCCACTCTCTGGCAACCTTCTCGAAAGTAATAATCTCTTTCGCCTGCTCTTCTTTCATAGCACGTTTATGCTCACGAGGATCGATACCAGCAGCGACCAGCTTTCTGGCCTCTTCCCTTTTCTTCCTGGCATCCGCCAGCGAAACATCCGGGTAAACGCCGAACGCCATCAAATGTTGTTTACCACCAAAACGGAAACGAAATCGCCAATACTTGGAGCCGTTAGGCTTTACAAGTAAGAGCATGCCGTCGCCGTCAACAAGTGAATACTCTTTCTCCTCAGGTTTTGCAGAACGAACTTTAGTATCCGTTAGGGCCATAATGGTCCTCCTTCCATTGGTATCTCGTGAGTATACAAGCAATATCGAATCGGCAAATATACTCATTAATATACTCGCAAGCTTGTTGATGTGGGTTGACTTAGGTTGACTTCAGTTGAGGAGAAAAGCTGGGAAAGCCTTGTATAGCGCGGATTTCAGGTATAAAAAAAGACCTCAGTTGAGGTCCATTTACATGCTTTTGGTGCCGAAGGCCGGACTCGAACCGGCACGTATTTCTACGGTTGATTTTGAATCAACTGCGTCTACCGATTTCGCCACTTCGGCACTGAAGGGGATGCGGAAACGTTGTGGATTATACCTGTCGCGCGCCGCCATGCAAGCGACGACGCGCTAAACCCGCGCTAAGTGCCCAAAAAACCAGCGTCCTTCGTCACTCCAGCTCGGACACCGCCAGACGAATCACCCCCGCCGCCTTCTGCTCCGGCAGCGCCAGCACCTTCGCCCACATCTCCTGCACCATATCGCAGGAGAGCTTCTCTTTGCCCGCCGCCTTCTCCGGCATCTGCAGCAGCTGGATGTCCTCGCCGTACTTATCGGCAAGCGCCTTCATAATCGGCCGCACGTCTTCGACTGCGGCCTCACGTTCTGCCTGCGTCACGGTGTGGCGGTTTTTGCCATAGGCCGCGCGCATCATGTCGGCGTCGGCCTGCATGCGCCGCGCCATCAGGTCTTTATCCAGCATGCGCATCGGGTTCACGCCGCCCTTCACCGTCGGGTAGAGGAAGCGGAAGCAGGCGTCATCGCTCACCTTCTGGATGGCGGCGGTCTGCTCCATGTTGATGGTCATATAGTTCACCACGTTGGCGTCCGGGGCGTTTTGCAGGCGCGACATCTGCAGATGCAGGATCTGCGGCTGGATGGTGTCGATAATCTGCTGCTCCGGCTCGCCCGCTTTTTGCAGGGCGGCCATCTGGTCGAGGATGCGCTGATGCAGCGCGGGCTCCTGCTCCTTAATCACCTGCCAGGCGGGCATCGCGTTAAGGGCGGAATCCATCTGCCGTTCCGGAGCGCGCTGCCTGTCGAAGAACACCCAGAACGCCACGGCGGCGGCCACCACAACAACCATCACGGTACGGGTCCACGTTTTATTCATCTCGCATCCTTATCCTTGAGTTGTGCCGGTTTACACCGGCACGCCGCTGTGGAAGCGAAACTCGTTGTCCGGTGTCGAGATAAGTGTGGCTTCAATTTCGCCAAAAAGCTGTATGCGCGGTGAGATATCGTCGTCGCTCACCTGCCGGGCAAGCGTCAGGTAGTCTTGATAGTGGCGCGCTTCCGAGCGCAGCAGCGAAAGATAGAACTTCTGCAGGTCGTCGTCGAGGAACGGGGCCAGCGCGGCGAAGCGTTCGCAGGAGCGGGCTTCGATGTAGGCGCCGCAGATGAGCTTGTCGATCAGCGTCAGCGGTTCGTGGGTGCGCACTTCCTTCAGCATCCCTTTGGCGTAGCGGCTGGCGGTGATTTTGACGTACGGAATGTCGCGGGCCAGCATCGCCTCGCGCACCTGCCAGAAGTGGTGCAGCTCCTCTTTAATCAGCAGCACCATGCTGTCGATGAGCGCCTGGCCCCACGGGTCGTCGGTTTTGGGCATCACGCTTTTGCCAATCTGCTTATGCAGGGCGATGAAGTCCGGCTCCGGGCCGTCGCGGAAGGTGAACTGTTCGTAGGGTTTGAGCCAGTCGAGCAGCGCGTCGGCACCGCTTTCGTCGGCGACGTATTTACGCACCAGCAGCAGCGCGGTCTGGGCGGCCTTGAGCTCGCACACCATGTGGTCGGTGAGCAGCAGCGGCAGGTTCGCCGGGTCGCGGGCTTTATCAATCCATGCTTGCGGGGTCGGGCACTGGAGGAAGTTGAGTACGGGGGCGAGTATCTGCGGGTAATCCATGGTTCTGCCTTGAAAAAGCGGTGGCGAGCGCCACCGCCTGAAACGCTTAGTGACGCACGCCGTCGTCGTCTTCGTCGACGTAATCTTCGTCGTCGCCTTCTTCGCCGTCTTCACCGTTCGGATCTTCGAAGTAGGTTCCCCAGCCGTCGTATTCCACTTCAAACTTCTCGGCCAGGTTCATCAGCTGTTCTACCTGCGCGTCGATCAGCTCCGCCTTCAGCGCGCCTTCGCTCAGGATGTCGCAGCAGATGACGGTGTCGCCCTCTTCCACTTCCAGCTCTTCCGGCTCAGTCACTTCGTAACCCAGCTTGAAGGCTTCCACGGCCAGTTTTTCCAGCGCGTCGAAATCATCCGCAGAGAAATGGTGCTCGATGGTGTACAGCGCGTCCGGATCGCTACCGTCTTCCAGCAGTTCTTCAATAATCAGACGCGTCTCTTCGCGTTGCTCTTCCAGGTGTTCCGGGTTTGCCATGGCTCAATCCTCTTTAAAGTGCGGCAGATACTTCTATTTTCACACACGGACGGGTTTGCCTCCACCTTTGTAAGAAAGATTTGTGAAACGGGGTTGCAAATGAATAATTACACATATAAAGTGAATTTTAATTCAATAAGTGGCGTTCGCCATGCGAGGATAAAATGTCCGATTTATACAAGAAACACTTTCTGAAATTGCTCGACTTTACCCCTGCACAGTTCACTTCTCTGCTGACCCTTGCCGCACAGCTCAAAGCCGATAAAAAAAATGGCAAGGAAGTACAGAAGCTTACCGGTAAAAACATCGCGCTCATCTTCGAAAAAGACTCGACCCGTACACGTTGCTCTTTCGAAGTTGCCGCATTTGACCAGGGCGCGCGCGTCACCTATTTAGGGCCGAGCGGCAGCCAGATTGGGCATAAAGAGTCAATTAAGGACACCGCGCGGGTGCTCGGGCGGATGTACGACGGCATTCAGTATCGCGGTCACGGCCAGGAAGTGGTCGAAACGCTGGCGCAGTACGCGGGCGTGCCGGTGTGGAACGGGCTGACCAACGAGTTCCACCCGACCCAGCTGCTGGCGGACCTGCTAACCATGCAGGAGCACCTGCCGGGCAAGGCGTTTAACGAGATGACGCTGGTCTACGCGGGCGACGCGCGCAACAACATGGGCAACTCGATGCTGGAAGCGGCAGCGCTGACCGGGCTGGATCTGCGCCTGGTGGCCCCGAAAGCCTGCTGGCCGGAAGAGAGCCTGGTGGCGGAGTGCAGCGCGCTGGCGGAGAAGCACGGCGGGAAGATTGTCCTGACGGAAGACGTGGCGGCAGGCGTGAAGGGCGCGGACTTTATCTATACCGACGTCTGGGTGTCGATGGGCGAAGCCAAAGAGAAGTGGGCGGAGCGGATTGCGCTGCTGCGCGGGTATCAGGTGAACGCGCAGATGATGGCGCTGACCGGCAACCCGAACGTGAAGTTCCTGCACTGTCTGCCGGCGTTCCATGACGACCAGACCACGCTCGGCAAGCAGATGGCGAAAGAGTTCGACCTGCACGGCGGGATGGAAGTGACGGACGAGGTGTTTGAGTCGGCGGCGAGCATCGTGTTCGACCAGGCGGAAAACCGGATGCACACGATTAAGGCGGTGATGGTGGCGACGCTTGGGGAGTGATGGACTCTTCTGCGGTCTGATGCCCTCACCCCGGCCCTCTCCCACAGGGAGAGGGAGTAAACCCGTTTAGCCGATCAGCATCTTCACAACAACCTTGCGCACCTTCGCAGGCGCGCCCACCGCGCACAGCGGCTTATGCACTTCACCCGGCCAGAACACCACAAAATCCCCTTCGCTCAGCACCACGGTTTTTTCCTGCTCGCCTTCCGGCAGGAACGCGATGTCTTTCTCCGCCAACCAGTCGGTGTCCGGCGTGCCGTGCGGCAGGGTGCTGAAGGTCATCCCCTCCTGCCCCTTCATCACGATCTGGATATCCAGATAGCGCGCGTGGTACTCGGCGCGGCGCTCGACGAACGGCTGGGTCATATCTTCCGAGACCAGATAAAACAGGCTGCTGCCGTTGATGTCGTGCTTGCCGAGCGGCGTGGCGTCGGTGACGTGGGCTTTAACGTGCTCAATGGCCTGGCGCAGCGCGTCAGGCAGCCAGGGCTGCAGATGGTGGATGTTGCCGATAATCATGTGAAATCCCTCTACGTAAAACAACGTTTCATTTTTATCTTTTATACGAGAGTTAAGACTGCCATACCAGCCCTTTTTCGAAGAGGTTTGCGCGAGCGCATGTTTATCGGGAAAGGTGTTAACCCACTGTTAATCCTGTCCAGGCAATTATGCAGGGGTTATGCATAACCTCGATCAGCGCTTGTCGGACGGCTGTTCTAACCTCTTGATCATGCTCTCTAATTAACAAAACCCGTTGCCGCCTCACACTTTACTGTTTTGATAATTTGCTCTAAAAAGCCATAATTATTTATTGATTTTCCTTAAGTCAAAAATAGTTAATTATGTTAATTGCATAGCCATTCTTGATTATAATAATTATGATTTAAAATCAGCCACATAACGATATATTTCAAAAGATTAAAATCTACAAAATAATAACAATCTCAAATAATGCCACCGAATCCTGCTTAGCTATTCACCCCTCAATAATATGAAATTAATCATTATCTGATGCGAATCATGCAAATGAAAACAAACCCCTTAATATCCGGTTTCGCGTGAGCAATATCACAATACGGATTATTTAACTGCCTAGTATGAATCACGAAATCAATTGAGCTTAGCCGCCATGAAATTAAACACATCACATGGCGCATGCCCTTTTTATTCTGAAAAACAGTTAAAGGAATAATTATGGAAAAGCATTACGTCGGTTCTGAAATTGGTCAATTGCGTAGCGTTATGCTGCATCGTCCTAATTTAAGTCTGAAACGTTTAACGCCATCAAACTGTCAGGAGCTGCTTTTCGATGACGTGCTCTCGGTTGAGCGGGCGGGTGAGGAGCATGACATCTTCGCCAACACGCTGCGCGAGCAGGGTGTGGAAGTCCTGCTGTTGACCGACCTTCTGACACAAACCCTTGATATTGCAGAAGCGAAAGCCTGGCTTCTGGATACCCAAATCTCTGACTATCGCCTCGGTCCGACCTTTGCCGGCGACGTCCGCGGCTGGCTGGCGGATATGCCGCACCGCGAACTGGCGCGCAGACTGAGCGGCGGATTAACCTACGGCGAAATTCCGGCGGCCATTAAAAATATGGTGGTGGATACCCACACGGCGAATGATTTTATTATGAAGCCGCTGCCGAACCATTTATTTACCCGCGATACCTCGTGCTGGATTTATAACGGCGTTTCTATTAACCCCATGGCGAAACCGGCCCGTCAGCGTGAAACCAATAACCTGCGGGCAATATATCGCTGGCACCCGGCGTTTGCCGACGGCGATTTTATTAAGTATTTCGGCGACGAGAATATTAATTACGACCACGCCACGCTAGAAGGCGGCGACGTACTGGTGATTGGCCGCGGGGCGGTATTGATCGGCATGTCCGAACGCACGACGCCGCAGGGCGTGGAGTTCCTCGCCAACAGCCTGTTCAAACACCGTCAGGCCGAGCGCGTGATCGCCGTTGAGCTGCCAAAACACCGCTCCTGCATGCACCTCGACACCGTGATGACCCACATCGACGTGGACACCTTCTCCGTCTACCCGGAAGTGGTGCGCAAGGACGCCCAGTGCTGGACGCTCACCCCGGACGGACGCGGCGGCCTGCTGCGCACTCAGGAAACCGACCTGCTGCACGCCATCGAGAAAGCGCTCGGCATTAACCAGGTGCGCCTGATCACCACCGGCGGCGACGCCTTTGAAGCCGAACGCGAGCAGTGGAACGACGCCAACAACGTGCTGACCATCCGCCCGGGCATGGTGATCGGCTACGAGCGCAACGTCTGGACCAACGAGAAGTACGACAAAGCGGGCATCACCGTGCTGCCTATCCCGGGCGATGAGCTCGGACGCGGCCGCGGCGGCGCGCGCTGCATGAGCTGCCCGCTGGAACGCGACGGAATTTAAAGGAGCCATCATGGAACGAAAACCCACTCTGGTTGTGGCCCTCGGCGGCAACGCGCTGCTCAAGCGCGGCGAGCCGCTGGAAGCCGAAATCCAGCGCCAGAACATCGAACAGGCCGCCCGCACCATCGCCGGATTAACAGAACAGTGGCGCGTGGTGCTGGTGCACGGCAACGGGCCGCAGGTCGGGCTGCTGGCGCTGCAGAACAGCGCCTACGACAAAGTCACGCCCTACCCGCTGGACGTTCTCGGCGCCGAAAGCCAGGGAATGATCGGCTACATGCTCCAGCAGGCGCTGAAAAACAATCTGCCGCAGCGCGAGGTGAGCGTCCTGCTCACGCAGGTGGAAGTGGACGCCGCCGACCCGGCCTTCAGCAACCCGACCAAATACATCGGCCCGGTGTACAGCGAAGCCCAGGCGAAAAGCCTGGCGGCGGAAAAAGGCTGGGTGTTCAAGGCCGACGGCAGCTACGTCCGCCGCGTGGTGCCATCACCGCAGCCGAAACGCATCGTCGAGAGCGACGCCATCACGGCGCTGATCCAGCGCGATCACCTGGTGATCTGCAACGGCGGAGGCGGCGTGCCGGTAGTGGAGAACGCCAACGGCTATCGCGGCATTGAGGCGGTGATCGACAAAGACCTCTCCGCCGCCCTGCTGGCACGCCAGATCGAGGCCGACGCCCTGCTGATCCTGACCGATGCCGACGCGGTGTACCTCGACTGGGGCAAGCCGACCCAACGCCCGCTGGCGCAGGTGACGCCGGAGCTGCTCAGAGGCATGCAGTTCGACGCCGGATCGATGGGGCCGAAAGTGGCCGCCTGCCGCGAGTTTGTTGAAGCCTGCAACGGCATTGCCGGGATCGGCGCGCTGGCCGACGGCGCGGAGATCCTGGCGGGCGAGAAAGGCACGTTGATTCGTAATTGAGCACACTCTCCCCTCACCCTAACCCTCTCCCCAAAGGGGAGAGGGGACTTGAAACACCCTCTCCCCTTTGGGGAGAGGGCTGGGGTGAGGGGTAAGGTTTTAGACACTAATTTTAAAAAGGATTTACCCATGACCATCAATCTGAAAAACCGCAACTTCCTGAAACTGCTGGACTACACCCCGGCGGAGATCCAGTACCTGATCGACCTCGCCATCGAGCTGAAGGCCGCCAAAAAAGCCGGACGTGAAAAGCAAACCCTGGTCGGGAAAAACATCGCCCTGATTTTTGAAAAAACCTCCACCCGCACCCGCTGCGCATTCGAAGTGGGCGCGTTCGACCAGGGCGCGCAGGTGACCTATCTCGGCCCAAGCGGCTCGCAGATCGGCCATAAAGAGTCGATGAAAGACACCGCCCGCGTGCTGGGCCGCATGTATGACGGCATCGAATACCGCGGCTACGGCCAGGCCATCGTCGAAGAGCTGGGCGAATACGCGGGCGTGCCGGTGTGGAACGGCCTGACCGACGAGTTCCACCCAACGCAGATCCTCGCCGACCTGATGACCATGCTGGAGCACGCGCCGGGCAAAACCCTGCCGGAGCTGAGCTTTGCCTACCTGGGCGACGCGCGCAACAACATGGGCAACTCGCTGATGGTCGGCGCGGCCAAGATGGGGATGGATATCCGCCTCGTCGCGCCGAAATCCTTCTGGCCGGAAGCCGGGCTGGTTGAGCAGTGCCGCGCCATCGCGAAAGAGACGGGCGCGCGCATCACCCTCACCGACGACGTGGAAGAAGGTGTGCAGGGGACCGATTTCCTCTACACCGACGTGTGGGTCTCCATGGGCGAGCCGAAGGAAGCCTGGGCCGAGCGCGTCAGCCTGATGAAGCCGTATCAAATCAACGCGGACGTGATGAAGGCCACCGGCAACCCGAACGTCAAGTTTATGCACTGCCTGCCGGCGTTCCACAACGAGCACACCAAAGTGGGCCGCGAGATCGAGATGGCCTACGGCCTGAAGGGGCTGGAGGTGACGGAAGAGGTCTTCGAATCACCGAACTCCATCGTCTTCGACGAAGCAGAGAACCGCATGCACACCATTAAAGCGGTCATGGTGGCGACACTCGGCGACTAATCACCGCCCGGCGCGCCGCGGGGTGCGCCGGGTTTAAGGAGAACATCATGGGCAAGTTTAAGTTTCCCTCCGCTTACACCATTCTCTTTTTCCTGATTGCCGTTGTGGCGGCGCTGAGCTGGGTCGTCCCCGCCGGTCAGTACCAGATGGCGATGAACGAAACCCTCGGTAAAGAAGTCCCGATTGCCGGAACGTACGCGCACGTGGCGGCACATCCGCAGGGGCTGGTTTCCGTCCTGATGGCGCCCATCGCCGGGCTGTACGATCCGGTCTCCGGCCAGGCCGGGGCGATCGACGTCGCGCTGTTTATCCTGATCATCGGCGGTTTTCTCGGGATCGTCACCAAAACCGGGGCGATTGACGCCGGGATCGAGCGCGTCACCACCCGGCTGCGCGGCCGCGAGGAGTGGATGATCCCGATCCTGATGGCGCTGTTTGCCGCAGGTGGCACGATTTACGGCATGGCCGAAGAGTCGCTGCCGTTCTACACCCTGCTGGTACCGGTGATGCTGGCCGCCCGGTTCGATCCGGTTGTCGCCGCCTCTACCGTGCTGCTCGGGGCGGGGATCGGCACGCTCGGCTCTACCATTAACCCGTTTGCCACGGTGATCGCCGCCAACGCCGCCGGGATCCCCTTCACTAACGGCATTGCCCTGCGCGTGGCGCTGCTGGTCATCGGCTGGGTCATCTGCGTGGCGTGGGTGATGCGTTACGCCCGTAAGGTGCGCCAGGATCCGTCGCTGTCGATCGTCGCAGACAAACAGGAAGAGAACCGCGCCCATTTCCTCGGCGACAAGGGCGAACAGTCGCTGGAATTCACCCCGGTGCGCAAAATCATCCTGGTGATTTTCGCCCTCGCCTTCGCGGTGATGATCTACGGCGTGGCGGTGCTGGGCTGGTGGATGGCGGAGATCTCAGCGGTGTTTCTCGCCAGCGCGATTATCGTCGGCCTGATTGCCCGCATGAGCGAAGAGGAGCTGACGTCGACGTTTATCAACGGCGCGCGAGATTTGCTGGGCGTCGCGCTGATTATCGGCATCGCGCGCGGTATCGTAGTCATCATGGATAAGGGCATGATTACCCACACCATTTTGCACAGCGCGGAAGGGCTGGTCAGCGGGTTGTCCACGGTAGCGTTTATCAACGTGATGTACTGGCTGGAGGTCGTGCTGTCGTTTCTTGTGCCTTCTTCATCCGGCCTGGCCGTTCTGACGATGCCGATCATGGCGCCGCTTGCCGATTTCGCTAACGTCAACCGCGACCTGGTGGTGACGGCTTACCAGTCGGCCTCCGGCATCGTTAACCTCGTCACGCCCACTTCTGCCGTCGTGATGGGCGGGCTGGCTATCGCCCGCGTGCCCTACGTGCGCTATCTGAAATGGGTGGCGCCGCTGCTGGGCATTTTAACGGTGGTGATTATGGTGGCGTTAAGTCTGGGTGCCTTGTTGTGATTTGCCGGATGGCGCTGCGCTTATCCGGCCTACGGATCGGTGCGGTGCCACCGGTTATTTCAGGAACTGATATGGGAACTATGATGGATTACGAAGAGTACTCTCCCAAAGAGCAACTACAGCTGACGGTCTGCCAGCGCCTGATCGCAGAAAAAAGCTATCTCTCTCAGGAGGAGATCCGCCGGGATTTGCAGGAGCGTGGTTTTGAGACCATCAGCCAGTCCACCGTTTCACGTCTGCTTAAATTGCTCGGCGTCATAAAAATTCGAAATGCCAAAGGGCTAAAGATTTATTCGCTGAATCCCCAGCTGCGCCCTGCCCCCGACGCCGCGCGTACCGTGTCCGAAATGGTGGTCAGCGTCGAGCACAATAGCGAGTTTATCCTTGTTCATACCGTCGCCGGATATGGCCGCGCGGTGGCGCGTATTCTGGATTATCACCAGCTGCCGGAAATTTTAGGCGTGGTGGCCGGCAGCAGTATCGTCTGGGTCGCTCCCCGGGTCGTGAAGCGCACCGCCCTGGTGCATAAGCAAATTAATTATTTACTCAGAACGCATTAATATTCATAAAGAACCGTTTGCATTGAGTAAAGCGTGCATTAAATCGCTTGATCCAAAAAGCGAGCTGCGTATAATGCCCGACAATTTGCCGGGAGGAAGCATGGTCAAGCGTGTACGACATAACGTCTTACCGCGTCTGAAATCAGACGCTGGCCTGCCGTTTTTCTTCCCGTTGCTAAACCTATTCCCAGAGCCCCTCATTTGAGGGGCTTTTTTTTGCCCGGCGTCAGGAGATAAACATGAATCCGCTTTATCAAAAACACATCATTTCCATAAACGACCTCAGCCGCGAAGAGCTGGAACTGGTTCTGGAAACCGCGGCAAAACTGAAGGCCAATCCGCAACCGGAGCTGCTGAAGCACAAGGTGATTGCGAGCTGCTTCTTCGAAGCCTCGACCCGCACCCGCCTCTCCTTTGAAACCTCCATGCACCGCCTGGGCGCGAGCGTGGTGGGCTTCTCGGACAGCAGCAACACGTCGCTGGGTAAAAAAGGCGAAACCCTGGCGGACACCATTTCAGTGATCAGCACCTACGTCGACGCGATTGTGATGCGTCACCCGCAGGAGGGCGCGGCGCGCCTGGCGACCGAATTTTCCGGCGGCATTCCGGTACTGAACGCCGGTGACGGTGCCAACCAGCACCCAACGCAGACCCTGCTGGATCTGTTCACCATTCAGGAGACGCAGGGCAAGCTCGAGAACCTGAATATCGCCATGGTCGGCGACCTGAAATATGGCCGCACCGTCCACTCCCTGACCCAGGCGCTGGCGAAATTTAACGGCAACCGCTTCTTCTTCATCGCGCCTGACGCGCTGGCGATGCCGCAGTACATTCTCGACATGCTGGACGAAAAAGGCATTCAGTGGAGCCTGCACGCCAGCATCGAAGAGGTGATGAGCCACGTGGATATTCTCTACATGACCCGCGTGCAGAAAGAGCGTCTGGATCCGTCCGAATACGCCAACGTGAAGGCGCAGTTCGTGCTGCGCGCCAGCGACCTCGAGGGCGCGCGCGACAATATGAAGGTGCTGCATCCGCTGCCGCGCATCGATGAGATCACCACAGACGTGGATAAGACGCCGCACGCCTGGTACTTCCAGCAGGCCGGAAATGGCATCTTCGCCCGCCAGGCGTTACTGGCACTGGTTCTGAATCGCGAATTGGCACTGTAAGGGGAAACGACCATGACACACGATAACAAACTCCAGGTTGAAGCCATCAAGCGCGGCACCGTGATTGACCACATCCCTGCGCAGGTGGGCTTTAAGCTGCTGACGCTGTTCAAACTGACCGAAACCGACCAGCGCATCACCATCGGCCTGAACCTGCCGTCGGGCGAGATGGGCCGCAAAGACCTGATTAAAATCGAGAACACCTTCCTGACCGACGAGCAGGTCAACCAGCTGTCGCTGTACGCGCCGGACGCCACCGTCAACCGCATCGACGAGTATGAAGTGGTCGGCAAATCCCGTCCGAGCCTGCCGGATCGCATTGAAAGCGTGCTGGTCTGCCCGAACAGCAACTGCATCAGTCATGCTGAGCCGGTTTCTTCCAGCTTTGCAGTGAAAAAACGCGCCGATGACATCGCGCTCAAATGCAAATACTGCGAAAAAGAGTTTTCTCATTATGTGGTGCTGGCCAACTAATTGAGGTTGGTAATGAAATCCCGGCTGTTATAATGGCCGGGAACATTCTTAACGCTGTAATTCTGGAGAAAACATGAGCAAAGTACTCGCGACGGAAAATGCACCAGCGGCTATCGGCCCTTACGTTCAGGGCGTTGATCTGGGTAGCATGATCATCACTTCCGGTCAGATCCCGGTGAACCCAAAAACCGGCGCGGTGCCGGAAGACGTCGCGGCACAGGCGCGTCAGTCGCTGGAAAACGTGCAGGCTATCGTTGAATCTGCCGGTCTGAAAGTGGGCGATATCGTGAAAACCACCGTTTTCGTGAAGGATCTGAACGATTTCGCGACCGTTAACGCCACTTACGAAGCGTTCTTCACCGAGCACAACGCCACCTTCCCGGCGCGCTCCTGCGTGGAAGTGGCCCGTCTGCCAAAAGACGTGAAAATTGAAATCGAAGCGATTGCGGTACGTCGCTAATTCGCTTTGGCGATAAAAAAGGCAGCCCAGGCTGCCTTTTTTGTTGCTTGCTACTGATTCCGCGTCGCCCTGAGCAGCGTCTCCAGCGGATAGACCGCCGTAATCACCACTTCGTCCTGAACCTTCGCCGCGTTATCCAGCTCGCTCTGAATCGAGGCTATCTCTTTATCATCCAGCGTGCCCTGGCGCGCCACCAGATCCGTCAGCCGCAGGCCAATTGAGGCCAGCTTATCCACCTCCTGGATCACCGGCTTCATGGCCTTCAGCTGATAGCTGTTTTCGCTTAAGGCCAGCGCGTCGCTGGTGTTGCTCTGCCAGCGGTTAAAGACGTGGCGCAGGGCGTCGGCGCTTTCCGTGTCTTCCGCATCGCTCACCAGACGGTCCGCCCATTTGTTCATCTGCCGCACGGTGGCGCTTTCGGCGTTTAGCGCATCGGCGAAGCGGTTGAGGGGCTCGAACTGATGATAGTTTCCGGCCTGGAACTTCAGGTGCTGACGGGTGTAATACTGCGCGGGCTCTACCGCCTGCGCGAGGATCTGCAGCGGCAGGGTGTCGGCATTACCGGCGAGGCGCGTGAACTGCACCTGCTGCTGGGTATGCTGCTGTAGCCCGACCGACACCGTCGACCAGCTGTCCATCGCCTGCAGGCGGGTGTACATGCTGTCGACATCGTTGACGTCCTGCGCCGACCACAGCCGCTCCGCCACCGCAAAGGTGCGCGGCCACAGGCGGATATCCAGCACCGGCGCCACCACGTTTTCCGCCCACAGCGCCGCTTCACCGCCGAGCAGGTTGGCCTGGTTCGCCACGTCCGGCACGACCGGCGGAACGCCTTTCGGCACGTCCTCCAGACGCGTGCCGCTGATTGGGTAACGCGTATTCCCCACCAGGAAATAGCCGGTGAGTTTGTCGTTATCAACGGAAACCACCGGGCGCGTCTCGCCCATCCACGTGTCGACGGTGAAGGTCACCTGGCTGTCATCGCGCCATTCAATATCCTGCACCGCGCGGCGCGATTTCCCGGCAAAATCAATAAACCCGCGCCAGCCTGCGTCCCCTTTCACCAGCGTGAAGCTCCCCTCCACCGGCTTGCCCTTCAGGCGCGGCATGGAGAAGGCCCAGCTCTGGACGCTGTCCGTGTCTGCAATCACATCCACGCCGTTCAGCCCCTGCGGGACAATTTCGTTGCGGTAGTGATAGGCGGTGGACTGGGGCTGGTCGAGATAGAAACCGGTCGAGAGAATGCCCTTGTAGCCGTTTTGCGCCACCTGCCCCAGCGCGTCCTGCCCCTGCCAGGACTGGATCAGAATGCTTTTCGGCAGGTCGGGATGATAGATCTCATCCCAGCCGACCATCTGACGGTGATGCTTCTCAAGGATCGTTTCCAGCTTGCGGTTGAAATACGCCTGCAGCGCGTGGCTGTCCGCCAGCCTGTTGTCGCGCATGAAATTCTGGATCGCGGCATTCGCTTTCCACTGGCTGTCGTCGACCTCATCGCCGCCGATATGCAGATACGGATCGGGGAAGATCGCCGCCAGTTCGCTGACCATCGCGTCAGCAAAGGCGTAGGTTGCCTCTTTTGTGGGATCTAAAACCGGCTTCAGCACGCCCCAGTGGCGCTCCATGGCGTACGGCCCCGGGGCGCTCATCAGCTCCGGATAGGCTACGGCAATCGCCGAGGCGTGGCCCGGCATGTCGATCTCCGGCACCACGCGGATACCGCGTTCGGCGGCGTAACGCACCACCTCGCGCATCTGTTCAGGCGTGTAGAACAGCCCGTCGCTAGCAAGCTGCGTCAGCTTAGGGTAGCGCTTCGAGCTGAAGCGCCAGCCCTGATCGTCGGTCAGGTGCCAGTGCAGGACGTTGAGCTTCGCCGCGGCCATGCCGTCGATCTGGCGCTTGATATCCGGCAGCGGAATAAAGTGGCGCGCCGAGTCGAGCAGCAGCCCGCGCCACGGGAAGCGCGGCGAATCTTCAATGGTGACCCACGGCAGCGAGGTGTTTTCCGCCCCGTTCTGCATCAGCTGGAGCAGGGTTTCCATGGCGCGCAGCGCGCCGAAGCGGGTGTTGGCGGAGATATCGACGCCGTTAGCATCCACCGTGAGCTTATAGCTTTCATCGCTGTCCGGCAGCGGCAGCGGCTTGACCTTTTTGGTAATCGCGATACGGATGGTCGGTTTATCTGGTTTTTCAGCCTGAGGCTGCAGCGTCCAGCCGGTTTGCAGGGCAATGCGCTGGCGCAGGCGGTTGACGGCGTCACCGAGATCGTCCCCGCTGACGCTAATGGATACGTTGTTGTTGAGCACCAGCGCGCCCTGGGTCGTCGGGCGTTCGACCTTCGCAGGCCAGGGCATCAAAGGGAGATCGCCTGCCGGGGCGGCAAACGCAGAGGCGCCGAGCATCAGCCCGGCGGTTAAGAGACTGTACCGTAACATGAATGTTCCTTATCTGACGGGCCAAATATACCCGTCATACTTCAAGTTGCCTGTGCGTTGGCTGCACTCGTTCACCCCGGTCACTTACTTATGTAAGCTCCCGGGGATTCACTCCCTTGCCGCCTTCATGCAACTCGAATTATTTAGGGTATAAAGACAAAACATTCTGTTAACATGCGCTCAATTTGTCGTCAAGCGAATGCGCCGACGGAGATCACAGGTTGTTGAATTTGGGAGGAAAGCTATTGCCCGGTGGCGCTGCGCTTACCGGGCCTACGTTTCGGGAGTAGGCCGGGTAAGGCGAAGCCGCCACCCGGCAAACATAACTCACTGCCACCCGTACCGACGCGCATAGAATCCTTTCACCATCTGCGTCAGCACCATATAGCCCGCGAGGATCGCCACCAGCCACGGGAAGTAGCTCAGCGGCAGCGCCTGAAGCTGCAGGTAGCCTGCCAGCGGCGAGAACGGCAGCGCGATGCCGAGCGCCATCACAATCCCCGTCATCACAATCAGCGGCCACGCGGCGCGGCTCTGGATGAACGGAATGCGGCGGGTGCGGATCATGTGCACAATCAGCGTCTGCGACAGCAGACCTACCACGAACCAGCCGGACTGGAACAGCGTCTGGTGTTCCGGGGTGTTGGCGTGGAACACAAACCACATCAGGCAGAAGGTCAGGATGTCGAAGATGGAGCTGATCGGCCCAAAGAACAGCATAAAGCGCCCGAGATCCGCCGGGTTCCAGTGCTGCGGCTTCTGGATCTGCTCGTCGTCGACGTTATCAAACGGGATTGCTACCTGAGACACGTCGTACATCAGGTTCTGGATCAGCAGATGCAGCGGCAGCATCGGCAGGAACGGCAGAAACGCGCTCGCCACCAGCACGCTGAAGACGTTACCGAAGTTGGAGCTGGCGGTCATTTTGATGTACTTGAGCATATTGGCGAAGGTGCGGCGCCCTTCGATCACGCCCTCCTCCAGCACCATCAGGCTCTTTTCCAGCAGAATAATATCCGCCGCCTCGCGGGCGATATCCACCGCACCATCGACGGAGATACCGATGTCCGCCGCACGCAGCGCGGGCGCGTCGTTGATGCCGTCGCCCATAAAGCCCACCACGTGCCCTTCGCGCTTAAGCAGGGTGACGATGCGCTCTTTGTGCATCGGCGTCAGCCGGGCAAACAGCGTGGTACGCCGGGCAAGCTTCGCCAGCTCATCGTCGGACAAGTGCTCAATATCGCTTCCCACCACCACGTCGCCCGCGTCCATCCCCACTTCATGGCACACTTTGGCCGCCACCAGCTCGCTGTCGCCGGTGAGAATTTTGACGGTAATACCGCTCGCCTTCAGCGCTTTCAGCGCCGGCGCGGTGGTCTCTTTCGGCGGATCGAGGAAGGCGATGTAGCCCTCGAGGATCAGATCGGATTCATCGATACGCTGATAGTCACCCTCGCGCGCGGGCAGGAACTTGCTCGCGACCGCCACCACGCGCAGCCCCTGACGATTCAGGTTGTCGGTGACGCGCCTGATGCGGCGCAGCATGGTGTCGTCCAGCGGCACGATGTCGCCGTTATAGCGAACCTGCGTCGACACGTTGAGGATCTCCTGCAGCGCCCCTTTGCAGATCAGCTGATGCACGTCCGTCTGCTCGCTCACCACCACCGACATGCGGCGGCGCTCGAAGTCGAACGGGATCTCATCCACCTTCTGCCAGCGGCCGGAGAGCGTGCGGGCGGATTCCTCGTCCACCCCTTCCAGCACCGCGACGTCGAGCAGGTTTTTCAGCCCGGTCTGGTAATGGCTGTTCAGCCACGCGCTGTGCAGGACGCGCTCGCTGGTTTTGCCGGAGATATCGGTATGGTTCTCCAGCACGATTTTGTCCTGCGTCAGGGTGCCGGTTTTATCGGTGCAGAGGATGTCCATCGCGCCAAAGTTTTGAATGGCGTCGAGGTGTTTAACGATCACTTTCTGTTTAGAGAGCTTCACTGCCCCGCGCGCCAGCGTGGAGGTGACGATCATCGGCAGCATTTCCGGCGTCAGGCCAACGGCCACGGAGAGCGCAAACAGGGCCGCCTCCCACCAGTCGCCTTTGGTGTAGCCGTTGATCAGCAGCACGATCGGCGTCATCACCATCATAAAGCGGATCAGCAGCATGCTGACGCGGCCAATCCCTTTCTGGAAGGCGTTCGGCTCGCTCTCCTGCTCGCTGACGCGCCCGGCAAGCTGACCAAACCAGGTGTCGCCGCCAGTGGCGGTGACAATCGCCTGCGCGGTGCCGCTGACGACTGTGGTGCCCATAAAGCACAGGGTATCGCACTCGAGCGGGTTCATCTGCTGCGGGTCGCGGCTGCGCGCCACCTTTTCAACAGGCAGGGATTCCCCGGTCAGGGAGGCCTGCGCGACGAAAAGATCGCGCGCCTGGATAATGCGTAAATCCGCCGGAATCATGTCCCCCGCGGCCAGCTTCACCAGATCGCCCGGCACCAGCTGGTCGATAGGCAGCTCCACCCAGGCGTTTTCGCCGAGATCGTTAATCACGCGCGAGACGGTCGCGGTGTTGCTGACCATCGCCTTCAGGGCGTCCGCCGCTTTGGTGGAGCGGGCTTCCTGAATAAAGTTCAGCAGCGTGGAGATGCCCACCATCAGGGCAATGACGCCTGCGGCAAACAGATCTTCCGTCGCGTAGGAGATGAGGCCGAGCACGGTCAGCAGCAGGTTGAACGGGTTGCGGTAGCAGAGCCACAGGTGCACCCACCACGGAGACGGCTTTTGCGCCGGGATCTGGTTATCGCCGTGCACGGCGCGGATTTTTTCCACTTCGGCCGCGTTTAGCCCTTCCGGGTGTCCGCCGAACGCGCGCCAGACTTCGTTTTCATCCATCGCCGCCACGTTCAGGCAGCGTTCGGTCAGGGACGCGGGGATCGCCGCCCCCGCCATGTTTTTGGCGTTTGGCAGCGGGTCGCGCTGAACAAGACGGTGTGGCAGGTGGCGGCTCAGCAGGGCCTGCAGCTGCCGGGTGATATTTTTAAACATAGTCATTCCTCCGCATCCGCCTGGGCGGACGCAGCAATTCCTTCAGGCGTGGCAAAGCCGTACCTGAGAGGCACTCAATTTTTCAAGCAGGAACGTTTAAGACGTTGCTGCCTCACGCCGGTGAGACAGCAAAAGCTGGCTTACCGGAAAGAACGCATTCTCCCGTTCAGGAGAGGTGTGGGATCGGGATCCATGAAGCCTCCGGTAAGTAAAAAAACAGGGTGTCGCCGCGCAGTATAAGGATTTAAGCGTACCCTTTATGACGATTCGGGCGGTATTATACCCCCCTGCAAATAAACCGAACGTAAACCAGACTTTGCCCATAGCGAAATCGCGCTATAGCATTAGGCTCAATTCACTACATCGTCGTTGTTACAGGGAATACAGCATGCAGAACCGCCTTACGATTAAAGACATCGCGCGTTTAAGCGGCGTGGGGAAATCGACCGTCTCACGCGTGCTGAACAACGAAAGCGGCGTCAGCGAACGCACCCGCGAGCGCGTTGAGGCGGTTATGAATCAGCACGGTTTTTCCCCTTCCCGCTCCGCGCGCGCCATGCGCGGGCAGAGTGACAAAGTCGTCGCCATCATTGTTTCTCGTCTGGACTCTCTGTCTGAAAATCTCGCCGTGCAGACCATGCTGCCCGCCTTCTATGAGCAGGGGTATGATCCGATCATGATGGAGAGCCAGTTCTCTGTGCAGCTGGTTGAAGAGCATCTGGGGATGCTCCAGCGGCGCAACATTGATGGCGTGGTGCTGTTCGGTTTTACCGGCATTAAGGACGAGATGCTGAAACCCTGGCAGCCTTCGCTGGTGCTGCTGGCGCGCGATGCACACGGGTTTGCCTCCGTCTGCTACGACGACGAGGGCGCGATTATCACCCTGATGCAGCGCCTGTTTGACGATGGCCATCGTCACATCAGCTTCCTCGGCGTCCCGCACGCGGACGTCACCACCGGCAAGCGTCGGCATGAGGCCTATCTGGCCTTTTGCAAAAAGCACAACCTCTCCGCCGTGGCCTCCCTGCCGGGGCTGGGCATGAAGCAGGGCTACGAGCAGGCCGCCAGCGTTCTGACGCCGCAGACCACGGCGCTGGTGTGCGCCACGGATACCCTGGCGCTGGGTGCCAGCAAATATCTGCAGGAGCAGCGTATCGATAACCTGCAGGTGGCGAGCGTCGGCAGCACGCCGCTGATGAAGTTCCTGCACCCGGAGATCATCACCGTCGATCCGGGCTACGCCGAGTCCGGCAGACAGGCCGCCGCGCAGCTGATCGAGCAGATAAACGGGCGTTCAGAGCCTCGTCAGATCGTCATTCCCGCTCACCTTTCGTAACCCCTCTTAAACAGATTATTGTGATCTTCGCCTGATTTCGGGAACGTTCCCATTTTCGCCGTCACGCTGAAGGAGTAGGCTTGCGCTCAGGTCATTACACCCCCTCACCATCTGTCATGAGGTTTCATGATGAGTAAAGTCAAACAAGCAGATATCGATCGGCTGATCGTCCTGGTCGGCGGACGCGAAAACATCGCCACCGTCAGCCATTGCATTACCCGCCTGCGCTTCGTGCTGAACGATCCGGCCAAAGCCAACCCGAAGGCCATTGAAGAACTTTCCATGGTCAAAGGCTGCTTCACCAACGCCGGGCAGTTCCAGGTCGTTATTGGTACCGAAGTGGGCGATTACTATCAGGCTCTGCTGGCGACAACCGGGCACTCTTCTGCCGATAAAGAGCAGGCGAAGAAGGCCGCGCGCCAGAATATGAAGTGGCACGAGCAGCTGATTTCCCACTTCGCGGAAATTTTCTTCCCGCTGCTGCCCGCGCTGATCAGCGGGGGCTTAATCTTAGGCTTCCGTAACGTCATCGGTGATGTGCCGATGAGCGACGGCAAAACCCTGGCGCAGATGTATCCGGCGCTGAAAACCGTTTACGATTTCCTGTGGCTGATTGGCGAGGCGATCTTCTTCTATCTGCCGGTCGGGATTTGCTGGTCCGCGGTGCGCAAGATGGGCGGCACACCGATTCTCGGTATCGTGCTGGGCGTCACGCTGGTCTCTCCACAGTTAATGAACGCTTACTTACTTGGTCAGCAGGTGCCTGAGGTGTGGAACTTCGGCCTGTTTACTATCGCCAAAGTGGGCTATCAGGCGCAGGTCATTCCGGCCCTGCTGGCCGGTCTGGCGCTGGGCTTTATTGAAACGCGCCTGAAGCGCATCGTGCCGGATTACCTCTATCTGGTAGTGGTGCCGGTCTGCTCGCTGATTCTGGCGGTGTTCCTGGCGCACGCCTTTATCGGTCCGTTTGGCCGCATGATCGGCGACGGCGTGGCCTTCGCGGTGCGTCACCTGATGACCGGCAGCTTTGCGCCAATCGGTGCAGCGCTGTTTGGCTTCCTTTACGCCCCGCTGGTGATCACCGGCGTGCACCAGACCACGCTGGCCATTGATATGCAGATGATCCAGAGCCTCGGCGGCACGCCGGTCTGGCCGATTATCGCCCTGTCTAACATTGCACAGGCGTCGGCGGTCACCGGCATCATCATCGTCAGCCGCAAGCACAACGAGCGTGAGATCTCCGTTCCGGCAGCCATCTCTGCCTACCTCGGCGTCACTGAACCGGCGATGTACGGTATCAACCTGAAATACCGCTTCCCGATGCTCTGCGCGATGATCGGTTCCGGTCTGGCGGGCCTGGTGTGTGGTCTGAACGGCGTGATGGCGAACGGGATTGGCGTCGGCGGCCTGCCGGGCATTCTCTCCATCCAGCCGGCTTACTGGCAGGTGTTTGCTCTGGCGATGGCCATCGCGATTATCGTCCCTATGGCGCTCACCACCGTGGTTTACCAGCGTAAGTTCCGTCAGGGCTCGCTGCAGATTGTTTAACTTCTTCTTTCGGGGCGCAGTTGCGCCCCTTCGCATTTGCAGGAACGCATTATGAATACCCTTCCTCACTGGTGGCAGAACGGCGTCATCTATCAGATTTACCCAAAGAGTTTCCAGGATACCACCGGCAGCGGCACCGGCGATCTGCGCGGCGTGACGCAGCGGCTGGACTACCTGAAAACCCTCGGCATCGACGCCATCTGGCTGACGCCGTTTTATATCTCCCCGCAGGTGGATAACGGCTACGACGTGGCGAATTACACCGCCATCGACCCGGCTTACGGCACGCTGGATGATTTCGACGAGCTGGTTGCCCGGGCGCACGAGCGCGGCATCCGTATCGTGCTGGATATGGTGTTTAACCACACCTCCACGCAGCACGCCTGGTTCCGCGAGTCGCTGAACAAAGAGAGCCCGTACCGCCAGTTCTACATCTGGCGCGACGGCACGCCGGAGCAGCTTCCCAACAACTGGCGCTCCAAGTTTGGCGGCAACGCCTGGCGCTGGCACGCCGAGAGCGAGCAGTATTACCTGCATCTGTTCGCCCCGGAGCAGGCGGATCTCAACTGGGAGAACCCAGAAGTGCGCGCCGAGCTGAAAAAGGTGTGCGAGTTCTGGGCCGATCGCGGCGTCGACGGCCTGCGTCTCGACGTGATTAACCTGATTTCGAAAGATCAGGATTTCCCGGACGACAACACCGGAGACGGCCGCCGCTTCTACACCGACGGGCCGCGCATTCACGAATATCTGCAGGAGATGAGCCGGGACGTCTTCACCCCGCGCAACCTGATGACGGTGGGCGAGATGTCCTCGACCTCGCTGGAGAACTGCCAGCAGTACGCCTCGCTCGACGGACGCGAGCTGTCGATGACCTTTAACTTCCACCACCTGAAGGTGGACTACCCCGGCGGCGAAAAATGGACGAAGGCGAAGCCGGACTTCGTGGCGCTGAAAACCCTCTTCCGCCACTGGCAGCAGGGGATGCACAACAGGGCGTGGAACGCGCTGTTCTGGTGTAACCACGATCAGCCGCGGATCGTGTCACGCTTTGGTGACGAAGGGGAATACCGCGTACAGGCCGCGAAGATGCTCGGCATGGTGCTGCACGGCATGCAGGGCACGCCGTATATCTACCAGGGCGAGGAGCTGGGGATGACCAACCCGCACTTCAGCCGCATCACCGACTATCGCGACGTGGAAAGCCTGAACATGTTCGCAGAACTACGCGCCAACGGCCGCGAACCGGATGAATTACTGGCGATTCTGGCGAGTAAGTCTCGCGATAACGGGCGAACCCCAATGCAGTGGGACGCTTCGCACAATGCGGGCTTTACCGAGGGCGAGCCGTGGATTGGCGTCTGCGACAATTACGAGACGGTGAACGCCCGCGCCGCGCTCGACGACCCGGATTCGGTGTTCTACACCTATCGGTCGCTGATCGGCCTGCGTAAAACCCTGCCGGTGCTGACGTGGGGAGATTATGAGGATCTTCTGCCGGAACATCCTTCTCTTTGGTGCTACCGTCGTCAGTGGCAGGGGCAGACGCTGATGGTGGCGGCGAACCTAAGTAATACGCCGCAGGAATGGCAGACAGACGCTCTCAGCGATAGGTCGCAGGTGGTGATGAGTAACTACCCGGCACCGCAAACGACGTCGCTGCGTCCGTTTGAAGCCGTCTGGTGGTTGCAGCAGTAATTCTCTCTACCGGGTGCGGCTCAGCACCCGGCTTACTTTACTGTTTTTGTTGAGTAAATAATCAGATTTTTCTCTCGCGCCTTTACAATCGCTGAAGCGCCCGTCGTTTGTACTCTCGTCTTTTTACTTTGTTCTGCATCAAATAAATCGCAAACATGTTTGATGCAAATCACTATATGTAGCACTTAAAATGCACGCCGACCCAACATCTTGTATTTATCGTCTACTATTCCAACAACAAGACGGCGCTTACGCTGGCCGGAATTGTGGATAACACGAGCTGGGAACGCGGGAAGTCTTTGGCCCGGCGGGGAATATGCCCGGTTATGACTTCTCCACCTCTGTGGATAACCTGTTTTCAAAAAATGGAGTGATCATGACACCGCATGTGATGAAACGTGATGGCTGTAAAGTGCCGTTTAAATCAGAGCGCATCCAGGAAGCCATTCTGCGTGCAGCTAAAGCAGCGGGAGTCGATGACGCAGATTACTGCGCCACCGTCGCAGAAATCGTTAGCAGCCAGATGAACGAACGCAGCCAGGTCGATATCAGTGAGATCCAGACCGCGGTTGAGAACCAGCTGATGGCGGGGCCCTACAAGCAGCTGGCGCGCGCCTACATTGAGTACCGTCACGATCGTGACGTGCAGCGTGAGAAGCGCGGTCGTCTGAACCAGGAGATCCGTGGCCTGGTGGAGCAGACCAACTCCGCCCTGCTCAATGAAAACGCCAACAAAGACAGTAAAGTGATCCCGACCCAGCGCGACCTGCTGGCCGGTATCGTTGCCAAACACTATGCCCGTCAGCATCTGCTGCCGCGCGACGTGGTGTCGGCGCACGAGCGCGGTGAAATTCACTACCACGATCTCGACTATTCGCCGTTCTTCCCGATGTTCAACTGTATGCTGATCGACCTGAAGGGCATGCTGACCCACGGTTTTAAAATGGGTAACGCCGAGATTGAACCGCCTAAATCAATCTCCACGGCCACCGCCGTCACCGCGCAGATTATCGCTCAGGTCGCCAGCCATATTTACGGCGGCACCACGATTAACCGCATTGATGAAGTGCTGGCCCCGTTCGTGACGGCAAGCTTCAACAAGCATCGTAAAACGGCCGAAGAGTGGCAGATCCCGGACGCCGACGGCTACGCGCACTCCCGCACCGAGAAAGAGTGCTACGACGCCTTCCAGTCGCTGGAGTATGAAGTGAACACGCTGCATACCGCCAACGGCCAGACACCGTTTGTGACCTTCGGTTTTGGTCTGGGCACCAGCTGGGAATCACGCCTGATCCAGCAGTCCATCCTGCGCAACCGCATTTCCGGCCTCGGTAAAAACCGCAAAACGGCGGTGTTCCCGAAACTGGTGTTCGCCATTCGCGACGGCCTGAACCACAAGTTTGGCGATCCGAACTACGACATCAAACAGCTGGCGCTGGAGTGCGCGAGCAAACGCATGTATCCGGACATCCTGAACTACGATCAGGTCGTCAAAGTGACCGGTTCGTTTAAAACGCCAATGGGCTGCCGCAGCTTCCTCGGCGTGTACGAAGATGAAAACGGCGAGCAGATCCACGACGGGCGCAACAACCTGGGCGTCATCAGCCTGAACCTGCCGCGCATCGCGCTGGAGGCGAAAGGCAATGAAGCGGAATTCTGGACGCTGCTGGACGAGCGCCTGCAGCTGGCGCGTAAGGCGCTGATGACCCGCATCGCGCGCCTTGAAGGGGTCAAAGCCCGCGTCGCGCCGATCCTCTATATGGAAGGGGCCTGCGGCGTACGTCTGAAAGCGGACGATGACGTGTCGGAGATCTTCAAAAACGGTCGCGCGTCCATTTCGCTGGGCTATATCGGTATTCACGAGACCATCAACGCCCTGGCGGGCGATACGCATATGTACGACAGCGAGGCCCTGCGTGAGAAAGGCATCGCCATCGTTCAGCGCCTGCGCGACGCGGTTGACCAGTGGAAAGAGGAAACCGGCTACGGGTTTAGCCTCTACAGCACGCCGAGCGAGAACCTGTGCGACCGCTTCTGCCGTCTGGATACCGCCGAATTCGGGATCGTGGAAGGCGTGACCGACAAAGGGTATTACACCAACAGCTTCCACCTCGACGTGGAGAAAAAGGTGAACCCGTACGACAAGATCGACTTCGAAGCGGCCTATCCGCCGATCGCCAGCGGCGGCTTCATCTGCTACGGCGAGTACCCGAACATTCAGCACAACCTGAAGGCGCTGGAAGACGTGTGGGATTATAGCTATCAGCACGTGCCGTATTACGGGACCAACACGCCAATCGACGAGTGCTACGAGTGCGGCTTTACCGGCGAGTTTGAGTGCACCAGCAAAGGCTTCACCTGCCCGAAATGCGGCAACCACGATGCGGCTCGCGTCTCCGTGACCCGTCGCGTGTGCGGCTATCTCGGCAGCCCGGACGCGCGTCCGTTTAACGCCGGCAAGCAGGAAGAGGTGAAGCGTCGCGTGAAGCATTTGGGGAATGGGCAGATCGGGTAAGTTCTGCGCAGGGTTCTCCCCCTCACCCTACCCCTCTCCCTCAAGGGAGAGGGAACTCTTCCCCCTCTCCCTGTGGGAGAGGGTCGGGGTGAGGACATCAGCGCGCACAAATTCTCTGGACATTTTCTATGCGATATCATCAATACTACCCCGTCGACATCGTCAACGGCCCCGGCACCCGCTGCACCCTGTTCGTTTCAGGCTGCGTCCACGAATGCCCCGGCTGCTATAACAAAAGCACCTGGCGCTTAAATTCCGGCATGCCGTTCACCGCCGAAATGGAAGACCGGATCGTCAACGACCTGAACGATTCACGCATCAAACGCCAGGGGATTTCGCTCTCCGGCGGCGATCCGCTGCACCCGCAAAACGTGCCGGATATCCTGAAGCTGGTGAAACGCATTCGCCGCGAATGTGCAGGCAAAGATATTTGGGTCTGGACGGGATATAAGCTGAATGAACTCAATGCGCAGCAAAGAGAAGTAGTGGATCTGATTAACGTCCTGGTCGACGGCAAGTTCGTGCAGGATTTAAAAGACCCGGCCCTGATCTGGCGCGGCAGCAGCAATCAGGTTGTGCACCATTTGCGATGAACAAAGGCGGATGTTATCCGTCCGCCCTTACCTCAAAACCGACTCAAACTCTCCATCGCCACCGCCTTAAACCCGGCAAAATCTCCGCAGCTACAGAGCCGCGACATCGCCCGTTCACGCAGGAAGGTGACGAAGATATCGTAAATCGCCATCGCCTCTTCGTATTCGCTTTTGCTGATGGCGAGCAGGAAGATGACGTGCGCGGTTTCGTCTCCCCACTGAACGCCGTGCGGGGCGAGCACGGTATAGACCACGGTTTTCTGCGCTAAAAGGCCGAGGGAGTGCGGCAGCGCGATGCCGTCGCCGAGCATGGTGCTGACGATGGCTTCACGCTCGACGACAGAATCCAGGAACTCCGCGCCGACAAACCCCTCGCCTTCAAGCTGCGCGCACAGTTCCCGGAACAGCGTTTGCTGATCAACGGGCTTGTCGAGAATGCGGAAATGGGCCGCATCGAAGTATTTATCCAGCATCCACGGGCGGGTGCGGTCCACCAGCACCAGCTTGCCGATCTGCTCTAACTGGTAATCGGTCGGGAACGGGGCGATCATCACCACCGGTTTAGATTTTTCGCTCACGCGGGCGGTGGAAATGACAAAGTCCTCGCCGATGGAATCCGCCAGCTCGTACTCGCGCAGGGTGAGCGTGCGGGCCACCTCAATCTGCGGGTACTTGCGCTGGAGCACCGCCTCGATCATGCGGACCATAGCATTCCCGGCGTCGCATACCAGCAGCACCCGCGGCTGGCGCTGGTAGCCGATGTTGTAATGGCGCTCCAGCCCGACGCCGATATGCAGCACCAGGAAGCCGATTTCGTTTTCGCTGATCACATACGGCGTGTATTTTCCCCAGCTCGACACCGCCGCGAGGGTCATATCCCACGCCATCGGGTAGTGCTGCTTGATGTTATCCAGCAGCGGATTGGGGATCATGATTTGATACCGCACGCGGGTGATCATGGTTTTGATGTGCGTGAGCAGGTCCGCGTGCAGCTGCGCGTCGCTGAGCAGGTTGTAGTTATAGTGGGTGTTGATATAGCGCAGGATGTAGTTGACCAGCGCTTCGTCGTCGTCCGCGTTAATTGCGCTCGGGGCAATCTCCTGAATCTGCCGCGCCGCAATGTGCACGCACAGCCAGCTCTCCTCCGAAGGTGAAAGCGCTTTGCCCGCCAGCTGCTGGATAGTGACGGCGATATCCTTCGCCGCCTCGCGCACGTTCTCTTCCACGTCTTCGGCATGGAATTCCGGCAGCGGATAGCCCTCGCTGATGCGCCGCACCGACACCGCACAGTACAGGCGCAGGAACAGCTCGCCTTCGTCGGTCAGACGGATGTGATGACGCGTCAGCGCCTCGTGTAGCACGGGCACCATCTGCTCCGCCACGCCTGCATTCAGCGCCACGTCGGTCACCAGCGGGTTCAGGCTGTCCTGCTGCGCCAGCTCCCAGAGCAGATCGGTCAGGCAGGCGCGGGTCGACATCTCGCTGCCAAACAGCTTCATGCCGTGGCGAGGACGCGTTTCCAGCGTCAGGTTATAGCGGTGAAACCACTCGCGCACTTCGGCCATGTCGCTCTGCAGCGTGGCGCGGCTGACGAACCACTCGTCCGCCAGATCCTCGAGCTTAAGAGAAAATGCCGAGGTGAGAAAACGCACCACCAGATAGTGCACGCGCTCCGGCCCGGTCCGGGGAATACGCAGCGCGCGCGGGTGGGATGCCTGCAGCTGCTGGTAGCGCTGGGCATCATCAATTTTGAGCTGATAACCGTTGCCCCGGCTCAATATAAACTGCGCGCCGTGGCCTGCCAGCAGCGCGTTCAGGGCGGTGATATCGGCACGGACGGTTCGCGTGGAGACCGACAGCCGCTGCGCCAGCTCGTCCTGCGGCAGCGTCTCGTTTTGCAACAGATCGAAAAGTTGCGCTAAACGTTGGTTCGGAAATCGCACGGGTTTGTCCTCTTACGGCTTAAGGTGAAATGACCATCTGGGATGGGCTGCCGACCGGGGTATAGTCCGGCTCGAAGCTCAATTTGCCGTCCTGCGCCACGCGGAAACGGGTGATGTTGTCGCTGCGCTGGTTCATGACGTACAGCCAGCGTCCCTGCTTATCGAGCGTCAGGGTGCGCGGGTAGTCGCCGCGCGTCCACACGTCGTCCTGATGCGTCAGCGTGCCCTCCGCTGTTACGGTAAAGTGCCCGATGCTGTTATGCAAACGGTTAGCCACATACAGCTGTTTACCGTCGGCGCTTAATGCGAGCCCGGCAGCAAAGCTGGTGCCTTTGTAACCTTCCGGCAGGGCTGAGAGCGTTTTGCCCTCTTTCAGGGTGCCGTTGGCGTTCACGGTATAATGGGTGAGCGTAGACGCCTCTTCGTTAATCAGCCACAGGGCATCGCCTTTTGGCGTAAAAACAAAGTGGCGCGGCCCGGCGCCTTTTGAGGAGGCGCTGATAAACGGCGGATCGTTCGGCGTCAGCTTCCCTGTTCGATCGTCAAAACGGTACTGGTAGAGGCGATCCAGCCCAAGATCGGTGGAAAACACGTATTTCCCGCTCGGATCGGCGGCGATCATGTGCGCGTGGGGGCCGTTATGATCGCTGATGGCAAAGCTGCCCTCCGCTGCCGCTTCCGGCTTCGCCGCGCCCGGTTCGCCCTGATCCTGATGTGTGTCCGTCGCCTCACCCAGGCTGCCGTCTGCTTTAACGGGCAGCACTGCGATAGATCCGCTGACATAGTTCGCCACCAGCAGATGACGACCGTTCGGGGTCAGCGACAGGTAAACCGGCCCCGCGCCGCCGGAGGCCACCTGATTCAGCTCGCTCAGCTCGCCGTTATCCCCCACCCGCAGCGCCTGCACCACGCCCTGCTCCACTTCGCTTGCCAGATAGAGCGTTTTGCCATCGCGTGAGACGGCCAGCTGCG
This sequence comes from Enterobacter asburiae, assembly GCF_007035645.1. Taxonomy (NCBI): domain Bacteria; kingdom Pseudomonadati; phylum Pseudomonadota; class Gammaproteobacteria; order Enterobacterales; family Enterobacteriaceae; genus Enterobacter; species Enterobacter asburiae. The sequence continues at coordinate 4,059,683 of NZ_AP019632.1, forward strand.
CGGCGTTCGGCAGCCTGCTCACCAGCGTTTTATTCGCCAGCGCGCCGCTTTGCGGGTCAACGGTAAAGCGGTACAGCCCTTCGCCGTTGGGGTTGTAGGTGCCCACCCAGGCGTACTGCGGCTGGGCGATAGCGGCGGTGGCGAGCATTGAGAGTGAAGCAACAAGCAGGGTACGGGTGTGCATGGTGGCTCCTTCAGGTGTGTGCGGTTTGTTTTCCCTCACCCCGGCCCTCTCCCAAAGGGAGAGGGGGTAAAAGTTCCCTCTCCCTTTGGGAGAGGGTTAGGGTGAGGGCAGATACTACTTCACCAGCTTCTTCGTCATCGCAAGCAGCGTACGCACGTCTTCCGGGCGCGTGTCGCCGCTGGCTTTGTCGATAATCGAGCTGTAGATATGCGGGATGATTTTGCTCACGCCCGCGTCGAGGGCGATCTGCAGGATCTCCTCATAGTTTTCCAGATCGATACCTCCGGTCGGCTCCAGCCAGAAGTCGTGACGGGCGCAGGCTTCCGCCACCGCGTTGTACTCATCACGGCACTTGAGGCCGCCCATCGGGAAGTATTTGATGGAGCTGCCGCCGAAATCCTTCAGCAGGGCAATCGCGGTTTCAACCGGTACGATGCCGTCCGGTGCGTTGCTGCTCAGCGGTCCGGTGGAGATTTTCACCATGCCCACGGTGCCGGTCGGAGAGACCAGGCCGTTGACCACCGACTCATTCTGCCCCAGCAGCGCGCGGCTGGTGGCCACGCCGGTGAAGACCTGGTTGACGTGCTGCGGCTGCACCTGACGGGAGATCTCGCTTACCATCGCCGACTGGTTCGGATCCCCCGCGCCGAGGCCGACGGAGAGTGCGTTATCGATCAGCGCGGCATATTCACGCATATCGGCAACGGCGCTCGCCACGTCCGGGTAATTTTTGGAGAGCACGCCCACCAGCACGTGACCTTCCGCCGCCTCGTAAATGGCGCTGGCGTTGGCTTTCGATCCTGCCAGCACGTTCAGGCAGACGCGGTCACGGTAAAAGTTGGGGGTCAGTTTCATGCTTTTTTCTCCTGTCCTAATACTTCGCTAATGCGGCGATACACGATGTTCAGCTGGTCAGCATTCACGCTGCGCACGTCCGCCTCGATAATCCCTTCGTTGGCCTTGTAGCCACGGAAGTAAATGGCGTATTCGCCCTGCTTGAGCTTCGCCACCAGATCGCCCGTGCCGACGCCGGTCGTGGCTTCGTCGAACTTGATCTCGGTGCGCGCGATATCGCGACCGGCGCTGTCCCAGACCACGCGCGCGGTCACGCCGTTGAGGGTGTTGAGCGCCTCGATAAACGGCGTCATCTTCGCCACCATTTCAGACCCGCTCTCTTTGGTCGCCGTCAGGTAGTGTTCGATGGCGCAGGTCAGGCCAAGAATGCCCTCTTTGCCCACCTTCATCGCGCGGCCAATGCCCGCGGTCTGGCGCTTCACCCACTCAACGTACTGGGTTTTGCCGATCACCAGCCCGCTGGTTGGGCCTTCAATCGCCTTCGCGCCGCTGTAGATCACCAGATCGGCACCGGATCGGTAGTACGCGTGCAGATCTTCTTCCGCCGCCGCATCGACGATCAGCGGGAGATCGTGCTTGCGCGCCACCACCGCCGCCTGCTCGACGCTGAGCATGCTTTTCTGCACGCAGTGGTGCGATTTAATGTAGAGGATCGCCGCCGTGCGCGGGGTGATCGCCGCCGCCAGCTGATCGGCGGAGCATTCGTTGGCGTAGCCCGCCTCCACCAGCTTGCCGCCGCCCAGCGCCACCATGGTGCCCACCGGCGCGCCAAAGTTTACGTTGTGGCCTTTCGGCAGGACGATTTCGTTGTTCTCAATCGGGGTCACGTGCAGGTTTTCCAGCAGCCAGTCGCTGTCTTTGACCAGCACCGCCGCCACGGACTGGGCAATGCCCGCAGACGCGCAGGAAACTACCGTCGCGCCTTCCACATCCAGCAGCTTCGCGATGTATTCCCCGGTTTTGTTGACCAGATCCTTCATCTCGAAATAGTGATTCATGCCGTCCATCGCCGCCTGCACCACTTCCGGGCGCGGCGTGGAAACGCCCAGCGCCGTCATGCGGCCAGAGGTGTTGATCACCTGCTTTAAATGGTACTTCTCATAAATCGAAGGCATGTTCCGTGCTCCCTTGTTCGGTCATGTAGCCCTTGCCCGCGCGGATCGCGGCAAGCGGCACCAGAATGTGTTCAGCCTGCAGGCTGTCGTTTTCGGCGTCCGTCAGCACCGTCGGCTGGCGTTTAATCGTGAACAGCGTCAGGTCGGCGTCGAGACCCGGCTGGATGCGGCCCTTGCGCGCCAGGCGCAGGCCGTCGGCGGCGTTCGCGGTGACGCAGTCAATCACCTGCGGCAAGGACATGCCGATGGCGAGAAACTTCGACATCACGCTTGCCAGCGAGCCGACCGGCCCGTTGATGCGGTTGCGGCAGTAGATATCCGAGCTGATGGTGTGCGGCAGAATGCCCATCGCGATGGCGCGTTTCGCCACCTCAAAGCTGAAGCTCGCCGTACCGTGGCCGACGTCCAGGCGCACGCCGCGCTTCAGGGCGGAGGTGATGGAGGCGCGCAGCTCGCCGGAGGGCGTCAGAATGCGGTTGGGCTTGCCGTTATAGCAGTGGGTGATGATGTCGCCGGAACTCAGCAGCTCGGCGATTTCGTCGAGGTTCGGCGGGTTGTTGCCGATGTGCACCATCAGCGGCAGGTCGCCGTTCTCTTTCTGAATGGCTTTAGCGCGCTCCAGCGGCGTAATGCCGTTTTCACCGACCACGCTGCTGCTCATGCGCGCCTTCAGGCCGACGATAAAATCAGGGTGGCGCTTCACCGCCTGCTTCACCGCGTCGGCGTCAATATTCGCCATGTTGGCCAGTTCGTTCTGGGCAATCAGCCCCACCCGGGAGATGTTCAGCAGGGCAAACACCTCGGTGGAGGCTTTACGGGTGATTTCGTAGAAATCGTCCACATCGTCGGCACCGGTACTGCCCGCGTCCACCACGGAGGTGACGCCGGTGGCAATGCCCACGCTGTCCGGCTCGTCGTGGTAAATCGGGGAGTTCGGGTAGCAGTGAACGTGGGAGTCAATCCAGCCTGCGCTGACGAACACGTCGCCGTTCAGCTCAACCGTTTTATGCGCGGGGGCGTTAATCTCGCCCAGCGCCGCGATCTTCCCGTCCTGAATGGCGATATCGGTCAGGGTATCGTCGGCAAGGCGCGCACGGCGCAGGAGTAAATCAAACATGAGGATCTCCTGATAAGGCGGGCGCCTGAGCGCCCGCGGGTATTAAAGGGCGACCGGGAACAGCCAGCCCAACAGCATTGCGCCGAGGATCGCGCCACCGGTGATCGGCTTCTGCCAGATGTAGAACACCAGCGCACCCAGCAGGGAGCCGACGCCGATAGGAATGGAGGCGGTCATGGCGCTGAGGATAATCAACGGCCCGAGGAAGCGGCCGGAGGCGTTACCCGCGCCCATCATCACGTCTGCGCCGTAGGTGGAGTTGCTCTGGTTGATGGTGAACTTACGCGCCAGGATGATGACGTAGCCAATCGCCAGACCAATCACCAGGCCGGTAATCAGCGCGGCAATGAAGTTGGTCACCGGGAACATGATGCCCGCGCCCAGCAGTAGCGCCGGAACGCCGAGGCCCACGCCGGTCTGGATGGCGCCGCCGATGTCGAGAATACCCACCAGCGACCCTTCGATAATGCGGGCGAACAGGAAGCTCGCGCCGAACGCCGCCACGGCGCCGTAAACCCCGGTATCGATCCCCGCTTTCAGCATCGCCACGAAGGCCACTTCGTTAAACGCGCCGATGCCGTAGAGGTAGTACATGTGCGTCCCGGCGAAAACGCCGGAGGAGAGCAGGCCAACGAAGATCGGGAACGACCAGTCGGCATACCAAAAACCTTTATTCTGTTCCATTTAGAGGCTCCTGTTATTTACCGCTGAGCGAGTTGTGGATCATGTCGAGCCAGTTCGGCACGGTCAGATGGAAGGATTCGATCATCTTCATGTCGAAGCCGCGGAAGAAGCCGCTCAGCACGAAGAGCAGGACGATCGCCGCCATCATCACTTTGGTGACGTGGTTCCAGCCGCTCTCTTCGACGCCTTTCCCGATCAGGATCCCCAGCACCAGGCCCGGTACGGCGTTCCCCATAATCAGCTGCGCCGCGCCGCCAAAGATGGTGGCCCAGAAGCCCGATTTTTTACCCGCGTCGATGGCTGCCAGCCAGAAGATCACCGGCATGACGGTGTTTACCAGCAGGTTTGCCGCCGGTACAAGCACCTTCACGGCGGTGACCTGAAGCGCTGCCGGAACGGAGGAGGCGGTCAGGTTCAGGAAGGTGACGACGAGCATGCCAATCACGCCGCAGGCAATTGCCATTTTGCGCGGGTCGTGCAGCGTTTCGCCGACGTTACGGTTTTTGATCATCAGCGCAGCAGCACCCCAGTTCGGGATGATGCGGTGGTCAACGTCCTGTGTGAAAGCCCCTGCGGCCACGGAAGAGGCCCAGGCGTTAAAGAAGAAACCTAACCCAAAGGAGAAGTGGGACGCCGGATCCCCTTCGCAGGAGTTCAGTTCCCCCAACGTACGAAACGCGCCCATACCCTGAGTGGTAGGCGCATGAAACATGCGTGCAGCCCCGGCTCCGACACCGACGCCAACCAGGCCGCCAATGATGAGCGATTTTATTAATATAATTAAGAACATCAGTCTGCCCTTTTATGAATAATCAGCGTTGCGTGACGAAATCCACCTGGTCAAGATTGATAGCGGTCACGTTGACGGTCACATCCAGCTCCACGCTGTAGGTGCGTCTTTCCCGGCGCAGAAAGAAGAACAGAAACGCTTCTTTTCGCACCGCTTCTTGCGCCTGAACGACCTGCACATCCTGTGGCTCAATACGCAGTAAGATATGCGGTGAGGCTTTCATCACCGCGGCCTGAACGTGGTTGAGCGCGTCGGCAAAGGCGCGCGCTTTGGCGTCGCCTTTGCCCTTCACTCTCACCGTGGTTGTGAACTGTTCTTTCATGCTTCTGCGCCGTATTTCTTCTGCCACGCCTGCACCAGACGCTCGCCCAGCTCTTCTTTATCCATAAAGCCGAAGCCCAGCACGTTGCAGCCTTCGTTGATGGCGGTCACGCCCTCTTCCACCGAACGCATGCCGTATTTGGCCTTGTAGCCATATTTGGTTTGGGCCGTGATGGCACCCGCGCCGCCGCTGCCGCAGAAGGAGATGCCGAAGGTGGCGTTTTCCGCTTTCATCACGTCGCCGAGCTTCATGTCCGCCGCCATGCCCGGTACAACCACCGCGCGTCCACCTGCTTTTTCCACACCGGCAGCCACTTTCTGACCTTTACCCAGGCGATCGCCAATCACGACTGTAATCTGTTCCATGTGTTGCTCCTTAAAGGTTGTCTTTCGCGACTTCAAAGTGAACGGAGAGCAGCCAGGCTTCTTCATCAGGAAGATTGCCAAACTGCGCGACCACTTCACGGGCGAGCCGCATTGAATCCGGTGAAATTTCGTCAAACAGCTCTGCTTCAACCTCCGGCAGCGGCTCGCCGGTCACGGACCGGTGCGCCATTGCGCGCACGTGGGAGGTGAGCATCTGCTCCTGTACCGCATTGGGGATGATGTTGTTCCGGGCCAGCAGGGCATAAACCTGCTGCAGCATGGTGTTCGCGAGCTGTTCTGTTTGCTCTGCCTGTTCCCCAACGTCGTTCATTACCGCTCCGTTAATCACTGGTCTTACCCCGTTAATGGCTCTGGAATAAAACTAACGTTGGGGGGGAATTGTTTGTAGCGAGTTGTTTTCCACTTCGAAGTGGAAAGGCGAGCCGCAGCAGTGATCTGTGCCACATAAATGCGGTGAATCTGAATTAATCCCGGTATTTGCGTGATGAATATCACGTATTCCAGCGGCAAAACGCGCGCCGGGGAAACGAAACGTTCAGGCGCGGTGACGCAAAAATGTGATGGCGATAGGGTTTACTTATTACCGCATAAAAAAAAACGGGGGCCGCTGGCCCCCGCTGGTTGTTTGTCAGATGCGCGATCGGTTAACGATATTTCTTGTGATACGTGTTACGGGTCGTCACAAACTGCTCGGCCGCCGCCTGGGCTTCCTTCACTTTGCCTTCGTTAGCCAGCTTCAGCGCGCCGTCGATCTGGCCGACCAGCACGTCAAAGCCGTGGCGGTAGTCTTTCATTTCTGCGCTGTCTGCCGCTTTGCTTTCCAGCTTCGGAGGCGTCGCTTTTTGTGCGTCGAGCGCCGCTTCACGCATTTTGGTCAGCGCGTCTTTCATTTCAGCCGCATTGTCGGTTTTCTGCACCACCTTCAGGTTTTGACCGAGGATGCCCATGTCGTCTTCAAGATCGGCAGCAAACGCAGAAGAGCCAAGAACCAGCGTTGAAGCCGCGACGATCGCTAACAGATGTTTACGCATTGCTCACTTCCTTTTTTATTATTAAAACGCCTTTACGGGTATTACTGACCGGCGATTTTCATTTCCGGCAGAAGTACAGAACCACACTGTATATTGCTACGTGTTTCAATATCGTTACCGACCGTAACGATATTGCGCCACATGTCCTTCAGGTTGCCGGCGATAGTAATTTCGCTCACCGGATACTGAATTTCGCCGTTTTCCACCCAGAAGCCCGCCGCACCGCGCGAGTAGTCTCCGGTAATGCCGCTTACGCCCTGGCCCATCAGCTCGGTGACCACCAGACCGGTGCCCATCTCTTTCAGCATCTGCTCAAAGTTCAGGCCCTGACCGGCAATGCGCCAGTTGTGGATGCCGCCAGCGTGTCCGGTGCTTTTCAGCCCCAGCTTGCGCGCGGAGTAGTTGGTCAGCAGCCACTGGGTCAGAATACCGTCTTTGATGATATCGCGACGTTCGGTGCGCACGCCTTCGCTGTCGAACGGCGTGGAGGCCAGCCCTTTCAGCAGGTGCGGATGTTCTTCAATGGTGAGCCATTCCGGCAGGATCTGCTTGCCCAGCGAGTCGAGCAGGAAGGTCGACTTACGGTAAACGGAGCCGCCTGCGATAGCGCCCACCAGATGGCCAAACAGACCGGTCGCCACTTCGTTGGCAAAAATAACCGGGGCCTTCATGGTGGAGAGTTTGCGCGGCGACAGGCGTGACAGCGTGCGTTCGGCACACTCTTTACCCACCCACTCAGGAGACTGCAAATCCCCCAGCGCGCGGCCAATGGTATAGGCGTAGTCACGCTCCATGTCACCGTTCTCTTCGGCGATGACGCAGCTGGAAAGCGAATGACGGGTAGAGCAGTAGCCCTGCAGCATGCCGTGGCTGTTGCCGAAGACTTTGATGCCGTAATGGCTGTTGAAGCTGCCGCCTTCGGTATTGGTGATGCGCTTATCGGCCTGCAGGGAAGCCTGCTCGGCGCGCGCGGCGAGTTCGATCGCTTCGTCCGGGGTCACTTCCGCCGGGTGGAAAAGATCGAGATCCGGCGCGTCAAACGCCAGCAGGTCTTTATCCGCCACGCCTGCGTAAGGATCCGGAGAGGTATAACGGGCGATATCCAGCGCCGCCTGCACCGTACGGGCAATGGCATCCGGGCTGAGATCGGTAGATGACGCGCTGCCTTTGCGATTCTGGTGATACACCGTGATCCCAAGCGCGCCATCGCTGTTGAATTCTACGTTCTCCACTTCACCATAGCGGGTGCTCACGCTGATGCCGGTGGTTTTGCTGACCGCCACTTCGGCGCCATCTGATTTTTCTGAAGCAAGCATCAGCGCGGTGGAGACGGCTTCTTCAAGAATCTTACGCTGCGCTTCAACTTGTGAGGTTACTTTCATCGCAAATGCCATACTGTAAGAGAGAGTTATCTGAAGTCTAACAGAGAACCGTTTTTCAGTGCGCGTCTTAACTGGTAACATTAGCCTCTTTTTTTAAGGAGCCTGACATGACTAAGCAGCCCGAAGACTGGCTCGACGACGTTCCCGGTGATGACATCGAAGACGAAGATGATGAGATCATCTGGGTCAGTAAAAGTGAAATTAAACGTGACGCCGAAGAGTTAAAACAGCTTGGCGCAGAAATGGTAGAACTGGGTAAAAACGCGCTGGACAAGATCCCGCTCGACCAGGATCTGCGTGATGCCATTGAACTGGCACAGAAAATCAAGAAAGAAGGCCGTCGTCGCCAGCTTCAGCTTATCGGGAAAATGCTGCGTCAGCGCGACGTCGATCCGATCCGCCAGGCGCTGGACAAGCTGAAAAACCGCCACAACCAGCAGGTTGCGTTTTTCCATAAGCTTGAGCAGATCCGCGATCGCCTGATTGAACAAGGTGATGATGCCGTACCGGAAGTGCTGAACCTGTGGCCGGATGCCGACCGCCAGCAGCTGCGTTCCTTGATCCGCAACGCGCAGAAAGAGAAAGAAGGGAATAAGCCGCCGAAGTCTGCGCGCCTGATTTTCCAGTATCTGCGCGAGCTGTCTGAAAACGAAGAGTAATCTGTTCCCCTCACCCCGACCCTCTCCCCGAAGGGGCGAGGGAGGAAAGAATGTAGGCCCGGTAAGCGCAAGCGCTACCGGGCTTTTTTTTACTCTGCGGCTGCCGCTTCCGCTTTCTTCGCCAGACCGTCCAGCAGCTTCTGATGGATCCCACCAAAACCGCCGTTGCTCATCACCAGAATGTGATCGCCAGGCTGAGCGGCTTTCACCACCATATCCGCGAGCGCATCCACATCCGCGCTCCAGTGCGCGGGCTGAATGCAGGCATCGGCCACTTCGGCCACCTGCCACGGAATATGCTGCGGCTGCAGCAGGAAGACCTCATCGGCACGTCCTAACGACGGCGCGAGATCATCTTTGCAGATACCCATCTTCATGGTGTTCGAGCGCGGTTCCAGCACCGCCAGAATGCGGGCTGTGCCGCCGACCTTGCCGCGCAGGGCGGCAAGCGTTGCCAGAATGGCCGTTGGGTGGTGTGCAAAATCGTCATATACGGTCACGCCGTGGGCTTCACCGCGCAGTTCCAGACGACGACGGGCGTTAATGAACGAGCCCAGCGCATTGGCCGCATCCGCAGGCAGAACGCCAACGTGACGCGCCGCAGCAATAGCCATCAGGCCGTTGTGCATGTTGTGCTCGCCCACCAGGCCCCACTTCACCTCACCCACTTTTTCACCGTCGAGCAGCACTTCCCACTCGGAGGCATCGGCGTTGAGTTTCTTCGCCTGCCAGTGGCCCTGCTCGCCCACCAGCTCCTGCTCGCTCCAGCAGCCCATCGCCATCGTCTGCTTCAGGTTGATGTCGTTCTCCGGCAGGATGATGCGCCCCTGGCCCGGAACAATGCGCACCAGGTGGTGGAACTGTTTCTGGATCGCTTTCAGGTCGTCAAAAATATCCGCGTGGTCGAACTCAAGGTTGTTGAGGATCAGCGTGCGCGGGCAGTAATGCACGAACTTGGAGCGTTTGTCGAAGAACGCGCAGTCGTATTCGTCGGCTTCGATCACGAAGAACGGGCTGTCACCCAGACGCGCAGAAACGTCGAAATTACCCGGTACGCCGCCAATCACGAAGCCCGGCTTGTAGCCGCAGGCTTCGAGGATCCAGGTCGCCATGCCCGCGGTCGTGGTTTTGCCATGGGTACCGGCAACGGCAACCACCCAGCGGTCGCGCAGGACGAAGTCATGCAGCCACTGCGGGCCGGACATGAACGGAATATTGCGTTCCAGAACCGCCTCGACGCACGGATTGCCGCGGGTCATGGCGTTGCCGATGATCACCAGGTCCGGCTCGGGATCCAGCTGGCTGGCATCGTAGCCCTGAATTAACGAGATGCCCTGTTTCTCCAGAAGTGTGCTCATTGGCGGATACACATTGGCGTCCGAACCTGTCACTTCATGGCCCAGCGAGCGCGCCAGCATTGCCAGTCCGCCCATGAAAGTGCCACAAATCCCCAATATATGAATGCGCATACGTCACTATCCTTCTTCAATGTGGCGCACATTTTACTCACATGTTAGCGGCTGTGAAACGCATTTCAGGTAAATCCGTATGTTGCTGGCGCGATTCACCTCTGCGCTAATATTTGAATGTTTGTTAAGATTGTTGGGCTTTAGTCGTTTTAGTGAACATACAATCGCTCTACTCACAAAGATGCAGGGAAAGTGTTATGAAAACGTTAGGTGAATTTATTGTCGAAAAGCAGCACGAGTTCTCTCATGCTACCGGTGAACTCACTGCTTTGCTGTCGGCAATAAAGCTGGGCGCTAAGATCATCCACCGCGATATCAACAAGGCCGGTCTGGTCGATATCCTGGGTGCCAGCGGTGCCGAGAACGTTCAGGGCGAGGTTCAACAGAAGCTCGATCTGTTCGCAAATGAAAAATTGAAAGCTGCACTGCGCGCGCGCGACATCGTTGCGGGTATCGCCTCTGAAGAAGAAGATGAAATTGTTGTTTTCGAAGGGTGTGAACACGCTAAATACGTTGTTCTGATGGATCCGCTCGACGGCTCCTCAAACATCGACGTTAACGTTTCTGTCGGTACCATTTTCTCCATCTACCGCCGCGTCACGCCTGTTGGCACGCCGGTGACCGAAGAAGATTTCCTGCAGCCGGGCATTAACCAGGTTGCTGCCGGTTACGTCGTTTATGGCTCCTCCACCATGCTGGTGTACACCACCGGCTGCGGAGTTCACGCCTTTACGTACGATCCTTCACTGGGCGTTTTCTGCCTGAGCCAGGAACGCATGCGCTTCCCGGAGAAGGGCAACACCTACTCCATCAACGAAGGCAACTACATCCGCTTCCCGAACGGCGTGAAGAAGTACATTAAATTCTGCCAGGAAGAAGATAAAGCGACCCAGCGCCCGTACACGTCCCGCTATATTGGCTCTCTGGTCGCGGATTTCCACCGTAACCTGCTGAAAGGCGGTATCTACCTCTACCCAAGCACCGCCAGCCACCCGGACGGGAAGCTGCGCCTGCTGTACGAGTGCAACCCGATGGCGTTCCTCGCCGAACAGGCGGGCGGCAAGGCGAGCGACGGTAAAGAGCGTATTCTGGATATCGTGCCGGAAAGCCTTCACCAGCGCCGTTCATTCTTCGTCGGCAACAACCACATGGTTGAAGACGTTGAACGTTTTATCCGTGAGTATCCGGACGCGTAATGCCTCTCTACAGGGGAGCTGTTCTGGCTCCCCTGGTCATTTATATGTTTTACCGTATAAGTGTTTATAAAAAACAGGCTTTAATATTCACCACTGCTCCTGCATTATTTCCATAACAGTTTGACAGATATTTCGTGGAGCAGAATCGCAATGAACAATTATTCCCGTGCTAATACCGGCATTGATTTAAATCTTATCCCTGTATTTATTGAAATCGTCCGCTGCGGCAGCATGGCAAAAGCCTCTTTGCGTCTGGAGATGTCACGTCCGGCGGTGAGCCTGGCCTTAAAGCGCTTTAATCAACTCTTTGATGAACCGTTATTTTTCCGCAAAGGTTTATATCTTGAACCGACGGAAAAAGCGTTAGCTTTAACCAGCTCACTGGAAATATTAATGGGTGAAATTCACGATAATATTGCGGCAGTTAATTCCGGAAAAAATAAAACCCCGGCACAGAACGTACCGGGGCTGGGTAATATTATGCAGCGGTCTGAGTCGTCACTTTGAATGATGACATGGCTTCCATCAGCTGACGCGACTGCTCCTCAAGAGAGCGGGTCGCGGCGGAGGATTGCTGCACCAGCGCGGCATTCTGCTGCGCGGTTTCGTCCATCTGATTCACCGCAATATTCACCTGCTCAATGCCGCGGCTCTGCTCCTGAGACGCGGTCGCAATCTCACGCATCAGTTTGGTCATGCGCAGCACTTCTGTTGCGATCTCGTCCATCGTTTCGCCAGCCTGCTGGGCCAGCTCGCTGCCCTCGTTAACGTGGGTCTGCGAATCACTGATAAGCGATCGGATCTCTTTCGCCGCGTCGGCGCTGCGGCTGGCGAGGTTTCGCACTTCGCCCGCGACGACGGCAAACCCGCGCCCCTGCTCGCCCGCGCGCGCCGCTTCCACGGAGGCGTTAAGCGCCAGAATATTGGTCTGGAAGGCAATACCGTCGATCACGCTCAGGATGTCGGCGATGCGCGCCGAACTGCCGGAGATATCGCGCATTTTTTCAATTACGTAGCAGACCATTTCGCTGCCGTGATCGGCCGTGTCGGACACCGACTTCGCCAGCTGGTGCGCCTGCTCGGCGTTATCGGCGTTGAGCTTCACCGTCGCGGTGATCTGTTCCATGCTGGCCGCCGTCTGCTCCAGCGACGTGGCGGTGGATTCCGTACGCTCGGCAAGATCGCGGTTTCCCAGCGTCAGCTCGCGGCTACCGGTGTCAATTTGCGAGCTGGCATCGCGTACCCGCATAACCGAGTTCATCAGCGACTGCCGCATCTCCTCTATCACCGCATTGAGGCGGTTAAACTCCTGGCTCGCGGGTGCATTCAGCGTATGGGTTAAATCCCCCGCCGCCACGTTCTCCAGCTGAGCGATCGATGCAGAGAGCGGCTTGAGCAGCATATGGCGCAGCACCAGCCACGCGAGCACGATAATGCCCGCCGTCAGCAGCGCTGCGACGATAATCAGGATCAGTACGCGGGTTTTACTCGCCTGCACGGCGCTCACTTCCGCCTGACCACGCGCTTCGCTCCATTTCTGAAACGCCTGCATGTCGTTATCAAACTGCTTCGCCACCGGAATCAGCGTCTTCTCCAGAAGATCGTAGTACCCGTCCGCGCTCTGATCATTCAGGGTTTTCAGCATCGGGTTGATCCCCTGCTGGCTATACGTCGCCAGGCTGGCCGCCACTTTATCGAGCAGCTGTTGTCCCTGCTCGTCAGCCACGCCGCCGTCGATCACGCCTTTCAGCGTTTTCTGGGCCAGGGCAACTTCCTGATTGATGTTTTTAACCGCTTTGGCCGCATCGTCCAGCATGCCGATTTCCATCAGGCGGACGGCCTGGCCCGCCTCATTGCGCGCGCGCAGGATCAGCGTATAGCCTGAATTAAGCTGCACCATCTGCTCACCCTGAAGGTGATTAATACGCTGCAGTGAAGAAGAACTCTGTGTGAGGGCATAAATGCCAATGCCGCTGACAATCAGCAGCAGAAGGGTCATAACGGCCAGTAAAGAGAGCAAGCCGGTACGAATCGATAGCGTTTTAAGCATGATATTATTTCCGGTAGCGAGATATTTCTGGGCATAAAAAAAGAGTATCGGCCGCTACCGGAAAATGTTTAGACTTTAAGCAAATTCAGCGTGTTATCGCTCTGTTACCGATGTGTTTACGCGGGTAACAGGTGAGCTTTGGCGGTTCTCCCAGAGCACCGTCAGGCCACGCTGCAGGGCAATAAAAATAAACAGCAGAATGCCGATGGCGATCTTCGTCCACCAGGAGCTGAGCGTGCCGTCAAAGTTGATATAGGTTTGTATCAGCCCCTGGATCGCCACGCCGAACAGCGTTCCCAGCACCGTCCCCACCCCGCCGCTGAGCAGCGTGCCGCCAATGACCACAGAAGCAATCGCATCCAGCTCAACGCCCACGCCTGCAAGGGCATAGCCCGCCTGGGTATACACCGAGAAGACGATCCCCGCCAGCGTCGCCAGGCCGGTCGAGAGCATATAGATGCGGATGGTGGTGCTGCGGGTGGAGATCCCCATCAGGTTTGCCGACGTGGCGTTACCGCCGATGGCGTAAACCTGGTTGCCAAACCGGGTACGGTGGGCGAGGAAGATGCCAATCACCACCACGCCCAGCATCAGCAGCCCCATCGCGCTCAGGCGGCCGCCGCCGGGAATTTTCCACGCCAGGCTGGAGAGCGTGTCGTACACCGGATGGTTAATCGGAATCGACTCTTCCGACACCAGGTAGCTCACCCCGCGCAGGAAGAACATCCCGGCGAGAGTAATGATAAACGCCGGGATTTTTAACGCGTCGATCAGCAGCCCCATAAAGGCACCAAACGCGCAGCCCATCGCCAGCACCAGCGGAAACGCCACCAGCGGAGAGATGCCCCAGAAGCCGATCGCCTTCGCGAGGAACACGCCCGTAAACGCGATCACCGAGCCAACGGAGAGATCGATCCCGCCGGAGAGGATCACAAAGGTCATCCCGACGGCGATGATGCCTAAAAAGGCGTTATCGGTCAGGATATTGCAAATCACGCGGGTCGAGGCAAAACCGGGGAATTGGGTGAGGCAGTAGAGATACCCCAGCACAAACACGCCCAGCGTGATCATCAACGGTAAATTACGTTTTATCATGGCCACGGATCCCCTTAATGATGCTGACAAAGCGCGGCGACTGGACGATCAGCACGCAGAGCACGACCACCGCTTTCACCACCTGGTTGAGTTCCGGCTGGAACCCCGAAAGCAGGATCCCGGTGTTCATTCCCTGAATGATCAGCGCGCCAATCACCGAGAGCAGCAGGTTAAAGCGCCCGCCCATCAGCGATCCACCGCCGATCACCACCGCGAGGATCGCGTCCAGCTCCAGCCAGAGCCCCGCGTTGTTGGCATCGGCCCCGCGAATATCCGCCGCGACGATGACCCCGGCGATGGCGGCGCAGACGCCGCTCAGCACGTAGGTCAGCATCACCATCAGCCGGGTGTTGACCCCGGCGTTGCGCGCGGCGCGGATGTTGATCCCGACGGCTTCAATGAACATGCCCAGCGCCGTTTTGCGGGTGAAAAGCCAGAAGACAACGAGCGTGACCAGGGCAACGATCACCGGCGTCGGGAAGAACAGAAGGTTGCCGCTCCCGATCCACGCCAGGCTCGGCGAGTTAAAGGTGACAATCTGCCCGGAGGTAATCAGCTGCGCCACGCCGCGCCCGGCCACCATTAAGATAAGGGTGGCGACAAAGGGCTGAATTTTCAGCACCGCCACCAGAATGCCGTTCCATAATCCGGCCAGCACGCCGGTGCCTAAGGCCGCCAGCAGTACCACCGGCAGGCTGTGTCCGGACACGGTCATGGAAGCTGCCGTGGCCCCGGCGATGGCCATCACCGCGCCGACGGAGAGGTCAATCCCGCCGGTGGCGATGACCAGCGTCATCCCGATAGCCAGCAGCGCCACCGGCGCGGCACGGTTTAGAATGTCTATCGGGCTGCCAAACAGGCGACCATCCTGCACGATAATCTGGAAGAAATGCGGCGCGACCAGGCTATCAACCAGCAGAACCACCAGCAGCGCTGCGATTTGCGGCGTGCCGGTTGGCCAGCTGAATCGGCGCTTTGACTCACCGGTTTGCGAAAGCGAACGGGGCATCACGATTTACTCCTTATGCCGCGATGGCATTCATGATCGCCGGAACGGACAGCTTATCCAGCGGGATCTCTGCCACCTGTTTGCGATCGCGCATGATGATGACGCGATCGGCATATCCCACCAGCTCCTCCAGCTCGGACGAAATAACCAGCAGCGCCAGACCGTCCGCGCACAGGGTTTCGATAAGCCGGATAATTTCGGCGTGCGCCCCCACGTCAATGCCGCGGGTCGGTTCGTCGAGGATCAGGAACTGGGGTTTGGTCAGCAGCCAGCGGGAGAGCAGCACCTTCTGCTGGTTGCCGCCGGAGAGGAACTCGATAGGCTGTTCCGCGCTCGGGGTACGAATACCCAGCTGACGGATAAAGCGCTCGGCAATGGCGTTTTGCTCTTTACGGGGGATCGGGCGCAGCCAGCCGCGCTGGGCCTGCAGCGCCAGAATGATATTTTCCCGCACCGAGGCCGCGGCAATAATGCCGTCCGTTTTTCGGTCTTCCGGGCAGAAGCCGACGCCCAGACAGGAGGCCTGATGCGGGGATCGTAAGGTTTGCGGTTTGCCCTTGATCAGCGCGCTGCCGCTGTCGGCCGGCTTGATCCCGAAGATCACCTCGGCGGTTTCGGTTCGTCCGGATCCTAACAGGCCCGCCAGCCCGACAATTTCGCCCGGGCGGACTTCCAGATTAAACGGCGATATCACGCCTTTCTTGCCGTAATCGCTGAACGCGGCGACCGGTTTCTCGCTGAGCAGCGTGCGCCCGGCGCGCTGAAGGGCGTTGGTTTCCAGCTCGCGGCCCAGCATCATTTTCACCAGCTCGATCTGCGGCAGCTCGCGGGTTTCGCGGCAGCCGACAAAGCTGCCGTTGCGCAGCACCGTGATGCGATCGCTTACCTCATATACCTGATCGAGGAAGTGGGTAACGAAGATCAGGCTGACGCCCTGATCGCGCAGCTGGCGCATCAGGGTAAAGAGCATCTCCACTTCCTGGGTATCGAGGCTGGCGGTGGGTTCGTCGAGGATCAGCACCTTTGCCGAGAGATCGATCGCGCGACAAATGGCGACGATCTGCTGCATCGCCACGGAAAAGCGGTTCAGCGGCTCGCGGACGTCAAGGGAGAAGCCGTACGATTCCATCAGCTTTGTCGCCCGCGCCTCCATCTCTTTGCGGCGCAGCAGGCCAAAACGTCGCGGCTCACGGCCAATAAACAGATTATCCGCCACCGACATATTCGGCAGCAGGTTTACTTCCTGGTACACCGTCCCGATCCCCAGCTGTTGGGCATGGGCGGTATTTTTCGGCGAAATGGCGTTGCCTTCCAGCCAGATGGTGCCGCGATCGGCGTGATAAACGCCGGTGAGGGATTTAATCAGCGTCGATTTTCCCGCGCCGTTCTCGCCCAGCAGCGCCATGATCTCACCGCGCCGCAGGCTGAAATCAACGTTATCCAGCGCCTTTACGCCGGGGAAGAATTTGCTTAAGCCCTCTGTGCGGAGGATTTCCTGGTGTTGTTCAGTGGTCATGGTTTTCCCCCTCACCCTGACCCTCTCCCCGGAGGGGAGAGGGGATTGATCGTGCCAATTGTTAATATCCAGCTCCGCCCTGCCTTTTCCCTCTCCCCTCCGGGGAGAGGGCTGGGGTGAGGGGCGCGGTTCTTAGTAGCCCATATTCTTCTTCTTCTCTAACTCTTCTTTCGCCGTATCAGGCAGGTAGAGCGTGGACTTAGTGACCGTCACCTTCTCAGGCATCGTGCCGTCCTTCTTGAATTTCTCCAGCGCGTCGAATGCCGGGCCAGCCATGTTTGGCGTCAGCTCCACGCTGGCGTTGGCTTCGCCGTCGATCATCGCTTTGTAGATGTCCGGCACGCCGTCGATAGAGCCGGTGAGGATATCTTTGCCCGGCTTCAGGCCCGCTTCTTTAATTGCCTGAATCGCACCGATCACCATGTCATCGTTGTGGGCGTAAACCATGCAGATGTTCTTGCCGTTGTTTTCAGCCTTGATGAAGCTCTCCATGACCTCTTTACCTTTACTGCGCGTAAAGTCGCCGGACTGAGAGCGGATAATCTTGATGTTTGGCGCTTTAGCGATGGCCTCAGCAAAGCCTTTTTTACGGTCGATGGCCACGCTCGCGCCGACAGTGCCCTGCAGCTCAACGACGTTACACGGCTTGCCGTCGACCTGTTTCACCAGCCAGTCGCCAATCAATTGCCCTTCAAGCACGTTGTTGGCGGTCACGGTGGTCATATAGAGGGATTTGTCTTTGACGTCGATGGAACGGTCGAGCAGGAAGACAGGGATCTCAGCGTCTTTCGCTTCCTTCAGGACGGGTTCCCAGCCGGTCGCCACGACGGGTGCAATAAAGATGGCATCCACGCCCTGGGCGATAAAGGAGCGCACGGCTTTGATCTGATTCTCTTGTTTTTGCTGACCATCGGCGATTTTCAGGGTAATGCCGCGTTTCTGAGCCTCGCTTTTCGCAACGTTGGTTTCTGCCGCTCGCCAGCCAGATTCGGAGCCGACCTGCGAAAAACCTACGGTTAAGGGAGCGGCCATCGCCATAGACGACATGGCTGCCGAAACTGCTGTGACAAGAAGTAAGCGCTTCCACATATGAGCGTCCTCGTAGGGGTGTTTATTGTTGGTTAAAAGATGTTCTGCGAAATGACTATAGCCCATGAAATATGTAACGAATTGCGTTACATCACACTTCAGAAAAGTGAATAAAACGTTAATCACAAGTTTGTAATCGCTTTCATTTCACCATGAAAAATGCGGCTGAGTTTATGGATTTTTCTGTCATGGAAAGGGTCTGAAAAGTGGGAAAAGCGGGGAGAGAAAGCGAAAACAGGCGGAGACATTCAGCGCGAGTTGGCTATAATACCTGCCACTTGTTTACCATCCATTTTAAAGGACACCGACATGAGCTTACTCAACGTCCCAGCGGGTAAAGAACTGCCAGAAGACATCTACGTAGTTATCGAAATCCCGGCTAACGCAGATCCGATCAAATACGAAGTGGACAAAGAGAGCGGCGCCCTGTTCGTAGACCGTTTCATGTCTACCGCGATGTTCTATCCGTGCAACTACGGTTACATCAACCACACCCTGTCTCTGGACGGTGACCCGGTTGACGTGCTGGTCCCAACGCCATACCCACTGGAGCCAGGCTCCGTCATTCGCTGCCGTCCAGTTGGCGTGCTGAAAATGACCGACGAATCCGGTGAAGATGCGAAGCTGGTTGCGGTACCGCACACCAAGCTGAGCAAAGAATACGATCACATCAAAGATGTGAATGACCTGCCAGAGCTGCTGAAAGCGCAGATCACTCACTTCTTCGAGCATTACAAAGACCTCGAAAAAGGCAAGTGGGTTAAAGTTGACGGCTGGGACAACGCAGAAGCGGCGAAAGCAGAAATCATCGCCTCCTTCGAACGCGCTGCTAAGAAGTAATTCTTACTGCTGTTAATGAAGGCCCCGCGAGTCGGGGCTTTTTTATTTCCCTGGTTGAGAGTAGTACAAACTTAACTTTTAAGAATAATCCCATTCCTTTTGTTTTGGATATTAAAAACAAAAAAAGACTCCCTATCATTTATAGTGGGAGTGGTTGAATAGCCTGGCTGTTCACAACATACTGTCATGATGATCATTAATCCCCATTCATTACAGGATTCATATGTCATCCATTAACATTGATGTTGCCCGCCCAACTGGAATTTATTTTATCATTGAACGGTTGTATTCCCGCGATGGTTATATGCCTTCTATTGGGGAAATCAGCCCCTCTTTGACACAGGTGCACCGTACTGTCATTCAGCTAAAACGCAAGCAGGATATGTTTATGGATGGTGTTAAGGTTACCCCTAAAGATATTACCCTTTGGCAACAGATAAAATATATTACGGGTTCAAAAGTAACGACCAAGGATACAGATGCGTTAGTGTATACGACCGATTTTATCGGCTCCCTTGTTGCCACCACGCCTTTAGGTAATATTGAGCATGAAAATATTCCTCGCTTCCTCACGACAGAGTCTATCCACTCCCTTCCACAGGCGGTGAGTTATGGGCGTGATCCCATCCCACAAGTCCTTCTTTATGGTCGTAAGGATATAGTCTTCTTTATGGATAATGGTGGTAAGGGTACACCAACCGCTATTGCAAAATATAACCACAATACTCGTGACCTTGCCATAATCAAAGATCAGCTAGAAGCCAGTAAAACGATGAAGGAGCTGCTATCTAAGGGAGCAAAATTATGAGTAAGAAAAGCCATGTCATAAGCCTATTCGTCCTTATTATTGCTTCCTTTGTCTTTGGCAGAAGTACTTATGTTGAATATCTGTCATGGTACTATGGAAGCGATCATTTAATATTCAGTCAAATAAATAGCGCATTACTATCTGGTTTACTTAACGGACTTTACTTCGCGCTATCATCAAGCATTATTTATGCGTTACTCACTCTATTAAAAACAATTCCCAGAAATATCTTTTTTTCTTGTCTTCTGCAATTCTTTATTAACATAGGGCTATATACGCTTTTTGTTGCAGTAGATAGAGGTTATAGTAAATTGCATACTTTAGGCTCGGGTGCTACTGATATCACCCAAAGCTATTTTTTAGGGGCGTTGCTGATGAGCACACTCCTGACCGTCGCGATCGTGAGCGTTATACATGCTAAGTTTCTTTCTTCAAAGCATAAAGATGGGCTACATAAAGGCGTTTGACTGTTACGGTAAAGACAGTAAATGGCAGTATCTCTGCATCATGACATTCCAGCTTGCCTGGTTTTTGTTTTACTTATGGATCCCTTATCGAAGCGATTATGTGATTCTGCTGTTTTTACTGTTTTTCCTGCCCGTCATTTCAAGCAATACGCGGTGCATAAACTACTATGGCCGTTCACGCGCCTTGTGTTTTTTATGGCTTATTGCCCCGTACATCATGCTGTTCGTTCCTCTGTTTTTAACCCGACGCCGGGATACAGAAGAGAGTTGAAGGAATAAAAAAAACAACGCCACCTCACGGTGGCGTTGTTTTTTTCAGTACTGGTCTCTGTCTAACCAGTTACCGCTTACAATCCGCGTTAACCCTTCGACCGGACGCTGGTAGACGTACATCCACGCACTTCCGTACGGCGTCTGGATCAACTGGCGTGCGTATTCACCGCCCCTGGTGCGCAAGGCATCAAGTTCGGCAAGCGTCGCGTTATCAATACGATAGACTTCACCCTGTACTGTTCCTTCGCCCGGAACCGCGCCTGGATAGTGGCCCAGGCTGTACAACTGGTAGTTCTCGATATTGTAATTCCCCAGCAGCAGGGCATTGGTCATCCAGTGACTGTTGCCTTGCTTGGTTCGTAAACTGCCGTAGACAAATATTCGCATTGCTAAAACTCAAACTGATAGAGCAGATCAAGTGCCTGGTCTACGCCGGACACTGCTTCCAGATATAGCTTGGGCATCAGGCGATAGCGTAACGTGAGAGTTGCCAGTGAGTCAAAGATCCCCACACCATATTTTACCTGCAGACCCGGCAATACATAGCCGCTGACCACCACCTGCGAGGAGTCACCCACGCCCTGGGTGTCCAGCGCCAGATTGCTTACGCCGAACGTCTCGCCGATTTTACCCACAACCTGCCCACTTTGTGCAACCCCCAGACCCACTAACATCGAGGTCATCGCCGCACTGTCGCTTTGTCCGCTGTTCAGACCTTGTCCACGCAGCAGATAAGAGAGGGCTTCCTGCTGCGACATCGCCGGGTCAGAGAAGATCTCCGCCTTCGGTTCGTCGGCGGAACCGGTGACGCGAACGCCAGCAATGACGTCATCTTCCGTCGCTTCCGGGTTACGAATCGCCTCGATGTTCAGCAGGGGCTGATCCGGTGGACCGGAGAACAGCAGCTCGCCTTTGCGCACAATCAGATCCTGACCATAGGCGTGGAAACGCCCTTCAGGGATAGTGATCTGCCCGTTCAGGCCAAGCCCCTGTTTATCCTGCGCGACTTTCAGGTCGCCCGTGAGCCTCGCCTTCAGCCCAAACGCATTCAACCGCACGTTATTCCCCACGTGCACGATGAGGTTACTATTGATCGGTATGCCCGCGCTCTTCTGTTCGACAGGTTTCAGATTTTCATTGAGCATCACTTCATCACTTGAGACGCCGACCGCGCTTTCCGGCACGTCGTGAACCACGATGCGCGCCCACGGCACGTCGACGCGTCCGTCAAGCGTGAAGAGACTTGGCGTGGCTTCAAAGACCACATCAGGCGAGACGTCCAGGCGCACCATCGGCGGTACGGTGATGCGCACCTTGCTGCCCTTCGCGGCAATTCGGGCGCGCCAGTTGTCGAGCTGGCTCCAGTCCGCGTCGCCGCTCAGGTTGATTTGCCCTTGCTGCGTCAATACCGAGCCGCTCAGCGTCGAGCTCATGCCGTTGAAGTTCATCGCGATCTGGCTGGGCTGCATGTCAAACGGCATGAAGTTACCGTCGATATCCACGCCGCTGAGCCGCATCTGACCGAACAGCTGCGGGCTTTGCACGTTACCGGCCAGGCGCAGGTTAGCGTTCAGCATGCCCTCCGCTTTTTCCCCGCGCGCGAAAATCGGGTTCACCATCGCCAGGTTGAAGTTACGGATGTTGACGTTGCCGCCCAGATTACGCCGTCCCTGCGGATCGGTAATCTGGACCTGCCCGTCCAGCTGACCGTTGTTGGTCAGGCGGATCGTCCACCCCAGCTGTGCGCGATTGTTATGCAGATCGGCACTCAGGTTCAGGGTGTCGAACGCCACCGGCAGCAGCGCGTCGTTGACCTCCTGCGTCACCTTCACGTTACGCCCGGACAGCGTGACGCTGCCCTGCGGCAGCCCCTCTTTGGTGGTGTCCCAGGCCACATCGGCTTTCCCGCTGAAGACGCCGCTGGCCTGGGTCGTGTCCGGCATAAACGGCTTCAGCATCGCCAGATCGAAGCGGTTGAGGTTGATCTGCGCGCGCCCTTCCGCACCCGCATCGATGGTCTGCGGCACGCACAGCTCCGCATTCGGGTTGGTCCAGCAGTGTGGCCCAATGCTTATCTTCTGCTCAGCGTTGCGGTAGTCGAGGGCAATGGCGCGCGAGAGCGCCAGCGGCCCGACCGGCGTACTGAAGCGCGTGTTATCCAGCGTCCCTTTCCAGCGTTCTTCCTTGCGGTCAAAGCTGCCGGTAAGGTGAAGCTGGCCGGAGACCGGCTCGCCCTGCACGCGCAGCTCGAGGTCGTGCTGCTTCTCGTTCCCTTTGGCGTCCAGGGTGACCAGGTTAATGTTCACGTCCGGCTGAGAAATGCGCTCCACGCGCAGGTTCAGGCTACCGCCGATCTGATCGGTGGATTTCACATCCCCTTCCACGCGGACGCGGGCAACGCTCAGCTCCTGCCAGCGCAGGTTATTGGCGGTAATGTCCGCCAGCAGCTGCGGCGCCTCCACCGTACCGCGCACTTTCACGAGGCCCTTCGCCGTGCCGCCCAGCCCCGGCAGGGCGTTATCCAGATTCGGCGCGTCGATGGTGGCGTCCAGATTGAGATCTTTCACCCCCAGCTCGCCTTTGATATCCGCCGTGTTGCGGCCCAGCGCCACGTGCAGCCCCGGGATAACCCACTGCAGATAGCTGTTGCCTTTTACCGAACCTTCAACGTTAACCTTGTTCTGCTTCACGTTCCCGGTGAGCTTGATTTCCGGCACGTCCATCTGCCACGTACCGCCGTACAGGCTGCCGCGGGTTTTAATCAGGCCATCCAGCTTCGACGGCCAGTCCGGCACCTCTTTGGCGGTGTTAATGCCCGTCAGCTTCAGCTCGCCGCGCCAGCTGATCGCCTGCTGCCAGTCGAGCAGCGCGGTCAGCTCGGTTTTACCTTCCAGCGCCGCGACGGTCAGCTTGTCGAGGTTGACCTGCTGTTCGTTGCCCTTCGCATCCAGCGTGATGTTCGCGGGCGGTACGCCCTGCCCCTTCACGGCGGTGCGGAACGAGAGCGCGTAGTCGGTCATCTTGCCGCTCAGCTTCAGCTTCAGGTCATCGGCCTGGAACTGTTTTTCGCCGGTGAACGGCCAGTAAAGCTGCTTGCTGACAACCTCAAGATTGAGCGGCAGCCCGGCTTCCGCCAGCTGCGTTTGCGCGCGCAGGACCATGTCCACCGGGCCGGAGAGGTTGACCCCGACATCCAGCTTATCGCGCAGCGCACCGCCCACTTTGACCTTCACCTTTTCGCCTTTCAGCGGATCGATGTTGAGGGCACTGTTAAGCGTGATGTCCACCGGCCAGTTGTCGCGCAGCAGGGCATTCCCCGACGCATTCACCGAGCCCTGGTTGGTGTCGATATCCAGCGCGTCGAGCTTCATGTTGCCGTCAATGCTGCTGACTTTCAGCAGCATGGTGTAGACCGTCAGATCGGTATCGCCGGTCAGGCGCAGCTGCTCACCTTTGAACTCCTCGATATTAAGGTTCAGCGGCAGATGAACGTCGGTCATTTCCGGCAGGACAGGCTTCGAGAAGAGATCTTTCAGCGTTTCGCCCAGCGGCTTTTCTTCCGGCTGCGGGTTCTGGATCTTCGGCTCGACGATCTCTTCCTGCGCCACGTCGGCCACCTTCGGCAACGCGATCAGCAAGCCCTGCAGGGACGTCGGCGTCAGGGTGAGGTTTTTCTCCTGCCAGCGCAGGCCGGAGGTGAAATCCATCACGGACACGGTAGTGTCGTCGATTTTGATATTGACGTTATCGAGCGCGACCCGATAGAGCGCGATCGGGTACGGCGTGGAGAGATTCAGCGGGCCGCTGTCCTCTTCCTCGACCGGCGCAGACTTCGGCATTTTTTTCGAATCTATCGCCACGTTGACGTCTTTAAGCGACAGATCGTTGACGCAGAGCTTGCTGTCGCGCAGGCAGCCCAGCTTCACCGCCAGGTGGAACTCCCCGGCGTTCACCGCCACGCCCGGCTGCTCGTAGCGGATATTCTTCAGACGCAGATCGCGCCAGCCGCCCGTTACCTGGCCAATCTCCAGCCCCGGCACCCAGCGGTTCGCAGCGTTAAACAGCAGATGCAGCCCGGTCGTCGTTCCCACCAGAAACGCCACCGTACCGAGCAGCAGCACGATAAAAATCAGCACCCCGAGGCTTATTTTCTTCCATAAACTCATAATTCAGGCCCCAGACCGATGTAAAACTGTAATCCGTGCTCTTCTTTGTCACCGACAGGCACGGCGAAGTCGAGCTTGATGGGCCCGACGGGTGACTGCCAGCGTACGCCCACGCCCGCGCCGGTTTTAAAGTCGCTGCGGCGGATATCGTTCACCGCCTCACCGCCGTCAACAAACATAGCGCCCCACCACTTTCCGCTGACGTTGTACTGATACTCCAGCGATCCGGTCGCCAGTTTTGATGCACCGGTCAGTTGGCCTTTCTCGTTCTCAGGTGAGATCGATTTGTACTTATACCCACGAATGCTGCGGTCGCCCCCGGCGAAGAAGCGCAGATCCGGCGGAACGCGCTCGAAGTCGCCCGTTTCAATCCAGCCGAGATTGCCGCGCATCACAAAGCGGTGTTTGTCGTACAGCGTGCGGATCCAGACGTTTTGCGCCTGAATCACCGAGAAATCCACGTCGGAGCCCCAGGCGGAGTTGGAATAATCGATGGAGTAGCGCTGTGAGTCGCCCCAGGTCGGCATCAGGCCGCCGCGCGAGCGGGTACGGCTGATCATCACGCCCGGATAAAGCAGCATGGTGGTATTGGTGACGTTGGCCTGGGTAAAGTGGTCCAGGCTCCAGCGCAGGTTAATGGCGCGCTGCCAGCCGCTGGAGAGATCCCAGAAGCGGGAGACCGCAAGGGTCGTAGAATCCTGCTTGGTGTCGTTCAAGTCGGTGCGCTTAAAACCGCCCTGCACAAGGTAATATTGCTCAAGCGGGTTTTTCAGCAGCGGCATTTTGTAGCTGAAATCCAGCTGCTGCTCGGGCGCAGAGAGGCTCAGGCTGGTGGTCAGGCTGTGACCGTACGAGTTCATCCACGGCTTTTTCCACGAGGTTCTCACGCGTGGTCCAACATCCGTCGAGTAGCCAACACCGGTCTCAATGGTGTTCTCGGTGCGCGGCGAGACAACGCCATGCAGCGGCAACACCTTCGTTTTGCGAGACTTATCAAATTCCGGTGCGACAACCACGGAGTTAAACCAGCCGGTAGCGGAAAGACGACGGTTCAGTTCCGCCAGGTCTCTCGACTGGTAGTAATCCCCTTTTTTGAACGGCACGAGGTTTTGCAGATACTCTTCACGAATTTGCGAACCTTCAAACGTCACATCGCCAAAGCGGTAGCGTTCTCCGCTGTCGTAGTCGATATCCCAGAAGGCCTGACGCCGATCCAGCGCAATCCCCAGCTGGCTTTTATTGAACTGGCTGTCGAAGTAGCCCTTACGCAGGGAAACGTTCGTCAGCTCTTTTTTGAAATGGTCGTAGTCACCGTGGTTAAGCACGGTACCGATTTTCGGCCGCGTGCTGAGCAGGTCCAGGTAATCCCGGTCGGTACGCGCCCCGCCGCGCAGGATAACGTTCGTGCCGCCAATCAATACCGGCTCCCCCGGCGAAACGCGGGCAATAAGAACCTGGCGCCCCTTCTTTGGCGGCGGGCGAAGATCGAAATCAATGGTGGGTTCGTAATACCCCAGCGCTTTCAGCCCTTCACGGATAGCGTCATCCACGCGCGCGCGAAAACGCCGGTCCGGCGTCACCTCATCACTCTGGATGGTCGACAACTGCGCACGCACGTTTTTTTCCAGCGCCCCGGATAACCCCTCAACCTGCAAACGGACATTCGCCGCGCTGGCAATCCCGCTTGTCAGCAACACACTGACTAAACATAACTGGCGGATTTTTGTCACGTTTTCTCCTGAATATCCCTGTTTCCACCCTGGAAGCAAATGAAGTACCGCTCCGCGGCAAAATACGGCCTGTTGGCCAAAAACCCAAATCACGGGTTGAAAACGGGTGTAACACCCAAATATTTCTTATGATTAAATCTAGACTCATTCAGCGCATTTATTGTGTTCAATTAAACGCTTCGTGACAACCTTAACCGAAACATCGCACCCCGGGAGGCCCCATCGTGAGTTTATTCGACAAAAAGCATCTGGTTTCACAAACTGATGCATTACCGGGACGCAACACCCCTATGCCTGTGGCGACCTTACACGCCGTCAATAACCATTCCATGACAAACGTGCCGGAGGGAATGGAAATCGCCCTGTTCGCCATGGGCTGCTTCTGGGGCGTTGAGCGCCTCTTCTGGCAGCTGCCCGGCGTTTACAGCACGGCGGCTGGCTACACGGGCGGCTACACGCCGAATCCTACCTATCGCGAAGTCTGCTCCGGCGAAACCGGGCATGCGGAAGCGGTACGCGTGGTCTATGACCCTGCAGTCATCAGCTACGAGCAGCTCCTGCAGGTCTTCTGGGAAAACCACGACCCGGCGCAGGGCATGCGTCAGGGCAACGACCACGGCACACAGTACCGTTCGGCCATTTATCCGCTCACGCCCGAGCAGGATGCCGCCGCGCGCGCCAGCCTTGAGCGTTTCCAGCAGGCCATGCGTGAAGCGGGCGATACGCGCGAGGTGACGACGGAAATCACCACCGCGAAACCGTTCTACTATGCCGAGGACGATCACCAGCAGTATCTGCATAAAAACCCGTACGGCTACTGCGGTATCGGGGGCATCGGCGTCTGCCTGCCGCCACAGCTGGCCTGATTATCGACCCAGCGCCACGCGAGCCGCGTGGCGCTCAAAGAAGCGACAGCGTTGTCTCACAGCTTAACATTCATCCACCAGCCGCCCCCGCCGGCCATCTTCACCAAATTGTGACCTCTGGCAGATTTACATCTCTTTACGCTATACTACCCGCTGAAATAATCGGCTCAACGCTACGAGCTGATTTTCAATGTGTTTTCACACAAATGGTATCAACTCCCCTTCTGAGGATCTGGCGAGAAGCCGGATAAACTATGTTAAACAGTATTTTAGTAATACTTTGTCTGATTGCCGTCAGCGCGTTTTTCTCGATATCTGAGATCTCGCTGGCCGCGTCCCGTAAAATCAAACTGAAGCTGCTTGCCGATGAAGGCAACATCAATGCCACCCGCATCCTGAAAATGCAGGAAAATCCCGGGATGTTCTTCACCGTGGTGCAAATTGGCCTCAACGCGGTCGCCATTCTCGGCGGTATCGTGGGTGATGCTGCGTTTTCTCCAGCGTTTTATAGTCTGTTTGTTAAGTACATGTCCGTTGAACTGGCCGAACAGCTGAGCTTTATCCTCTCCTTCTCGCTGGTAACCGGCCTGTTCATCCTCTTTGCAGACCTGACCCCGAAACGCATCGGTATGATTGCGCCAGAAGCTGTGGCTTTGCGTATCATCAACCCGATGCGCTTCTGTCTGTACGTGTTTCGTCCGCTGGTGTGGTTCTTCAACGGTCTGGCGAACGTGATTTTCCGCATCTTTAAGCTGCCAATGGTGCGTAAAGACGACATCACCTCTGACGACATTTATGCGGTGGTGGAAGCCGGCGCGCTGGCCGGGGTGCTGCGCAAGCAGGAGCACGAGCTGATTGAGAACGTGTTCGAGCTGGAATCCCGTACCGTGCCGTCTTCCATGACGGGCCGTGAAAACATTATCTGGTTCGATTTGCATGAAGATGAGCAGAGCCTGAAGAACAAAGTAGCGCAGCATCCGCACTCTAAGTTCCTGGTCTGTAATGAAGATATCGACCACATCATCGGTTACGTCGACTCCAAAGACCTGCTGAACCGCGTGCTGGCAAACCAGAGCCTGGCGCTCAACAGCGGCGTGCAGATCCGCAATACCCTGATTGTGCCGGACACCCTGACGCTCTCAGAAGCGCTGGAAAGTTTCAAAACCGCCGGGGAAGACTTCGCGGTTATCATGAACGAATACGCGCTGGTGGTGGGTATTATCACCCTGAACGACGTGATGACCACACTGATGGGCGACCTGGTTGGCCAGGGGCTGGAAGAGCAGATTGTTCAGCGTGACGATAATTCATGGCTGATTGATGGCGGCACACCGATTGAAGACGTGATGCGCGTGCTGGATATCGACGAGTTCCCGCAGTCCGGTAACTACGAGACCATTGGCGGCTTTATGATGTTTATGCTGCGTAAGATCCCGAAACGTACCGACTCGGTGAAGTTCTCCGGCTACAAGTTTGAAGTGGTGGATATTGATAACTACCGCATCGACCAGCTGCTCGTGACCCGCATCGACAATAAACCGACCGTACTGGTACCGAAGCTGCCGGACGCGGAAGAGAAGGTGTCGGCGTAAAGCGCCAGCCTCTACAAACATCAACGGCTCCCATTGGGAGCCGTTTTTTTTAACTACTGCATAGCACGTTGGTTAAGCCATCTCAGTCTGCAGACGCATAACCTGACGGTTGACTTCGGACATCACAGACAGGTGCTGTTTGTCCTTCACTTTTGGGACAAGGATCTTGCCCTTATCAAACTCAAAAGCGCCAACATCCTTGATATACAACCGTCCACGGAACAGGATCTTCACGTACTTCGCCACCTGAAGCGGGTTGTAGCGTTGGAAAATTTTCATTCTTGTATCTCCTGCGAATCATACGCTCTTGCGGTGCCACAATCGGCCCGACTGTCCTGAGCGCAAATTTTAATGCCCAATGACTATAGACCAGAACTACGGTGTTACCCAGTGTGCATAAGTTTATTTACCGTTTGATTACAATTATTCAGAATAATCTTTGCAAAGCGTGACCGGGCGCAGTATAAGCCGTCGTTTTTTCATGGATATGTGCGTTCGCCCGCAAACTGGCATCGGGATTGCGGGAAAACCCCATTGATCGCACTTATGATTAAAAGCGCAAGACCAAGTGGTCGGATCACCTGCAAACAATAAGGAAACGCCATGACCCTACGTAATATCCTTGCAGCAGCCTGCCTGCTGCTGCCGCTGTGGGCTTCCGCTCACAACATTGAAAAAGGAGAACGTGTACCGCCAGTCGGCATTGCTGACCGGGGAGAATTGATTCTCGACAATGATAAGTTTAGCTACAAACCCTGGAATAGCGCGCAGCTCGCGGGCAAAGTGAGAGTTGTACAACATATTGCCGGTCGTACATCCGCAAAAGAGAAAAATGCTACCCTGGTGGAAGCGATCAAGGCCGCAAAATTCCCTCACGACCGCTACCAGACGACCACCATTGTTAACACCGACGACGCCATTCCGGGCTCCGGGATGTTTGTACGCTCAAGCCTTGAGAGCAATAAAAAGCTCTACCCGTGGTCGCAGTTTATCGTCGACAGCAACGGCGTAACCCGTAAGGCCTGGCAGCTGGAAGAAGAAAGCTCCGCGATTATCGTGCTGGATAAAGAGGGCCGCGTACAGTGGGCGAAAGACGGCGCGTTAACCCAGGAAGAGGTGCAGCAGGTTGTCGACCTGCTGCATAAGCTGCTGGCTCAGTAAATAGAGACGCGGAAGCCGGGGTTGAGGAAGGATTCGCGCGGGGTATAGTCAAGCGGCTTGCCCTGCCAGTCATGAACATGCGCCCCGGCGGCCGCGGCAACGGCATGACCTGCCGCGGTATCCCAGACGTTGGTTGGCCCAAAACGAGGGTAGAGCTGCGCATGGCCTTCCGCCACCAGGCAGAATTTCAGCGATGAGCCAATCGAGGTGGTCTGGTGTTCACCCAGCTGCTGCAGGTACTCCTGCAGCTCGCTGTCGCTGTGCGAGCGGCTAATCACCACCAGCGGTGGACGCGCATCGCGCACCTGGATCTGCTTGCGCACGCCGCACTCTTCCTTCCACGCCTTCCCTTCTGCAGCGCTGTACATCACCTTCATTACCGGCGCGTAGACCACGCCCAGCACCGCTTTGCCCTTCTCAATCAGGGCGATATTGACGGTGAATTCACCGTTGCGCTTGATGAACTCTTTTGTCCCGTCCAGCGGATCGACCAGCCAGTAACGCTGCCAGTGCTGGCGCTCGTCCCAGCTTTGCGGCGCTTCTTCTGACAGAACGGGGATGTCCGGCGTTAAAGCCTGTAATCCTTTCAGGATCACCTTATGCGCCGCGATATCCGCCGCCGTGACCGGAGAGTCGTCGGCTTTGCTGACCACCTCCATAGGTTTACTGCCGTCATATACCTGCATGATGGCATCTCCCGCATCCCGTGCGAGCTGACAAATTTTATCTAGCATTTTCCACCTCTTTGTTAACGCAGTGAGGTTAACTCTTTGTTTTAGTTATATCGTAATGTGAACAATTCCGCTATCTGTGAAGCAATTCCGGTTTCAGGTTACTTTTTTCTGTCAGGATTCACATTTCTGTAAGCAACAAGCTATAGATACATACTCTTTTGTGCTCTGCATCGAAAAAAGGACTCCTCTGATGATTAAGTTTAGTGCAACGCTTCTGGCGACGCTGATTGCAGCAAGCGTACAGGCGGCGACGGTAGATCTGCGTATTCTGGAAACGACCGATCTGCACAGCAACATGATGGACTTCGATTACTACAAAGATACCCCGACGGAAAAATTCGGCCTGGTACGCACGGCAAGCCTGATCGATGCGGCGCGTGGCGAAGTGAAAAACAGCGTGCTGGTCGACAATGGCGATCTCATTCAGGGCAGTCCGCTCGGGGATTACATGGCGACCAGGGGGCTGAAAAAAGGCGAGATCCATCCTGTTTATAAAGCGATGAACACCCTGGACTATACCGTCGGCAACCTCGGTAACCACGAATTCAACTACGGTCTGACATACCTGCACGATGCGCTCGCCGGTGCGAAATTCCCGTACGTTAACGCCAATATCATCGACGTTAAGACGCAAAAGCCGCTCTTTACCCCTTACCTGATTAAAGAGACAAACGTCGTCGACCAGGACGGTAAAAAACAGACGCTGAAAATCGGCTATATCGGCTTTGTGCCGCCGCAGATCATGACGTGGGATAAAGCCAACCTCGACGGTAAAGTGACCGTTAACGACATCACCGAAACCGCGCGGAAATACGTGCCCGAAATGCGCGAAAAAGGCGCCGATCTGGTGGTCGTTGTCGCCCACTCGGGTCTCTCCGCCGATCCGTATCAGGCCATGGCAGAAAACTCCGTTTACTATCTGAGTGAAGTCCCAGGCGTCGACGCGATCCTGTTCGGCCACGCCCACGCGGTCTTCCCGGGCAAAGATTTCGCCAGCATCAAAGGAGCGGACATTGAGAAAGGGACGCTCAACGGCGTGCCTTCGGTGATGCCGGGCATGTGGGGCGACCATCTTGGCGTGGTGGATCTGGTGCTGAATAACGACGGCGGCAGCTGGAAGGTGACGCAGTCAAAAGCCGAAGCGCGCCCGATTTACGACGCTGCGGCTAAAAAATCTCTGGCGGCGGAAGATAAAAAACTGGTCTACGTGCTGAAGCACGATCACGACGCCACGCGCGAATTCGTCAGCAAGCCGATCGGCAAATCCGCCGATAACATGTACAGCTTCCTGGCGCTGGTGCAGGACGACCCGACCGTTCAGGTCGTCAACATGGCGCAGAAAGCCTATGCGGAACACTTTGTGCAGGGCGATCCGGATCTGGCAAAACTGCCGGTCCTGTCAGCGGCTGCGCCATTCAAGGTGGGCGGGCGTAAGAACGACCCGGCAAGCTATGTTGAAGTCGAAAAGGGCCAGCTGACCTTCCGTAACGCCGCCGATCTCTACCTCTACCCGAACACGCTGGTGGTGGTAAAAGCGACGGGCCAGGAGGTGAAAGAGTGGCTGGAGTGCTCTGCCGGACAGTTCAACCAGATTGATCCTCACAGCAGTAAACCGCAGTCGCTGATTAACTGGGACGGCTTCCGTACCTATAACTTCGACGTGATCGACGGCGTAAACTACCAGATTGACGTCACCCAGCCGGCGAAATATGACGGCGAGTGTCAGGCGATTAACCCGCAGGCGGAGCGCATCAAAAACCTGACCTTCAACGGCAAGGCGATCGACCCGAATGCCACCTTCCTGGTGGTGACCAATAACTACCGCGCCTACGGCGGTAAGTTTGCCGGTACGGGAGATAGCCACATCGCCTTTGCCTCGCCGGACGAGAACCGCTCGGTGCTGGCGGCGTGGATCAGCGCGGAGTCGAAGAAGGCGGGCGAAATTCATCCGGCGGTGGACAACAACTGGCGCCTCGCGCCGATCCACAGCGATACGAAGCTGGATATCCGCATAGAAACGTCGCCGTCCGATAAGGCAGCCGCGTTTATCAAGGATAAAGCCCAGTATCCGATGAAGAAGGTCGCAACGGATGATATCGGGTTCGCGATTTATCAGGTGGATTTGAGCAAGTAGCGGTGATTGTGCCGGGTGGCGCTTCGCTTACCCGGCCTACGGGATGGAAGATTACAGGTAGGCCGGATAAGGCGAAGCCGCCACCCGGCTTTTACGCCGCACGATCGTCCCTGTTCGCCATCACCTTCGGGGTATTCACCTCAATCCAGTCCGCCAGCGCAGCGACTTTCTCGCTGACCTCAATCCCCAGCGGCGTCAGGCTATACTCTACGTGCGGCGGCACCACCGGATACGACACGCGATCGACAAACCCGTCCAGCTCCAGCGCCTGGAGTGACTGGGACAGCATCTTTTCGCTCACCCCGCCCATTTTACGGCGCAGATCGCTAAAGCGATGCGTTCCCTGGCGCAGGGCCAGCAGAATCAGGACACCCCAGCGGCTGGTCACGTGTTTGAGCACCTCGCGTGAAGGGCACTGTTCCGCGAAAAGATTGCCATCGCGCATTTGTTCGCTGAGCGTCGGTATCGATGTTTTCATACTTACCTTTTTGTACGTACTTACTAAAAGTTAGCTATGGTGCTAGTGTGCCACAACACCAGACAAACACGAAGGAGATTCATCATGATCGCGATTACCGGTGCTACCGGCCAGCTTGGCCATCTCGTTATCGAACAGCTGTTGAAAACCGTACCGGCCAGCCAGATTGTGGCCATCGTACGTAACCCGGCGAAAGCGCAGGCCTTAAGCCAGCAGGGAATTGTCGTTCGCCAGGCGGACTACACGGATGAAGCCGCATTCACCGCCGCGCTGAGCGGCGTGGATAAGCTGCTGCTGATCTCTTCCAGCGAAGTCGGCCAGCGCGCGACCCAGCACCAGAACGTGATTAACGCCGCCAAAACGGCAGGCGTGAAATTTATCGCCTACACCAGCCTGCTGCATGCGGACAACTCACCGCTGGGTCTGCATGTTGAACATGTTGCCACTGAAAAAGCGCTGGCGGCGTCCGGCATCCCTTATGCCCTGCTGCGCAATGGCTGGTATACCGAAAACTACCTGGCGAGCGCGCCGCCTGCGCTGGAACACGGCGTGTTTATTGGTGCGGCAGGCGAAGGCAAAATTGCCTCTGCCACCCGCGCCGACTATGCCGCGGCAGCCGCCAAAGTGATTGCTGAAGAGGGCCACGCGGGCAAGGTCTACGAACTGGCGGGCGACCACGGCTGGACGCTGAGCGAACTGGCGGCTGAACTCAGCAAACAGAGCGGGAAGCCGGTAACCTATCAGAATCTCAGTGAAGCGGATTTTGCCGCCGCCCTGAAAAGCGTCGGCCTGCCTGCAGGGCTGGCAGATATGCTGGCGGACTCGGATGTGGGTGCGTCCAAAGGGGGACTCTTTGACGATAGCCATACGCTGAGCAAACTGATCGGGCGCGCAACGACGCCGCTGGCGCAGAGTATTAAAGCCATTCTTTAACAGTGTCACCGTTCTTTCCTGCGGCCGGGTGATTTCCCTTACCCGGCCCGCTCATATTTATTAATAATAAAAACAGATATAACGATTAAAAGTCCGGGTATTCTTTATCCGTCGCGTACGTTATCGGTTTTTCAAATCCGGGAATGGTGATGCCATTCATATCAATCTTAATATCTTCCTCATTTATCCCCTGCTGGCCGAAAAGATAAATGACATTGAGTTCACCCTGCGACGCAGCCTCGTCGTAGGCGTTAGCCTGACGTCGCACCTGCCGATTACGCTGCTGATAATCCGCAAACACCGCGTCCCCATAGCGTTTGCGCAACCATTGATGGGTAAGCTTTGGCGAGTAAACCACCCCCGTGGCATTATTACCGCCAAAGCCTTTTGAATTAATAAAGGCGATTTGTCCCTGGCCTTCCTCTAATTTGCAGTCCTGAAGAGGAATGGTTAAGCGCGCATTGTTCACCTGCGGCGCGATGTGGGACACGCTTTTAATTCCCGGCAAAATACCATAGCGGAAGACGCCGAGGCAGCCGATCAGCTGGTCGCCGCTGGCGGGGCCCAGGGAGTGACCGAGGTACGATTTCACCGCCGTCACCGGCCAGTCGCGAATCGAAAAAGCTTGCGCAACGCGGTCAAAAATATCCGCCTCGGAGACGCAATTCTTCGGCGTGCTTGAGCCGTGCGCCTGAATAAACGATCCCTTCTGCACCGTCTCTATCCCGGTCATCGATACCGCAGAGGCTACGGCTTTCGCCATGGTGATGTAATTCCCCGGCCCCGGTGACGCAATAGAGCGTTTAAAGCCGTCAGCGTTGATGAAGACATTCCCCACCGAACCGTGGATCTCTGCGCCAAGCTGCAGCGCCAGCTCGTCGTCCATTAACACGACATACTGGCTGGATTCTGCGATAACAAAACCGCAGCTGTTGCCAAACGGGCGGCTGCTGTTGCGCCAGTCGGCCGTTTCCGTTTCATCAATGTGCTTAAGCTTGCTCTCCGTTGCCAGGGCGCCCATGGCATCGAATCCTTCAATCACTTCTGAGATGACCGGCGCTTCGGCGCTGCCAACGACGGCTACGCGAATGCGCCCCGCTTTGATATCCTCAACTGCCGCATTCAGGTTATACAGAAACGTGGCGCACGCCCCCAGCGTGGCGCTGGTATGACCGACGCTACCCAGCACATACGCATTGAGGAAATCGGCGCACATGCTGTTCAGGCCCAGCGGGCACTGTTTTGCGCTGACGCGATGGCCTTTCAGGCGCGACTGCAGCATTCCGCCAAAGCCATAATCGTCGAGCTGCCCCATGATATTGCCCGAATAGACGCCGAGCCGATCCGGCGTGATTTTGGCCTGTACCTCTCGCCACGGGATCCCCAGCGCGTTGATGGCGTCTGACGCTCCGACAATCGCCATTTGTAACGCCCGCGGATGGAACTGCGAATTGTAATGGTCGCCCGGGCGGAATCCCTGCGGCAAAAGCCCTGCAGCCTGAACCTCCGTGCGCAGCAACGCCTCAATTTTACAGTCCATCTCTCCCTGAACGGTAATACGGACACGCCGATCCGCTAATTCTTCAACGTACCATCCCGCCGGTAAGGGTTGAGGTAATTGCCTGGCAGATATATTAAAACTGAATCCCTCTTCGCCTGAAGCCATATTCAATTTTGCATGGCTGGCAATAGCATCGACATCAAAATAGTCGCGCGTAATTTTTCTGATAAGGGTTCCCTCTAGCGCCTCGTCTTTTATCCTCGCGGCAGCCTGAGCAGGTGTAAATCTTTTACCGGAAATATCGTAATACCCACCTTCATCATATTTAAGTACGCCCATCAGGATGGCTAACGATAATAACGTATCCTGCCGTTCCTCTTCCGATAATGACTCAATAATCATTCGACGAAATGCATGATGTGAAGAACTACGACCAGCTGGACTATAGCCGCCAAAAGCCGTTATTACGGGTAATTTCACCATAATTTATCCTCTCGTGGTCGTGGATTTATTTTATTAAGCAAGTGCGATAATTTCAGATATTAGTTTACAAATCACCAACAAAAGCTAATATGAAAATCCAGCCAAAACGCTGACTTTTTTGGCCACGGCAACGATGAGCTACCAAAAATAATAGTCAAAACAGGTATTAATCAAAAATGACAAATACACAAATAGGATTTGTGTTATGTGAACGCATGCTAAGTTCCGGTCTCAGTCTTCCGATTGAAATGTGGAAAGCGGCAGCCAGTAGCTATTTAGCTGAGCAAAAAACAACATCCCACGCAGGCACGCACAAACCGGAGAAGTCGCCCTTCAGGCTCTGTCGCCCGGAGAATATTCTGAAGGTGAATACCATTGGCATAAACAGCGAGCCCATCCTGACGCACAGCGGCTTTAGCATTACCGCCGATACCACCCTTGCCGCAGACAGGCACTATGACGTTATCTATCTTCCTGCCCTGTGGCGCAACCCTCGCGCGGTGGTCAGACAACAGCCTGAACTTCTGGAATGGCTGACCGAGCAGGCCGCGCGAGGAACCCGCATCGCCGCCGTCGGAACGGGCTGCTGTTTTCTGGCGGAGTCGGGATTGCTCAACGGAAAGCCTGCCACCACCCACTGGCACTACTTCAAACAATTCTCGCGCGACTACCCCAGCGTAAAATTACAGACAAAACATTTTCTCACTCAGGCCGATAATATTTTCTGCGCCGCAAGCGTTAAGGCCCTGTCAGATCTGACGATCCATTTTATAGAAACGATATACGGGAAACGTGTAGCCACACATACTCAACGGACATTTTTCCATGAAATTCGTAGCCAGTTTGAACGCCAATGTTACAGTGAAGAAAACAAACCCCATCCGGATGAAGATATTGTTCAAATTCAAATCTGGATAAAAGACAACTGCGCCTCGGATATATCCATGCAGAATCTTGCAGATATGGCTGGCATGAGTTTGCGCAACTTTAATCGCCGCTTTAAAAATGCCACCGACATGTCCCCACTGCAGTATTTATTAACCGCCAGAATTGAATCCGCCATGACAATGCTGCAATCCACCAATCTGTGTATTCAGGAGATTGCAAATGCGGTTGGATATCAGGATATTGCGCACTTTAATCGCCAGTTTAAGCATAAAACAACGGTTTCACCGGGGGATTACCGTAAGACCGTCCGGGCAAAGATGTTTAGTGCATAAACTGCGGTCATCTCTGATAATGAAAAGATGACCACGAGGAGGCTCAACGTGCAAGGCGTACCTGAACAGTTTAATGATGAAAGAGACAGCGCGCGCTTTCGCCATCTGGCGCAGCTGCCGGGCCTGGAGCTTTATCACGCGCATATTTCTGACTACGCCTTTGAGCCGCACACCCATGAAGCCTTCGGGATCGGCACGATTGAAACCGGTGCCGAACGCTTTCGCTATCGCGGTACCCAGCATCTCGCGGCGGAAAAATCCGTCGTCACCATGAACCCGGACGAGATCCATACCGGCGAATCCGCCACCGAAGGCGGCTGGCGCTACCGGATGGTCTATATCGAACCCGATCTGCTGGAAGAGGTGACCGGCCTCCGGCACTGGTGGTTTAGCGATGTCACGCGTCATGACCCGCTGCGCTCGCAGCAAATCGGCAGGCTGATTTACGGATTGTGGCATACGGACGATCCGCTTGCGCAAAAAGGATTACTGCTGGATCTGATTGAGACCTTCCAGCCGCTGGCCCATCACGCGCCGGTGATTCAGGAAGGCGCGCACCGCTTCGAACGCGTGCGCGAGTACCTGCACGACAACTACATGCACTCCCTGACGCTGGACGAGCTGGCCAGCGTCGTTTCGCTGAGCCCGTACCATTTCCAGCGCCAGTTCAAAGCCCATTTTCACGTTACGCCGCACCAGATGCTGATGGCCATTCGCCTCTGGCGCGCTAAAGCGTTCCTCACCCACGGCATGCCAGCCGCCGAAGTGGCAGCCGCGACCGGGCTGACCGACCAGTCCCACTTAACCCGCGCGTTTACCCGCCGCTACGGCATTACGCCCGTGCGCTACCAGAA
Organism: Enterobacter asburiae; assembly: GCF_007035645.1. Classification (NCBI taxonomy): domain Bacteria; kingdom Pseudomonadati; phylum Pseudomonadota; class Gammaproteobacteria; order Enterobacterales; family Enterobacteriaceae; genus Enterobacter; species Enterobacter asburiae. Next base: position 4,097,872 of record NZ_AP019632.1, read on the forward strand.
GCAGGTCACCCGGCGCTAATGCGCAATCTCATACAATACGCACGCATTTTCCCCTCCTACACTGCATGCAGCGTAAATACCTGTGGATGGAAAAATGATTAGTGGAGTGTTGTATGCCCTTCTGGCCGGGATGATGTGGGGGCTTATTTTTGTCGGCCCGCTGATCGTGCCCGAGTATCCGGCAATACTGCAGTCGACCGGACGCTATCTGGCGCTCGGGCTGATTGCTCTGCCCCTGGCGTGGCTGGGACGCGCGCGCTTGCGTCAGCTCAGCCGTCAGGACTGGGGCACCGCGCTGGCGCTGACCATGATGGGCAATCTTATCTACTACGTTTGCCTTGCGAGTGCCATTCAGCGTACCGGTGCGCCGGTATCTACCATGATTATCGGCACGCTGCCGGTCGTCATCCCCGTCTTTGCTAACCTGCTCTACAGCCACCGCGATGGCAAACTGGCGTGGTCAAAAATGGCGCCGGCGCTGGTATGCACCGCCGTGGGGCTGGTATGCGTCAATATTGCCGAGCTGCGTCACGGGCAGGCGGATGTTGACCTGTGGCGTTACGGTTCTGGCATTGTGCTGGCGTTCATTTCCGTGGCGTGCTGGGCATGGTATGCCCTGCGCAACGCGCGCTGGCTGCGGGAGAACCCGGACAAGCACCCGATGATGTGGGCGACGGCGCAGGCGCTGGTCACGCTGCCCGTCTCGCTGGTGGGCTATGCCGGGGCGTGCATCTGGTTAGGCCAACAACAGCCAGACTTCGCCCAGCCCTTCGGGCCAAGACCGTGGGTGTTTATTGGCCTGATGGTTGCGATTGCGGTGCTGTGCTCATGGGTGGGCGCGCTGTGCTGGAACATTGCCAGCCAGAATCTGCCGACGGTGATTTTAGGGCCGCTGATTGTCTTCGAAACCCTGGCCGGACTGCTTTATACCTTCCTGATGCGCCAGAGCGTGCCGCCGCTATTCACGGCCTGCGGGATCGCGCTGCTGGTGGTGGGGGTGGTGATGGCGGTAAGAGCGAAGCCGGAAAAACCGAGGGTCGTTCCGGCGTCGGAGGCGTGATTTTTGCCGGGTGGCGGCTCCGCCTTACCCGGCCTACAAGAAGCCGTTTCGTAGGCCGGGTAAGCGCCAGCGCCACCCGGCATGATGTTAAAACGTTTCCCAGTTCCCTTCAGACGCCGCCGCTACGGGCTGCGCTTTGGGCACGTAGGTTTTCACCGGCGCCGCTTTGACCGCCTGGTTGCGGGTGATTTTGAACACCGCCACCGCTTCGTTCAGGCGGGCAGCCTGATCTTCCAGCGCCGCCGCCGCGGCCGCAGATTCCTCTACCAGCGAGGCGTTCTGCTGGGTCACGCGGTCCATCTCGGCTACCGCCTGGCCCACCTGGTCGATACCGCGGCTCTGCTCGTCAGAGGCCGAGGCAATTTCGCCCATGATGTCCGTCACGCGGGTGACCGCATTGACGATCTCTGCCATCGTCTCCCCGGCTTCGTTAACCAGCTGGGAGCCCGCGTTCACGCGCTCGCCGGAATCATCGATCAGCGCTTTGATCTCTTTCGCCGCCTGGGCGCTGCGCTGGGCGAGAGTACGCACTTCTCCTGCCACCACCGCAAAACCACGGCCCTGCTCGCCTGCACGCGCCGCTTCCACCGCCGCGTTCAGCGCCAGGATGTTAGTCTGGAAGGCAATACCGTCGATCACGTTAGTAATTTGCGCGATTTTACTGGAGCTGGTGGCGATTTCGTCCATCGTACGTACCACGCCTTCAACCACGTTACCGCCCTTCTTCGCCGTAGAGGAGGCGTCCAGCGCCAGACGGGAAGCCTGACGCGCGTTATCGGCGTTCTGCTTCACGGTTGCCGTCAGCTGTTCCATGCTGGCTGCCGTCTCTTCCAGAGACGCGGCCTGCTGCTCGGTACGGGAAGAGAGGTCGTTGCTGCCGGCAGAAATCTCACCGGCACCGGTGTAGATGGTATCCGCACCTTCACGCACCACGCCCACGGTGTTCGCCAGCGAGGTCTGCATCTCCTGGACGTTGCGCGCCAGGATAGCCATTTCGTTCTTACCTTCAGCCTGAATCGGCTGGGTTAAATCCCCCGCCGCAATGGCGCGAATATGGTTAATCACCTCTTCCAGAGGCAGCAGCAGCACGCGGCGCATGGCTACCCAGCTGGAGATAATCACCACAATCACCAGCAGCATAACCGCAGAGAGGATCCACAGGATGCGCCTGTAGTCGCTTTCATTGTCCTGGATGCCTTTATCGGTAAGCGTTGCCTGCGCTTCACGCCATTCACGGTAAACCGCCTGCATCGCGGTCTGCTTTTGCTCCGCGTTCTGCTTGAACATGTCTTCCAGATTGCCCTGGCTCAGCAGAACGTTCATTTGCGTCAGCGTTGAGGAGTAAATGCGGTACTGCTCTTCCAGACGCTTGGCCAGGTTCTCGTCCAGGCCCGGCGTATTTGGCAAGGCATAGTATTTATCGTAATGGACCTGCGCATCGGCGAGCAGATTTTTCGCCGTGTTGACCAGCTCATTGAGCTGCCCACCGTTAATCTGAGAGGCCATGCTGCTTTGCAGACGCAGCATCCCGCGGTTCAGCGTCACGCGCGCCTGGTTCAGGCTGATCCACGCATCGGTAAACTCCGCCACGTTCTTGCTGGAGAGCTGCGACACGGTGAAGTTGTCTTTATCGTTATTCAGCGCGTTGATAAAGATACCCGCGGAAATCACTTGCATGATGCCGAGCACAAGCAGCACCGAAATCAGAAGGGTAATGACTTTTATACGTTTAAACATGCGTTGCCTTTGTTATATGCAGGTTTGTCTGACGTGGATATATCGGCAGGCGCGGCGGGTTGTTTACTGTTTCTACACCTTTAAAAAGTTTCTAAACCACTTTCCTAAGTCCATTCAGAGAGTTAAATGGGGTATTTTTTTGTGATCTGTATCTCACTTTTCCCCTTCCCTCTAAAGGGTTATAGCGCTGCTCTAAAGATGTATTTAATATGCACCTTATATTATTGATGACGAGGTAACTGCTATGGCCTTTCGCGACCAACCCCTTGGCGAGCTGGCGCTCTCCATTCCTCGCGCTTCTGCGCTGTTCCGTAAATACGATATGGATTACTGCTGCGGCGGTAAGCAAACCCTGGCGCGAGCGGCCTCACGCAAGGAGCTGGATGTTGAGGTGATTGAAGCAGAGCTGGCGCTGCTGGCCGGGCAGCCCGTCGACAAAGACTGGCGAACCGCCCCGCTCGCTGAAATCATCGACCATATCATCGTGCGTTACCATGACCGTCACCGTGAGCAGCTGCCGGAACTGATCCTGCAGGCGACCAAAGTTGAGCGCGTTCATGCCGACAAACCTTCCGTACCGCGCGGTCTGGCGAAATACCTGACCCTGCTGCATGAAGAGCTTTCCAGCCACATGATGAAAGAAGAGCAGATCCTCTTCCCGATGATTAAACAGGGAATGGGAAGCCAGGCGATGGGGCCTATCAGCGTAATGGAAAGCGAGCACGATGATGCGGGTGAGCTGCTGGAAGTGATCAAACACACCACCCACAACGTCACGCCGCCGCCAGAAGCGTGCACAACGTGGAAAGCGATGTACAACGGCATTAACGAGATGATTGACGACCTGATGGAACACATCAGTCTTGAGAACAACGTTCTGTTCCCGCGGGCATTAGCTGGGGAATAAAAAAGGCCGCTGCGGCCTGATGCCCTCACCCCGGCCCTCTCCCACGGGGAGAGGGTGCAAAAACTAAAAACGGCAACCGAAGTTGCCGTTTTGCTTTTACCTTACGCCTGCCATACGTTTCTTACCGATAAACACCCAGCCCAGCCCCAGCGCGATAAACCACAGCGGCGTGACGATGAGTGCCTGACGGGTATCATCTTCCAGCGTCAGCAGAACCAGCACGAAGACGAAGAACGCCATGCACACCCAGCACATCAGCTTGCCCAGCGGCATCTTGTAGATCGATTTTTCATGCAGGTGCGGGCGCTGCTTGCGGTACACCAGGTATGAACAGAGGATGATGGTCCAGACGAACATAAAGAGGATCGCAGAGACCGTGGTAATCATGGTGAACGCGCCAATCACGCTTGGGTTCACGTAGAGCATCACCACGCCGCCCAGCAGGCACATGCAGGAGAAGGTCAACCCTTTTGCCGGTACCGCGCGCTTCGACAGCTTGGCGAACGCGCTCGGCGCCACGCCTTCCTGCGCCAGACCAAACAGCATACGGCTGGTGGAGAATACGCCGCTGTTGGCAGACGAGGCAGCAGAGGTCAGCACCACGAAGTTAATCAGGCTCGCGGCAGCAGGCAGGCCTACCAGCACGAACAGCTCAACGAACGGGCTCTTGGTTGGCACCACGGAGCTCCACGGCGTCACGGACATAATGACGATCAGCGCGAAGACGTAGAACATGATGATACGCAGCGGAATAGAGTTAATCGCGCGCGGGAGAGACTTCTCGGGATCTTTGGTCTCCGCTGCCGTCGTGCCCACCAGCTCAATGCCCACGAAAGCAAAAACCGCGATCTGGAAGCCGGCAAAGAAGCCGCTAATGCCTTTCGGGAACCAGCCGCCGTCATTCCACAGATGGGTAAACGACGCCTGAACGCCCGTTGGCGACTGGAAGTGGGTGAGCACCATCACCAGACCCACGACGATAAGCCCGACAATCGCCACGATTTTGATCATCGCGAACCAGAACTCCATCTCACCGAACATTTTAACGGTGGCGAGGTTCAGGCTCAGCAGCAGAACAATGACCGCCAGCGAGGCGACCCAGTCCGACAGCCCCGGGAACCAGAACTGCGCGTAGGCGGTAATCGCCACGACGTCCGCCATACCGGTGACGACCCAGCAGAACCAGTAGGTCCAGCCGGTAAAATAGCCCGCCCACGGCCCGAGCAGGTCAGAAGCGAAGTCGCTAAAGGATTTGTATTCGAGGTTCGAGAGCAGCAGTTCACCCATTGCACGCATCACGAAGAAGAGCATAAAACCGATGATCATATAAACGAATATGATCGACGGCCCGGCGAGACTGATGGTTTTGCCTGACCCCATAAACAGCCCGGTACCGATGGCACCCCCAATCGCAATAAGCTGAATATGACGGTTTGTGAGATTGCGCCGTAGCGACTGTTCAGACGACGCCTCTTCGTCGGCGACGACTTTGACCTGATCTACCATGTGATATTTTCCTGTTTATGCCTGTCTGTGTTGTTAAGGCTCTTCTGGCCTTTAAATACGTCAAAAGATGACGTTCCCTTGTAAGGGCTAATCGATATTAGGTAAGAATCGGCGGGATGAATACTATGATTTAGATATTATGTTAATAATATGTTGAAAGTGAGTGTCATATCACTCATACAGCGCGAAACAGCTCACAAAAATACACGCAACAGTTTCGTTTGCAAGATAAAATGTTGATAGCACCGTAACTATAGGTTTTTACACTATTTTCCTCTCCCCAACCGGGGAGAGGAAATAAGAAAATTCGATTACAGAATTTCCAGCAGCTCGACTTCAAAGACCAAGGTGCTGAATGGCGGGATGGACGCGCCAGCGCCGCGCTCGCCGTAGGCCAGGTTATGCGGGATAGTCAGTTCCCATTTGGAACCGACCGGCATCAGGGTCAGAGCTTCGATCCAGCCTGCGATCACGCCGTTGACCGGGAATTCAGCCGGTTCGCCGCGCGCCACGGAGCTGTCGAACACGGTACCGTCGATCAGTTTACCGGTGTAATGCACGCGAACGTGGTCGGTACGCGCCGGGATTGCGCCGTCGCCCTGATTGATCACGCGGAACTGCAGACCGGATTCGGTGCTGTTCACGCCTTCACGCTCACGGTTCTCTTCCAGATATTTCACACCTTCGGCTGCCATCTCTTCGAAGCGCGCGCGACGCACGGCGTCAGCACGTTCGTGGATTTCACGCAGCGCACGGTGCACAACGTCTACCGGAACGGCAGGCTGTTTGCCTTCCAGCGCGTCAGCGATACCCGCCACCAGCGCTTCAGGTAACAGACCTTCCAGGCCGGATTCGCTCAGCTGCTGTCCTACCTGCAAGCCGATACCGTAACTTGCCTGCGCTTCGATAGTGTCAAAAGTCGGGGTGGTCATGGGTTTTCCTTCCATCACATTTAAAGTAGCGGGCAGCATATCAGCCATGCCCTTATGGGTAAAACTTTGTCTGAAGTTAAGGTGACAAACCGCGACGAAACAGAAACAATAGAGATAACCAGGATTAATCCCGAACTGATGTCACGGATGTCGGGTTTACTACGCCGTTCAGGCAGTTAGCAAACTATACTTCGGGGCACAGGATAAAAAATACGCGGAGCAGGAGGAGTGCCATGCCCGGGCGATTTGAACTGAAACCTACCCTGGCGAAAATCTGGCAGGCGCCGGACAATTTTCGCATCATGGACCCGCTGCCTCCTCTGCATCGCAGAGGGATCATCATTGGCGCGCTGATGGTGATCGTGGGCTTCCTGCTTCCTTCCGGGGGCGATGATGTCGATACCGCACCCGTCACCCGCAATGCTCAGCTGGATATTCAGTCGCAGACGCGGCCACAGCCTGACGCACAGCCGATGCAGACGCAGCTTGTGACCCCGTCTAACGATCCGGGTCAGGTCGCGCCGGTTGAGCCAGAACCTATTCAGGATGAACAGCCGCAGGATCAAGCCGCCGCCCCGTCTCAGCCTCAGACGCAACAGCCTACCGGCATTGAGCAACAGTGGCGTTCCTATCGCGTAGAGCCGGGTAAAACGCTGGCACAGCTGTTCCGCGACCACAACCTGCCGCCAACCGACGTGTATGCCATGGCGAAGGTGGAAGGTGCGGGTAAACCGCTCAGTAACCTGCAGAATGGACAGATGGTACAGGTTCGCCAGAATGCCAGCGGGGTGGTGACAGGGTTAACGATTGATACGGGAAGTGGACAACAGGTACTGTTTACCCGCCAGCCAGACGGCAGTTTCATCAGGGCGCGTTAAGACCCGGATCTGTAAAAAGCAAAACGCCGGCACAAGGCCGGCGTTTCAACGTGAGCAGAGTAAAAAATTACTCAGCTACAACGTTAACAACCAGTTTAGCGAACACTTCGCTGTGAACCTGGAAGTCAACTTCGTGCTCACCAGTGGTACGCAGAACGCCGTTCGGCAGACGAACTTCGCTCTTAGCCACTTTAACGCCTGCTGCAGAAACTGCATCAGCGATATCGCGGGTACCGATGGAACCGAACAGTTTACCTTCGTCGCCTGATTTAGACGCGATGGTAACGGTGCCCAGTGCGTTGATTGCTTCAGCGCGAGCGTTAGCAGCCGCCAGAACGTCAGCCAGTTTGGCTTCCAGTTCAGCGCGACGTGCTTCGAAAAACTCTACGTTTTTCTTGGTAGCTGGAACAGCTTTACCCTGTGGAACCAGGAAGTTACGTGCGTAACCCGCTTTAACGTTAACCTGATCACCCAGGCTGCCCAGGTTTGCTACTTTATCAAGCAGAATAACTTGCATTACCTTATCCTCTTAAAGTCGTATTAATGGACCGTGCCCGATTACTGATGACGATCAGTGTACGGCAGCAGGGACAGGTAGCGAGCGCGTTTGATAGCGCGAGCCAGCTGACGCTGGTATTTTGCACGAGTACCGGTGATACGGCTTGGGACAATCTTACCGCTTTCGGTGATGTAGTTTTTCAGCGTTGCGATATCTTTATAGTCGATCTCTTGAACGCCTTCCGCGGTGAAACGGCAGAACTTGCGACGACGGAAATAACGTGCCATATGGCTAGTCTCCAGAATCTATCAAATCAATCTGCTCGGCATGCAGAACCATTTTGCTCAGGCCGTTCTTTGCCTTGTGGCAAGAGATGAACCCCTGAACGATTACTGCGCTACCGACCGTTAAACTGTGAGTAATGGCCTGGTTTTCGTGTCCGCTAATAATAACGGGCATTTGGCACCACGCCTGCCGGTGAAACCCGGCTTCCTCTTGCACAGAACGATGCTCAAGCACGAACTGGCAATGCGGAATTCCTGATGGACTGACCTTTCGAAGGGGAGCCCTGCATACGATGCCGGACAACGCCAGACGGTTGGTCATCAGAAATTACTCTTCAGAATCCCCAGCATCAGAATCATCTGCGGTTTCGTTTGCGAAATCATCGCGACGCTCACGGCGCTCGTCTTTCGCTTTAACCATCGGAGATGCTTCGGTAACTGCGTTTTTGGTACGCATAACCATGCTGCGGATAACGGCATCGTTGAAGCGGAAGGTAGTTTCCAGCTCATCGATCACTTCCTGCGGCGCTTCAACGTTCATCAGAACGTAGTGTGCTTTGTGCAGTTTGTTGATCGGGTAAGCCAGCTGACGGCGGCCCCAGTCTTCCAGACGGTGGATCGTACCTTCTGCACCAGTGATGGCAGCAGAGTAACGCTCGATCATACCCGGAACCTGTTCGCTCTGGTCAGGATGGACCATAAAAACGATTTCGTAATGACGCATCGAATTGCTCCTTACGGATTATTCAGCCTCCTGTCTGGGTCAGCCGAGGCCCGGGGAGGCAAGGAACGTGTTAAAGGTCGGCTGAAAAATTGACGCGTCATAATACTTGCGCGCCCCTGGAAACTCAAGCTGATTGCACAAATAATTCGCACAAAGCGCGAAGCGGGTCTAAGTGGGTGATTTAAAATTGGTCACACCCGGAAGCGTTGTTTTTTTGAACAACTGCATCAGAAATGGTCACGCATCCCCGCCGGATGAGTGATTACACTTTAATCAGAGATCGCCTGAATTAAAGAAGGAGCATCCCCCCTCTCGCAGCACGTAGTCGTGGAGCGCATATCATGAAAAAAATCGCATTAGCCATAATGGCGGCGCTTTTGCTCAGTGCAAACGCGATGGCAGCCATCAAGATAGACAGCCGACAGGCCAGAAACATGGATGATGTGCAAAGCTTGGGCGTAATTTACATCAATCATAATTTCGCCACGGAAAGTGAAGCAGATCAGGCATTAAACGAAGAAACCGATGCGCAGGGCGCAACCTATTACCACGTGATGTTAACCCGTGAGCCCGGCAGCAACGGCAACATGCACGCCAGTGCAGATATTTACCGATAACGCTTTAACGCTAGCACCAGGAAAGCCAACAACGAGAACATAGCCATAGTTGACGTTGCCCCCTGCCCGGGGGCTTTTTTTGAATGGCTCCGGAATACTCCCGGTAAAAGAGCCCCCAGAGATCCTCCCGAAGCGGGAAGATAAGGGCGTCAAAGTCCCGCGCGTTACAGGTGCTGGCGGAAAAACGCCACCGTGGCGTCCAGCGCCGTTGGCGTAATGCGGTGGCGGACGCCCGGTTCCCACAGGCAGGTCAGATTAGCGTCCAGCCCTTCATTCATTAACGCCTGCTGCAGACGGAAGGTTCCCTCGGGCGGGACCACATCATCCGCGTCACCGTGCCACAGCAGCAGCGGACGATCGGCCACGCGCGGCAATGCCCGGGTCACTTCCCACTCTGCCAGCGTCGCCGTCATTTCCGCTAAATTCTGAGGGGGGAAAAGGGTCTTCGCCAGCGAAGTAAAGTAGCCTGAGCCCATCAGACAGGCGACAGACTTCACTTCAGGATGATGCGTCATAATCCCCAGCGCCGTCATACCGCCCATCGATGCCCCGGCTACCGCCAGACGATTGTCGGCCACCAGCCCTGCCCCATAAAGCGCATCGCGCAGCCCGGCAAACTCGGTCAGACTCCCGTGCAGAATCTGCCAGAACTGACCCAGCCGCGCCTGTTCATTACCCGTAAAGCGTGCGCCGTGGTCGGGTGCATCTGGCATCACCACGCGAAAACCCGCCTGCGCCAGCGCTACCGCAAAATAACTGTAAACCAGCTTCGATGAGGTAAACCCGTGATAAAAAACGACAACAGGCAGCGGTTTATCACGTTTACCCGCCGGCATCGCGTGTAAAATTTCATGGTCGCCGAGGTGGCGTATTTCAATTTCAATCATTGTCGACCCTGTGCGAATCTATGATTCATAATGTTGAGAACTGGGTTACGCTTTCGCGTCATTTTCATTCGAAATATACGTCCCAGATAACACTTCGGGAACATTCCCCCAAAACTAAATTCACAGCCAACTACACTATGGCTATCAGGAAACGAGATATGGTTATGCGCAGGTTTGCTGCTTTATTGCTGGTGTTTCTGCTGAGTGGCTGTAGCGCGCTGCAGGGAACACCGCAACCCGCTCCACCGGTCGCCGATCATCCACAGGAGATTCGTCGTAATCAGACGGAAGGATTACAACGAATGGGCACCATCTCCGCGCTGGTTCGCGGTTCTCCGGATGACGCAGAATCGGCAATAAAAGCACAGGCCGTCGCCGCCAAAGCAGATTATTACGTCATCATTATGATCGACGAAACCATCATAACGGGACAGTGGTATTCACAGGCCATTTTGTACCGTAAATAATGGTTTTCCTTTGAACGAGATTTACACTGCTTTGCGTCCATAGACATTTTCCTGTCCACAATAAACTCCAAGCCCGCGTTAATGGAAGGGAGTTTATTAGCGAAGGATTGCCCGGCGGATACCGGATATATGTGAAATGGAGCTGACGATGAAACGAACTCTTGCTTTGACCTCACTGTTGCTCTCAGCAGGCCTGCTGAGCACCACCGCGCAGTCAGCAGAATTCGCCAGTGCTGATTGTGTGACTGGCCTGAATGAAATTGGCCAGATCTCCGTGAATAATATCTCGGGGAGCCCGCAAGACGTTGAACGTGTCGTGGCATTAAAGGCCGATGAGCAGGGTGCTTCATGGTATCGCATCATCCAGATGCAGGAAGATAACCATATCGACCACTGGCGGGTACAGGCCATTCTCTACGTGTAAACTCCCTCCTGATAAAAGCCACTTATTTTTAGTGGCTTTTCGTTTTTGCAAATTTTTTATCTTATATAAAACCAATAAAGAACAATTAAATAACATTTTGTTACATTAAAACAGTAAACGTAATCTCCGCTCTGCCGTTGAAGAACCATAACTTTTCAATGATGAGCAATTTATGATCAACTTTTTCCGCCGTGCGGGCCTGGGGTCGAAACTCTCGCTGCTGACTGGCGTCAGTGTCGCCACGCTGTTTCTGCTATTCACTTTTCTGCTCAGCCAAAAAGCCAGCCAGCAGCTTGAAGCCCTTGCGGTAGAAGATCTGCATAATCAGTCCACCGGCATGGTCGACATGGTGCAGATGTTTAATACCAGCCTGAGTGAAGAGGTTGAGAGCTATACCCGCCTGTTTACCACCTTCTTACCGCAGCCCCTGAACATTGATAATTCCCAACCCCAGACGATTAACGGACTTAGCGTTCCGCTTCTGAAAGGTGGAGAAACCGGGCTGCATGAAAATAACACCCTTTCGGACGAGTTCCTGAACCGTACGGGAGCCATTTCGACGCTGTTTGTACGCAGCGGTAACGACTTTGTTCGCGTAGCCACTTCCCTGCGCAAAGAGAATGGCGATCGGGCAATGGGTACCGTTCTGGATAACGCCAGCCCGGCCTTTGCCGCCGTCAACAAAGGTGAAGTGTACCGCGGCCTGGCGCTGCTGTTCGGCAAACACTACATCACCCAGTACCAGCCCGTTAAAAACGCCGAAGGGCAGGTCATTGCGATTGTCTTTGTCGGGGTGGACATCACCCACTCCTGGAACGTCATGCGCGAGAAAATCCTCAACCGCCGCCTGGGCGAGAGCGGTCGCTTCTTCGTGCTAGATCGCAGCAACGGCAAAACGCGCGGGCAATACCTGTTCCATGCCAGCGAAGAGGGAAAACAGCCGAAGTGGGACGGCGCGACGCAGCAGCAGCTTCTGGGTGACAAACCCGGCACGCTGGAGCGTACAAGCGACGACGGCCGGACACTGAAAATGGCGTATACCCCGCTGCCGGGCTGGAACTGGACTATCGTGGGCGAAGTGGATAAATCGGTGCTGCTCTCAAGCGTTACCGCCATGCGCGATCGCTTCCTGCTGGCCGGCGTGGTCTTATCCATCCTTTTTGCTGGCCTGTTCGTGGTCATTATTCGCCGCGTGCTGACCCGACCGCTGCGCAACGTGATCCATCTTGCCCGACAATATGCCGCAGGGGATCTCCGTTCCAGCCTGCCCGTGACCCGCCAGGACGAAGTCGGCCAGCTGATCGATGCTATCAACGGCATCGGCGGCGGCCTGCAAAAAATTGTCCTGCAGGTTCGTGAGGCCGCAGGCGAGATCCATTTGGGCACCAACGCGCTGGCCGCCGACACTGGCGAGATTTCAGAGCAGATCAACAAGCAGGCCAGCAGCGTGGAGGAGACGTCCGCCAGCATGGAGCAGCTGGCCGCCACCGTGCAGCAAAATGCCGCCAACATGGAGCAAACGCAGCAGCTGGTGGGTGAAACCTCGCTCGCGGTCCATCAGGGCGGTGAGACGGTCACCCATGCGGTGTCGACCATGGACGATATTCGCGAAGCGTCAAAACGCATCGAAGACATCACGCGCGTGATCGAATCCATCGCTTTCCAGACCAATATTCTGGCGCTGAATGCGGCAGTGGAAGCGGCACGCGCAGGCGAGCACGGAAAAGGGTTTGCGGTAGTCGCCCAGGAAGTTCGCGCGCTGGCGGGACGCAGCGCTAATGCGGTGAAGGAGATTGAACAGCTGATTGGCGATACGCTCAGAAAAGTGAGTGAGGGTCATGCGCTGTCTGAACGGACGCGCCTGGCGATGGATGACATCATCATTCATATCGATAACATCAGCCAGCTGGTCACCGAGATTAACCATGCCTCACGCGAGCAGTCCGCCGGGATCGGCCAGGTGAACCTCGCCATGACCCATATTGGCGAAGCGTCGCATATCAATGCCGACCGCATCTCACGCAGCGAGCAAACCGCTCAAACGCTGCGCGAGAAGGGTTCACACCTGACTCAGCTGGTGAGCCTGTTCCAGCTAAAAGGCTAGCCAACTCTGCCCGTCGCACGCAGCAGCAGGTCGCTTTGTACCTGCTCGCTCATCAGCGTGCCGCCACGGGTGTCCAGCATCATGCTGCACCACGCCTGCGCCACCGGGGGCGATGCGTGCCGCAGCATCTGGCTTCCGGCACCCAGCAAGAAAAGCTGCTGCGCGATCTCTCGCCCCTGCGCCTCCTGCGGTTTACGCAGTTTTTGCTGAAGCTGTCGCCAGCTGCGGTCGAAGTGTCTGTCCTGCCCTTTCACCTGCGCAAACTCGTCGGCAAGCAGGTCGTGAATACCCGGCTGCTTCGCCAGCACGCGCAGAACGTCCAGGCACATAATATTTCCTGACCCTTCCCAGATGCTGTTCACCGGCATCTCGCGGTAAAGGCGGGGAAGTTCGCTCTCTTCGCAATATCCATTCCCACCCAGCACCTCCATCGCCTCAGCCACAAACGGGATGCCTGCTTTACAGACGCTAAATTTCGCCGCCGGGGTAAACAGCCGCGCCCAGGCGGCCTCTTGCGGATCGGCACGCTTGTCCCACGCCCGGGCCAGGCGGAACAGCAGCGCCGTGTGCCCCTCCAGCACCAGCGCCATCCGGCTTAATGCTTCCCGCATTAAAGGCTGATCGATGAGGTTTTTGCCGAAGGTCTGACGCTGGTGGGCATGGTACAGCGCCACCGAGAGCGCCCGACGCATCAGTCCGTGGCTGCCCAGCGCGCAGTCAAAGCGCGTCAGCCCGCCCATTTTGAGGATCTGCCGTACCCCTTCGCCCTCTTCCCCCAGCAGCCAGCCAGAGGCATCAAGGAACTCCGCCTCGCTGCTGGCGTTGGAGCGGTTTCCGAGCTTGTCCTTGAGGCGCTCAAGACGCACGGCGTTGCGCTGTCCGTCAGGCAAAAAGCGCGGCACAAAAAAGCAGGACAGCCCGCCCTTCGCCTGGGCCAGCACCAGGTGCGCATCGCTTTGCGGGACGGAGAAAAACCATTTATGCCCCACCAGCCTGTAGCTGCCGTCACTGCATTTTTCCGCTTTGGTGGTGTTGCTAAGCACGTCCGAGCCGCCCTGCTTTTCCGTCATCCCCATGCCAATCAGCAGGCCGCGCTTTTGCGCACCGGGGGCAAGGTGCGGATCGTAGCGATCGCTGAGCAGCGGCGTCAGCCAGTCGTGAAATGCTTTGGGGAGCGCCTGCTGCAACAGCGGCGTGGCGGCAAACGTCATAGTGACCGGGCAAAGCGTGCCTGCCTCTACCTGAGCATGAAGCACAAAGCGTGCGGCCCGAGCGACAAACGACCCTTTACGCGCCTCCTCTTCCCACGCCAGGTTATGCACGCGGTTGGCACAAAGCCCCTGCATCAGCAAGTGCCATGCCGGATGAAAACGCACGTCGTCCAGCCGCTCCCCGGTGGCGTCATAGCGTAACAGCTCGGGCGGGTTGACGTTAGCCAGCCTGCCCAGCTCCAGCGACTCCGCGGTGCCCAACTGCTGCCCGATGCTGGCGAGCAGCTCAAAATCCCACTCGGCTCCTTCACGCACGACCGCATCGCGCAGGGCGCAGTCCGAGAGGAAAAGGTTGCTGTTGGAAAGCGGTGCAGGTTGATTGAAAACGGTATGGGTCTGCCAGTGCATGCTGTCTCCCTCCTTCAGTGGCAATGACGATAAGTATGGACAGACCGCGCGCACGCTGCATGGGAGGGGAGTCACACGTTCACGATCCCGCTGATATCATTCGTGAAATAGCTCACAGAACATAAGAATAAACTATTTCATGACTCCGCTTTTGTTGAATAATTTATTCTTACACCTTAAGTGAGGATCGTTATGCAACCGGACGCGCACAAGCGAGCATTAATTGCAGGCTCCATTGGTAACTTTATCGAGTGGTATGAGTTTGCGGTCTACGGTTTTCTGGCGACCGTCATTGCGAAAAACTTCTTCCAGCTTGAAGGAGAGGCGGGGCTGACCAGCCTGATCCTCACCTACGCCTCGTTTGCCATCGCCTTCTTCTTCCGCCCGCTGGGTGCGGTGGTGTTTGGCCGCATCGGCGACCGGATTGGCCGTAAGCCGACGCTCATCATCGTGCTGGTGCTGATGACGCTCGCTACCGCCGCCATCGGCGTTGTGCCGGTCTACGCCAGCATCGGGATTGCCGCGCCGCTGATTATTACGCTGCTGCGCATCCTGCAGGGGCTGTTCGCGGGCGGCGAGTACGGCGGCGCGGTCTCGCTGATGACGGAGTTCGCCCCGCGCGGCAAGCGTGGGCTCTATGGCGCGTGGCAGTCCTTTACCGTGGCGCTGGGGCTGCTGGCGGGCGCAGGCATCGTGGCGCTGCTCTCCACCCTTCTCACGCCAGAGGCATTGCACGACTGGGGCTGGCGCATTCCGTTCTTCCTGGCGCTGCCCATGGGCGTCGTTGCGCTGTGGCTTCGCGTCAGCATGGAGGAGACGCCCAGCTTTGTGCAGCAGCAGGATAAACCGGCTGTCGCTCAGGCGGATACTGCCGCCACGCTCCGGGCCATCGTGATGGGAATTGGGCGCGTCATGGTCTGGTCTGCGGCGGGGTATACCTACCTGGTGATTATGCCGACCTATCTTCAGTCGGCGCTGCACACCGGGTTCAACCAGGCGCTGTTGATAGCGGTGATTTCGAATATTGGTTTTGCGCTGACCATCATTCCGTCGGGGATCCTGAGTGACCGGATCGGACGCCGCACGGTGATGATTATCGCCACCGCGCTGCTGCTGATCCTCGCCCTTCCGCTGCTGAAAATCCTGCAGGAGGAGTCGAGCACGCTGGCGGTGAAGGCTGTTGTGGTACTGATTGCGGGCGGTCTGGTGGGCATGCTGGCGGGTCCGGGCCCGGCGATGCTGTCTGAGATGTTCCCGACGCGCGTGCGCTATACGGGGCTGGGGCTGGCCTACTCGTTGTCGAACGCGATTTTCTCGGGATGCGCAGGGTTAATTATTACCGGGCTGATTAAGCAGACGGGCAACCTGGATATTCCGGCGTATTACGTGATGGCGACGGCGGTAGTGAGTATTTTCGCGCTGATGACGCTGAGGAAGGACGACCATTTGCGGTCACTGGAGGAGTGAGGTTGTCACCGTCAGGTGCCCTCACCCCGCCCCTCTCCAACGGGGAGAGGGAGAAAACACAAAAGGCCGTCCTGTGGACGGCCTTGCTGTTTATTCTCCGCGCTGACGCACCGCTTCAAACAGGCAGATGCCCGTCGCAACGGAAACGTTCAGGGACGACACGCTGCCCGCCATCGGGATGCTGATCAGCTCGTCGCAGTGCTCGCGGGTGAGACGACGCATGCCTTCGCCTTCCGCACCCATCACCAGCGCCAGACGGCCGGTCATTTTGCTCTGGTACAGAGTATGATCCGCTTCACCGGCGGTACCGACGATCCAGATATTCTCTTCCTGCAGCAGACGCATAGTGCGCGCCAGGTTAGTCACGCGGATCAGCGGAACGTTTTCCGCCGCGCCGCAGGCCACCTTCTTCGCCGTCGCGTTCAGCTGCGCGGAGCGATCTTTCGGCACGATCACCGCATGCACGCCCGCAGCATCGGCGCTGCGCAGGCACGCGCCGAGGTTGTGCGGATCGGTAACGCCGTCGAGGATCAGGAAGAACGGGTTATCCAGCTCGGCAATCAGATCCGGCAGATCGTTTTCCTGATACTGACGACCCGGCTTCACGCGGGCAATGATCCCCTGGTGGACCGCGCCTTCGCTTTTCTCATCCAGGAACTGGCGATTCGCCAGCTGGATCACCACGCCCTGCGCTTCCAGGGCGTGGATCAGCGGCATCAGACGCTTATCTTCACGCCCTTTCAGAATAAACACTTCCTGAAAACGCTCCGGTGCGCGCTCGAGAAGGGCCTGCACCGCGTGGATGCCGTAAATCATTTCACTCATTGATGGTTCTCGTAATAAGTATTTCCCCTCCCCCCGCTGGGGAGAGGGTCAGGTTGAGGGGAGAATTTACTCCGCCTGCTTTTTCTTGGCCGCGCGCTTCGCTTTGGTGGCGGCAGCGATTTTCTGCGTTTTCGCGGAAGGTTTTTTCGCTGAACGAGCTTCTTTCTTCGCCGCCTTCGGCTTCTGTTTCTTCTCGCCGCGGAACGCGCTGTCCGGCTCGAAGTTTACCTTCTTGCCCGCCTGACGACGTTTACCGCCGCCCGGTTTACCGTTACCGGTTTTTTTCGCCCTTTCACGCTCGGTTTTACCGACGTTACGCGGCGCGCGCTCGCTGGAGATCAGGCTGAAGTCGATCTTACGGTCGTCCATATTCACGGCTTCGACCTTCACTTCCACACGGTCGCCCAGACGATAGGTCTGGCCGCCAGACTCGCCAATCAGGCGCTGGCCGACCTGGTCGAAGCGGTAGTAGTCGTTATCCAGGCTGGAGACGTGCACCAGACCGTCGATGAACAGCTCGTCCAGACGAACGAAGAAACCAAAGCCGGTCACGCTGGCAATCACGCCTTTAAAGACGTTACCGACCTGATCGAGCATAAAGTCACACTTCAGCCAGTCCGCCACGTCACGTGTTGCTTCATCGGCACGACGTTCGGCCATGGAGCAGTGCTGACCCAGCTGCAGCATCTCTTCCATCGAATAATGGTAGCCACCGGTTTCGGTGGTGTTCCCTTTATGGCCCTGCTCCTGCGCCAGCAGATACTTGATCGCACGGTGCAGAGAGAGGTCAGGATAACGACGGATCGGCGACGTAAAGTGGGCGTAAGACTGCAGCGCCAGGCCGAAGTGGCCGCGGTTTTCCGGATCGTAAATCGCCTGCTTCATAGAGCGCAGCAGCATCGTCTGCAGCATTTCTGCATCCGGACGATCGCTAATGGATTCCAGCAGCTCGGCGTAATCGCGCGGCTCTGGCTTGTTGCCTCCGGGCAGTTCCAGACCCAGTTCAGCCAGCACGGAGCGGAACGACGTAATGGCTTCCGTGGTCGGCTTATCGTGAATACGGAACAGCGCTGGCTCTTTGGCTTTCTCGACGAAACGTGCCGCCGAGATATTCGCCAGGATCATACACTCTTCGATCAGCTTGTGCGCGTCGTTACGCTGGGTCTGCTCGATACGCTCAATGCGGCGTTCGGCGTTGAAAATGAATTTCGCCTCTTCACTCTCAAACGAGATCCCGCCGCGCTCTTCGCGCGCCTGATCCAGCGTTTTGTAGAGGTTATGCAGCTCTTCGATATGTTTGACCAGCGGCGCGTACTGTTCGCGCAGATCCTGGTCGCCCTGCAGCATATGCCAGACCTTGGTATAGGTCAGACGCGCGTGCGAGCTCATCACCGCTTCGTAGAACTTGTAGCCGGTTAAGCGCCCTTTGGTGGAGATGGTCATCTCGCAAACCATACAGAGGCGGTCAACCTGCGGGTTCAGGGAGCACAGGCCGTTAGACAGCACTTCCGGCAGCATCGGCACGACCTGGGACGGGAAGTAGACCGAGGTACCGCGGCTGCGGGCTTCGTTATCCAGCGGGGTGTGCGGACGGACGTAATAGCTTACGTCAGCGATAGCGACCCACAGGCGCCAGCCACCACCGCGTTTTTTCTCGCAGTAGACGGCGTCATCAAAGTCGCGGGCGTCTTCGCCGTCGATAGTGACCAGCGGCAGGGAGCGCAGATCCACGCGGCCCACTTTGGACTCTTCCGGCACTTCTTCGCGCAGGCTTTCGATCTGATCTTCAACCGCTTTCGGCCAGATGTACGGAATTTCATGGGTACGCAATGCCATATCAACGGCCATCGTGGTGCCCATGTTATCGCCCAGTACTTCGACGATTTTACCTACCGCTTTGGTGCGACGGGTTGGGCGCTGGGTGAGTTCCACCACCACCACAAAGCCCATGCGGGCGCCCATCACCTCTTCAGGTGGGATCAGAATGTCGAAGCTCAGACGGCTGTCGTCCGGCACCACGAAGCCCACGCCCGCGTCGGTAAAGTAGCGGCCGACGATCTGGCTGGTTTTTGGCACCAGAACGCGTACCACGCGCGCTTCGCGGCGGCCTTTACGGTCAGCGCCCAGCGGCTGCGCCAGGATCTGGTCGCCGTGGATGCACATTTTCATCTGTTCAGATGAGAGGTACAGATCGTCCTTACGGCCTTCCACGCGCAGGAAGCCGAAGCCATCGCGGTGACCAATGACGGTCCCTTTCAGCAGATCGAGGCGTTCTGGCAGCGCGTAGCACTGGCGGCGGGTAAAGACCAGCTGCCCGTCACGCTCCATCGCGCGCAGGCGGCGGCGAAGGGCTTCAATTTGCTCTTCACCTTCAATGTTTAATTCAACGGCAAGTTCTTCACGATTGGCGGGTTTTTCGCGTTTTGTTAAGTGTTCAATGATGAACTCGCGGCTGGGAATAGGATTCGCGTATTTTTCGGCTTCGCGTTCCTGGAAAGGATCATGTGACATGTCGGTTCCTCCGTTGTCAGCTCCGGTGGAAATTTTCTTCATTCCACCAGCAATAATTTATAAAGCGGTTGATTCTCTTCAACCAAATCGGCCAGCGTGTAGTTATCCAGTTCCATGAGAAAACTTTGCACGGCCTTTGAAAGCGCCTTTTTCAGGCGGCAAGCGGGCGTGATGTGGCAGAACTCGCTGCTGCAGTTCACCAGAGACAGCGGCTCCAGTTCACGTACCACATCGCCCACACGAATACTCTGTGCCGGTTTACCGAGACGGATCCCACCATTCTTCCCGCGGACGGCAGCAACGTATCCGGCACGACTAAGTTGATTGATTATTTTGACCATATGATTACGGGATACGCCGTAGACCTCTGTCACTTCAGAGATACTGGTCATCTTCCCCTCGGGTAACGACGCCATGTAAATCAGCGCACGTAAGCCGTAATCGGTGAAACTTGTTAACTGCACATCAACCTCAGGAAAAAGGGAAAACGCGGTCAAACCGCAGAGATATTCATTAATGATGATAAACCAGCCAGATAGTTAGCGGCTAATTTATTTGACAGACGGGGCGAAAAAGCGGAGATCCAGGAGCGGTCGCCGGATGGCGCTACGCTTATCCGGCCTACGGGTCTCCCCGCAGGCCAGCAGTCACGAAGATTATGCGTCGAACGGGTCGCGCAGGATCATCGTTTCAGTACGATCCGGGCCGGTAGAAATAATATCGATCGGCACTTCGGTCAGTTCTTCAATACGCTTGATGTAATCCAGCGCCGCCTGCGGCAGGCCGCTACGCTCTTTCACACCGAAAGTGGTCTCAGACCAGCCCGGCATGGTTTCGTAGATTGGCTCAATGCCTTCCCAGTCGTCAGCAGCCAGCGGAGTGGTGGTCACTTCGCGGCCATCTGGCATACGGTAGCCTACGCAGATTTTCACTTCTTTCAGGCCGTCCAGTACGTCCAGCTTGGTCAGGCAGAAGCCAGACAGGGAGTTGATCTGCACCGCACGACGCACTGCAACCGCATCCAGCCAGCCGGTACGACGACGACGACCGGTGGTCGCGCCAAACTCGTTACCCTGCTTGCACAGGAACTCGCCGGTTTCATCAAACAGCTCGGTCGGGAATGGACCCGCACCCACGCGAGTGGAGTACGCTTTGATGATGCCCAGTACGTAATCCACATAACGTGGACCCAGGCCAGAGCCGGTCGCCACGCCACCTGCAGTGGTGTTAGAGGACGTTACGTACGGATAGGTACCGTGGTCGATGTCCAGCAGCGTACCCTGCGCACCTTCGAACATGACGAAATCGCCACGCTTGCGCGCCTGGTCCAGCAGATCGGATACGTCAACAACCATACCGGTCAGAATGTCAGCGATCGCCATGACGTCATCCAGCACTTTCTGGTAGTCAACAGCGTCAGCTTTGTAGAAGTTCACCAGCTGGAAGTTGTGATATTCCATCACTTCTTTCAGTTTTTCAGCGAAGGTTGCTTTGTCGAAGAGGTCGCCCACGCGCAGACCGCGACGTGCAACTTTATCTTCGTAAGCCGGACCGATACCACGACCGGTGGTGCCGATCGCTTTCGCGCCGCGCGCTTTCTCACGCGCTACGTCCAGCGCCACGTGATAATCCAGGATCAGCGGGCAGGCTTCGGAGAGCAGCAGACGCTCACGAACAGGGATACCACGGTCTTCCAGACCTTTCATCTCTTTCATCAGCGCAGCAGGAGACAGCACAACGCCGTTACCGATGATGCTGGTGACGTTATCACGAAGAATGCCTGATGGAATAAGATGGAGGACGGTTTTTTCACCGTTGATTACGAGAGTATGGCCTGCGTTGTGACCGCCCTGGTAGCGTACAACATATTTAGCCCGTTCAGTCAGAAGATCAACAATCTTCCCTTTACCTTCGTCACCCCATTGGGTGCCCAGTACGACGACGTTGTTACCCATTTTTTTCAAAATCACCGTTTGCTTAAAAATGGATTCTACCATCGCTTTTTCAGATATACAGCACTTTTTGACCTCAAAATACGCCGATTGCGCCTACTTTTTGATCAGCCAATCGTTTTCCTCAACATGTAGTAGATCACGATGCCCGCAACCACAAGACCGCCGCCAAAACGACGCAAAATATTATCCGGCAGCTGACTCATCGTGGCGATCATTCGGCGCCAGGCACGCGGATAAAGCATCGGTCCAAGACCTTCCAGCACAAGGACCAAAGCCAGTGCGAGCCAGATCGTTGAATTCATTTTTATTCCTTATAAAAGAAAACCACCGCTCCGTTGGGAGCGGTGGTTTGAATACTCAAACGGGCCTGAGTTTATCGCGTTGCGTTAGTCGGCGTCTTCATATAACGGAAGAAATCGCTGTCCGGGCTGAGCACCATCACATCCTGGTTGCTCTGGAAGCTATTCTCGTAAGCGCGCAGGCTACGGATAAAGGCGTAGAAGTCAGGATCCTGGCTGAAGGCATCCGCGAACAGCTTCGCCGCTTCGGCATCGCCTTCACCGCGCAGGATACGGCCCTGGCGCTCAGATTCCGCCAGCGTCTTGGTGACTTCGTAGTCCGCTGCAGCACGCAGCTTCTCAGCCTCTTCCTGGCCCTGTGAACGGTGACGACGGGCTACCGCTTCACGCTCGGCGCGCATACGGTTGTAAATCGCCTCGGACACTTCTACTGGCAGGTTGATCTGCTTAATACGCACGTCAACGACTTCGATACCCAGCGCAGCCATACTGTTCGGGTTGATCACCGGCACTTTACCGTTGGTCTCCGCCTGAACGCGTTCAGCCGCTTTGGCAATCGCATCATCTGCTGCCGGCGTTGAAACTTCGTCTTCAGTGCCCGCTGTACCGGAGTTCAGCGCATCGCGAACTTCCAGGGTCAGACGACCACGGGAGTCGGTCACGATGTCTTTCACATCCAGACGACCAATCTCGGAACGCAGGCGGTCAGAGAACTTACGTTTCAGCAGCACTTCTGCCTGAGAAACGTCACCGCCGCCCGTTGCCAGGAAGTAACGGCTGAAATCGCTGATGCGCCATTTGATATAGGAATCAACGATCAGGTCTTTCTTCTCTTTGGTCACGAAACGGTCGGCCTGGTTATCCATGGTCTGGATACGCGCATCAAGCGTTTTCACGGACTGAATAAACGGCACCTTGAAGTGCAGACCCGGCTCGTAAATCACCGGGCGTTTGTCGCCGTCACGCACGACGCTGCTGAACTGGAACTTAATCCCACGCTCGCCTTCTTTCACCACAAAGATCGAGGTATAAAGCGCGACCAGTACGATGACGATGATCGCAATAACTGACTTACGCATCCTTATTCCCCCTGACGCTGGTAGTCGTTACGCTGCGCGTTAGCACGGCGTTGGTCCATAATGTCACCATCGTTCGAAGAAGGCGTTGTGTTCGTGCTGGCGCTGCCTGATGAGGCTGGCGGCAGACGCAGCAGGTTGTTCGCGCCGCTGGTGTCGCCTTTCGCTGCTGGCGCAGAACTGCCTTTCAGCATCTGATCCAGCGGCAGAACCATCAGGTTCCCGCCTTTATTGTCGTTAACCAACACTTTGCGGGTGTGGCTCAGCACTTTTTCCATGGTCTCGATATAGAGACGCTCACGGGTAATTTCCGGTGCAGCTTTATATTCCGGCAGGATCTTCGCGAAGCGGGCCACTTCACCCTGAGCTTCCAGGATGGTCTGCGTCTTATACGCGCGCGCTTCTTCCAGAATACGCTGCGCCTGACCGTTAGCGCGTGGCTGAACTTCGTTGGTGTACGCTTCTGCTTCACGGATGTACTGCTGTTCGTTTTCACGGGCAGCAATCGCATCGTCAAATGCGGCTTTCACCTCTTCCGGCGGACGTGCAGCCTGGAAGTTAACGTCCAGCAGGGTAATACCCATGTTGTACGGACGAATGGTCTCTTCCAGCTCGCGCTGGGTATCGCTACGAATAACGGTACGACCTTCGGTCAGAATACGGTCCATGGTGTATTTACCGATCACGCCACGCAGGGCGCTGTCGGTCGCCTGACGCAGGCTGTCATCGGCGCTGGTCACGCTAAACAGATAACGCTCAGGATCGGTCACGCGGTACTGCACGTTCATCTCAACGCGCACCACGTTTTCGTCAGAGGTCAGCATCACGCCAGAGGCGGCCAGTTCACGGACAGATTCCACGTTTACCGCGGTCACATCGTCAATGAAGGTCGGCTTCCAGTTCAGACCCGGCTCAACCAGATGGCTGAACTTACCGAAACGGGTGACTACGCCGCGTTCTGCTTCTTTAATGGTGTAGAACCCGCTGGCTGCCCAGATGATGACTACCGCAGCGGCCACGATGCCCACTACGCGGCCACCCATTGGCGGGCGCGAGCTCTGAGTGGAATTGCCACCCGAGCCAGAACCTTTTCCTCCGCCAAGGCCACCAAGCTTCTTGCTCAGTTTGCGGAAGATATCATCCAGATCCGGCGGCCCCTGCTCGCGACCACCTTTGTTGCCATTTCCCTCAGAGTTGCCGCCAGGTTTGCTGCTTCCCCACGGGTCGCGGTCTTGTCCGTTATTACCGGGCTGATTCCACGCCATGTATATGCTCCATATTTGTTATGCAAGGGCGAATTATTCAGGCATCCCCTTTCTGATCAGACGATATAGTCGACCAGGGCAGGTTCTTGTTTACAGAGGCGACGCCAGTCAACGATCGGCATACGCACCTGCATCCCCACGCTGCCGTCATCCTCCATCCACTCTTTTTCTATCGCCTGAAGCTGATAAAACCGGCTGCGCAGCCTGCCTTCCTGTGGCGGCAGTCGCAGCGTGTGCTGAGCTACCTCACCGGAAAGACGTTCTGTCAAAGCCTGGAAAAGCAGTGGCACACCAATACCGGTCTGGGCAGAAAGCCAGACCCGAATCGGTTTGTTTTCTTCATCTCTGTCGATACGCGGTTCGAAATCGTCCAGCATATCGATCTTGTTCATGACCAACAGCGTTGGGATCTCGTGGGCGTCGATCTCTTCGAGCACCACGTTGACCGCGTCGATGTTCTCCTGCACGCGCACGTCTGCCGCATCAATCACGTGCAGCAGCAGAGTCGCCTGTCGCGTCTCCTGCAGGGTGGCTTTAAACGCCGCCACCAGGTCATGCGGCAGGTGGCGGATAAACCCTACGGTATCCGCCAGCACCGTTTCACCGACGTCTGCAACGTCAATACGGCGCAGCGTAGGGTCCAGGGTCGCAAACAGCTGGTCTGCGGCATACACCTGGGCCTCGGTTATCTGGTTAAACAGGGTGGATTTACCGGCGTTGGTATAGCCCACCAGCGACACCGTTGGGATGTCGGCTTTGGTTCGCGCCCGACGCCCCTGTTCGCGCTGTTTCTCTACACGTTCCAGACGTGAAAGGATCTGGGTAATTCGGCCACGCAGCAAACGACGGTCGGTTTCGAGCTGGGTTTCACCCGGGCCGCGCAAACCAATCCCGCCTTTTTGTCTTTCAAGGTGTGTCCAGCCACGCACCAGACGCGTTGCCAGATGGCGCAGCTGCGCCAGCTCAACCTGCAGTTTCCCTTCGTGGGTACGTGCACGCTGAGCAAAAATATCTAAAATCAAACCCGTGCGATCGATAACACGGCATTCGCAAAGGGCTTCCAGGTTGCGCTCCTGGGCTGGAGACAGCGCATGATCAAACAACACGACTGACGCGCCGGTTGCTTTTACGGCATCCGCAATTTCGACTGCTTTACCTTCACCAACAAAATACTTTGGGTGCGGCGCTTTACGGCTACCGGTAATCACCTGCATTGCTTCGACACCGGCGGAAGAGACCAGAGATTCAAACTCCTGGAGGTCTTCCATATCTTTGTCTTGCGAAAAATAGATGTGTACCAGCACCGCCTGCTCACCGGCATCATAACGGTCAAACAAGCGTAAACCTCTCTAAAAAGATCAGCGGGGAACGCAGGATCCCTGGCTCCCCGTGTGGATAACAGTGCGAAACCTTATTCGGTCTCGTCGCTGTCCTGCGCCGGCGTTGAAGAACCCTGCGCGCTGCTGCCATGATGGTAGTTACTACCAGTGCCGCCGCCAGCGTTATTGCTGTGATGAGATACCGGACGGGACGGAACAACAGTAGAAATAGCGTGCTTGTAGACCATCTGACTGACCGTGTTTTTCAACAGAATCACAAACTGATCGAAAGACTCAATCTGACCTTGCAGCTTAATACCATTCACCAAATAAATAGAAACTGGAACACGTTCCCGACGCAATGCGTTCAGGAACGGATCTTGTAAAGATTGCCCCTTAGCCATTCTATCTTTTCCTTATATGCTTGTTTTGTACTTAGAACCTTGCGATTCTGAAAAATTGCGCACGATACGTCTCAATTGTACACATTCAGTGAGCGATATCACCAACAACCTCAATCACTTCGTTTAACGCCTGTTGCGGTTTTTCACTGTCTAACCAGTGAACCCCCTCCCAACCGCGCAACCAGGTGATCTGGCGCTTCGCTAGCTGTCTCGTGGCGCAAACACCTCTATAAACCATTTCATCGTATGAAATCTCACCTTCAAGATACGACCACATCTGGCGGTATCCCACACAACGAATGGAAGGCATGTCCGTATGCAAATCTCCACGGGCAAATAGCGCCCGCACTTCTGCTTCAAAATCTGAAGCTAACATCTGATGAAAACGCTGCTCAATTCGCTGATGGAGCAGTTCACGGCTCGCCGGGGCGATGGCGAACTGATGCACCTGATACGGCAGAGCGTCTCCTGACGTTTGCGTCAGTTCCGTTAAAGTTTTACCCGAAATGAAAAAAACTTCCAGTGCCCGGGAAAGCCTTTGCGGATCATTTGGATGGATCCGTGCTGCAGCAACCGGGTCAATCTCCGCCAGTTGCTGATGCAAAACGTCCCAACCTTGCTCTGCCGCCTGCTGCTCAATTTTCGCTCTTATTTCCGGATCCGCGGATGGCAGAGGTGACAACCCTTCCAGCAACGCCTTGAAATAGAGCATGGTTCCGCCAACCAACAGCGGTATACGTCCCGCCGCCGTTATCTCGGCCATCTCGGCTAAGGCATCCCGGCGGAAATCCGCTGCGGAATAGGCCTGAGCCGGGTCGAGAATATCGAGCAAACGGTGCGGCGCCGCACGCAACTCTTCTGCGTCAGGCTTCGCCGTGCCGATGTCCATCCCCCGGTAGATGAGGGCGGAGTCGACGCTAATCAACTCTACAGGCAAAACTTTACGCAACTCAATGGCTAGCGCCGTTTTGCCGGAGGCCGTTGGGCCCATTAAAAAAATTGCCTTAGGCAGGCTCGCCTTACTTGCGTCAATCATGTTTCAGGGCGTTCATCGCCGTTTGTAAATCAACAGGTTGTAATAACCCACCCGGCGGCGTTTTCACCAGATGCGGACAGAGGCGTTCTACCTCCGCCAGCACGCTAATGGCCTGCGCCATACTCCACGGCGCGTGTTCGCTTGCCAGATGGCGGGCGATCCACTGCGCGGTGTTGGCGGCATCAAACGACGTTTGCTGCGCCAGGTAGCCTATCAGTTCAGGAATCAAGTTTTGTAAATTTTGTTGGCGTAAGGGTAAAGGCACTGCACGAATTGTCACATGTTGTGGTTCGAGCACAGTTTCAATACCCATTTGCGCCAGCTGCGGCTCTGCGCGCTGCAATACCCTCGTTTCATCAGGGGATATTTTCAGGCGAACCGGAATTAATAACGGCTGCGCGCAGGCTGCATTTTCGCCTGGCGTAAGCTGCACCTGCTTGAGCCAGCGTTCGGCGACCGGCAGGGCCAGAAGCATCAGTTTGCCGTCACGCTCAAGCAGCGCCATATCCGGCGCGATAATCGTCAGCACCCGGCCAAAACTCTGGCTATGGCCGTCCAGAGAAGGCTGAGCGGGCGGAATGTGCTCTTTACGCTCCACGGCGGGCGTTTCCAGCAGCTTGCGGTACAACGCTCCCTGCTGCTTCTGATAGCCCGGCTGGGCATTCGGGTAGTTCGCGCCCGTTGGACGCGGTGCGCTCCCGGTCGGGGAGAAACGCGGAGCTTCCGGTTCACGCGCGACGGCAGGCTCAGCAAAATGGTTGCGCCCTGCCGCTACACGGTTTTCAGGCAGCGGACGCGGCGCAGGGGCGTCGTTCTCCAGCGGCAGCGTTGGCGCTGCCTGCTGCTGCAACACGGCGGCCACGCCCTGATAAATGAAGTCGTGAACCAGACGCGACTGGTGGAAACGCACCTCATGCTTGGCAGGATGAACGTTTACATCCACCTGATGGGGGTCGATTTCCAGATAAAGGACGAAAGCTGGCTGCTGATCGGCCCCGAGTTTGTCTTCGCAGGCCTGGCGAATCGCGTGATTGATGAGACGATCGCGCATCATGCGCCCGTTCACGTAGCAATACTGAATTTCAGAGAACGCAGCACTGCTCGCGTTTGGATCGGCAACCCAGCCGCGTAAAGCCAGATCGCCGTGCTGCCACTCAATGGCCAGAGCCTGTTCCAGAAACGGCGTCCCGCAGATAGCGCCCAGGCGACGCTCTTTCTGTCCACCTTCCGCCACCGCGCGGTACTGGCGCATCACCTTACCGTTATGGCTGAGGTTGATGGCGACATCGAATCGGGCGAGCGCAATACGGCGAATGATCTCGTCGATATGGCCGAACTCGGTCTTCTCGGTACGCATAAACTTGCGTCGGGCGGGGGTGTTGTAGAACAGATCCAGGACTTCCAGCGTCGTGCCGACAGGGTGCGCCGCGGGTTTGACCGTCACATCCATATCGCGCCCTTCGGCGTAAGCCTGCCAGGCTTCCTGCTGTTCAGCGGTACGGGAGGTCAGCGTTAAGCGCGAAACGGAGCTAATACTGGCCAGCGCTTCGCCGCGAAAACCGAGGCTAATAATCGCTTCCAGATCGTCCAGAGAGGCGATTTTACTGGTGGCGTGACGAGCCAGCGCCAGCGCCAGCTCCTCTTTTTTAATGCCACAGCCGTTGTCGCGAATGCGGATAAGCTTCGCGCCACCGCGTTCGATATCAATATCGATGCGGGTTGCGCCCGCATCGAGGCTGTTTTCCACCAGCTCCTTCACCACCGACGCAGGGCGTTCCACCACCTCACCGGCGGCGATTTGGTTCGCGAGCTGCGGCGGTAGAACCTGAATCGGCATGAATGCTCCTTAGTTGGTCGCGGTCATCTCACCCGGCAGCGCTGCGCTGGCCGTCTGTGCTGAGCCGCTCTGCGGCGCAGACTGCAGAGGATGCGCCTCAAAATATTTACGTAAACCGTTATAAATCGCTTCGGCAATTTGCTGCTGGTAACTGTCGCTTCCCAACAGACGCTCTTCACCGTTGTTACTGATAAAGCCCGTCTCTACAAGGATGGACGGAATATCCGGGGAGCGCAGAACGCCGAGGCTGGCATGTTCCGGACGGCGCTTATGCAGCACGCCAACGCTTTGCAGCTGGTTCAATACGTTAGTGGCGACATCATACCCGACGCGCTGCGAATGACCGAACTGTAAATCCAGCACCGCCTGGCTGAGGTACGGATCGGACTGGCTGTTCGCCAGCACGTCGCCCGCGCCGCCTAACAGTTCAGACTGTTTCTCATGTTCTTCCAGCCAGTTGGCCATTTCGCTGTTAGCGCGACGGTTCGACAGCACCCAAACCGAGGCGCCGGTCGCGCTACGATTCGGTGCGGCGTCCGCATGAATAGAGACCAGGAAGTTCGCGTTTTGCTTACGCGCCACGTCCGAGCGTCCCATTACGGAGATAAAGTAATCCCCGTCGCGGGTCAACACGCCTTTAAACATCGGGTCGTCATTGAGCAGCGAACGCAGTTTCCGCGCGATCGCGATAGTCACGTTTTTTTCTCGCGTGCCGCCAGGGCCAATCGCCCCCGGGTCTTCCCCGCCGTGGCCCGCATCAATGGCGATAATCACTTTGTCACCGCTGACCGTCGCGCGTCGCGCGCTGGCCGCCGGACGCGTCACCGTATTGCTGCTGGTTGCCGCAGTAATGCGATCGTTCTGCGATTTAAACGGATTACGCGCAGGTTCAGAAGGACGCCGCGTATACACCGGTTCTTCCACGCGCTTCGCTACGACCGGCGGCGGTGGAGGCGGTGGCGGCGCGTCGGCATTGATGGTAAACACCACCGTATAGTTCGCCCCGTTTTGCTGCTTCACCGCCTTCGTTTTGCCCTTTTCGGTCAGATCAACCACCAGGCGTAACGACTGGCTATCCTGCGGCGTTCCCGAACGGATACTTTTCACCAGATTGTTACCGCTGAACCGCAGCGGTAGCCCCTGGATCACGCCTGTTTGTTTGATATCCAGCGCCACGCTGTGGCTGTCTGGCTGTGAGAACGCATATTCAGGGTCGCCCATAAAACTGAACGTGATCCGGGCCTGGCTTTCGCCGTTTGATACCTGAATATCTGAGAGGTTTGCCGCCCCGGCCTGCGCGCACAGCAGCACGGTGGCAGCCAACAACCAACCTTTAACGCGATTTATCATCCCGTCATCCCTACGCTTAACCGGCCAGTCGCGCCAGTAAGGAACTGCCTGATGAGGAAACAGCACTGATGCGCGCCTCACGCCCTTGTGCCTGGTAATCTAAGTGAATTTCGACATCCGGGTCAGGCAGCACACCCGCACCTTGTTGCGGCCACTCCACCAGGCAAATGGCGTCGTTGGCAAAATAATCACGGATCCCCATAAATTCCAGCTCCTCAGGATCCGCAAGGCGGTATAAATCGAAGTGATACACCATGAGATTTTCAAGGGTGTACGGTTCTACCAGCGTGTAGGTTGGGCTTTTCACATTCCCGTTATGCCCTAACGCCTGCAAAAAACCCCGGCTGAAGGTGGTTTTACCCGCACCTAAATCACCATACAGATAAATGACGGTTGCCCCCTGACAGGCCTGCGCCACGCGCTTGCCGAGTTCTAAAGTGGCTTGTTCATCAGGTAAAGGAATCGCTCGATTAGTCATTTTCTACGTCAATCACATCCGGGTTAACAACACGCCGCAGCGTGCAAAAAAGATCGGTGGCCAGCATGCCGCGTGTACCGTAACGCGCGGCCAGTTTATCTGCCGCGACACCGTGGGCTACGCAGCCCGCGCAGGCTGCATCATAAAGGGGAAGTTTCTGTCCAAGCAATGCGCCAATGATGCCGGAAAGCACATCGCCCATGCCGCCGCTTGCCATGCCCGCATTTCCGGCATCAATAATGCCCTGCGTCTCGTCACTGGCGACAACGGTTCCAGCCCCTTTCAAAACAGCAACACCTCCGTAACGTTTTACCAGACGCTGAGCAGAAAGTAAGCGATCGCTTTCAATTTCTGCCACGCTGCAGTTAAGCAGGCGCGCGGCTTCGCCGGGGTGTGGCGTCAGAATGCGATTGTGACGCTTATCGGGGTTTATTGCCAGAAGGTTAAGCGCGTCGGCATCCCACAGCATCGGTTTACGAAAATTCTCGACCTTTTGCAGGGCCTGTTTACCCCATGCCTGCTGCCCGAGCCCGGGGCCGATCGCCACCACGTCCGCCCATTCCAGGCTTTCTTCAAGCGACTGAGGCGTAAGCTCATGGACCATCAGCTCCGGTCGGGCCGTAACGATCGGCGCAATATTCTCAATGCGAGTGAGTACTCGCACTAATCCGGCACCGCAGCGCAGGGCCGCTTCGCCGGTCATGCGAATTGCACCTGCCGTACCATGATCGCCGCCAATAATCACCAGCCTGCCGTGATCGCCCTTATGGGACGTCTGCCGGCGCGGCGGGAGCCACGCCGCAAGCTGCGAAGCATCAAAACGCGCGAGGTGCGTTTCCTGCCCGGACAGCCAGCTCTCCAGCCCCAGCGCATGGTGGTGCAGCACGCCAACAACGTCTCGTGCTTTACCGGTCAGTAGCCCCGGCTTGAGGGCGATGAAGGTTACCGTATGTGCAGCCTGAATCACCGCTCCCGGCGTCGCGCCGGTTTGTGCGATCAGGCCTGAGGGAATATCCAGGGCAACGACCGGCGCGGAATGTCCGTTAGCGTGTTCAATAAGGGCGGCAATGTTCTCGCGAGGCGCACTGCGTAGCCCGGTACCCAGCAGACCATCAACAATCAGATCCACCTCTTCCGGCCAGACGATATCAGGCGCATGAATCACACCGCCTGCGTTAAGCCACGCCTCCCGGGCCGCGCTGGCCTCTTCCGGCAGCGGTTTATCGCTCTCCAGGGCCAGCAACGTCACGCGGATACCTGCCGCAACCGCCAAACGGGCGACAACGTAGCCGTCGCCGCCGTTATTGCCGTGACCGCACAGAATCAGCCAGTGGGCGGCATGAGGGTACGCGCTGCGGGCAACGTTAAACGCCGCCTCACCCGCGCGCAGCATCAGTTCATAAAGGGTAATCCCGAGGCTGTCTGCGGCCTCTTTTTCGGCGCGCCGGAGGTCATCCGCATGCCAGATGGAATGTGGTATACTTGCGGGGTTTTTCTTCACCGTATGGTCCGTCATGTCACAGCCCCTCGATCTCAATGAATTAGCGCAAAAAATAAAACAGTGGGGTGCTGAGCTTGGCTTCCAGAAGGTGGGCATTACCGATACCGACCTTTCC
This sequence comes from Enterobacter asburiae, assembly GCF_007035645.1. NCBI lineage: Bacteria > Pseudomonadati > Pseudomonadota > Gammaproteobacteria > Enterobacterales > Enterobacteriaceae > Enterobacter > Enterobacter asburiae. The sequence continues at coordinate 4,129,955 of NZ_AP019632.1, forward strand.
GCCAGCGAGCCAAAACTGCAGGCCTGGCTGGACAAACAATACCACGGCGAAATGGAGTGGATGGCGCGTCATGGCATGATGCGCGCCCGCCCTCACGAGCTTTTGCCGGGCACGTTACGCGTCATCAGCGTGCGCATGAATTATCTGCCCGCCAACGCGGCCTTTGCGCGCACGCTAAAAAATCCCTCTCTGGGTTACGTCAGCCGGTACGCCCTGGGACGTGATTACCATAAGCTCTTGCGTAACCGTTTAAAAAAACTCGGGGAAACTATTCAGCAGCACTGTGTTTCGCTGAATTTTAGACCCTTTGTCGATTCTGCGCCTATTCTTGAGCGCCCGATCGCCGAAAAAGCCGGGCTTGGCTGGACAGGTAAGCACTCACTTATCCTTAGCCGCGATGCCGGATCGTTCTTCTTCCTGGGTGAACTGCTGATTGATTTACCGCTGCCGGTAGACGGCCCGGTAGAAGAAGGCTGCGGACGCTGCGTGGCCTGCATGACCATCTGCCCGACGGGTGCCATCGTCGAGCCTTACACCGTTGATGCGCGCCGCTGCATCTCCTACCTCACTATCGAACTGGAAGGGGCCATTCCAGAGGAATTTCGACCGCTTATCGGCAACCGCATCTACGGCTGCGACGACTGCCAGCTGATCTGCCCGTGGAACCGCTATTCGCAGCTCACGGACGAAGAGGATTTCAGCCCGCGTAAGGCGCTGCATGCGCCGCAGCTGGTTGAGTTATTCGCCTGGACCGAAGCCTGGTTCCTGAAAGTGACGGAAGGTTCGGCCATTCGCCGTATCGGTCATCTGCGCTGGCTGCGTAATGTTGCCGTCGCGCTGGGTAATGCCCCGTGGGATGAAGCGAATATTCGGGCGCTTGAAAAGCGTAAAGGTGAGCACCCACTTCTTGATGAACACATAGAATGGGCGATTGCGCAGCAAATAGAGAAGCGTAATGCCTGCACGATCGAGGTGCAGCTACCGAAGAAACAGCGTCTGGTGCGGGTGATTGAAAAAGGGCTTACGCGGGATGCCTGAACTATTCACAGCCTGTGAATAAAATTACAAACTCAAGCGCCATCTGGGCTGGAGAAGAGGTCAAGTGATCTCAATAACATTTTGAAATGAAAATTTATTTACTAAATACAACGCGTTACAAGGATATTATTCACCCTGCTAAGTTTTAACCCTGTTACGGTTAAGCGTAGTTTCTGTGGATAACTCTGTTCACAAGAGTATTTCAGAGACAATAGAAAACGTCCCCAACGACTCTTTTCGCTGTGGATATTTTAGAGATGAAGAAGAATTTGGAGCGGGAAACGAGACTCGAACTCGCGACCCCGACCTTGGCAAGGTCGTGCTCTACCAACTGAGCTATTCCCGCAAATCTGCACTGCTTTTGTTGCTGTCGTAACGTGTAATTCTCTGTCGTTACGGGAGGCGCATTATACGAGAAATCCTTTTAGCTGCAACCCCCCTTAAAGCGATTTTTTCGAAATTAAGTTCAAATGCTTAATTAATCGGCAAGCTGAACAATTTAACGACAAAAACCCGGCCACGCAAGGCGCCGGATCGCAAAATCACAGCTTAATAAAGTTTTCGCGGTAGTAGGAAAGCTCCGCCACGGACTCACGGATATCGTCCATCGCCTGGTGAGTCCCCTGCTTTTTAAAGCCGTCGAGGATTTCAGGCTTCCAGCGACGCGCCAGCTCTTTCAGGGTGCTGACATCCAGATAGCGGTAGTGGAAATATGACTCCAGCTCCGGCATGTACTTAAACAGGAAACGGCGATCCTGGCCGATGCTATTCCCACAGATAGGCGATTTGCCTGCCGGAACCCACTGTTTCAGGAACTCAAGCGTCGCCAGCTCCGCCTCGCGATCGCCGAACGTGCTCGCCTTCACGCGCTCTACCAGGCCACTGCCGGTGTGGGTGCGCACGTTCCATTCATCCATCAAAGCCAGCTGCTCGTCGGACTGATGCACCGCAATCGTTGGCCCTTCAGCCAGGATATTCAGGTTAGCGTCCGTCACCAGCGTTGCAATTTCAATGATGCGATCGCGCTCGGGATCCAGCCCGGTCATTTCGAGATCGATCCAAATCAGGTTGTTTTCATCCGCGCTCATGTTATTTTCCACCCTTCTCGCATAACCGGCAGTAGCAGGTTAACTAGTATTAATTAGAGTGTATCATAGAGGTTTTGCCCCTTACGGGCGACCAGGAGCCAGCGCGATTGAGTAAAAATAAACTCTCCAAAGGGCAGCAGCGCCGCGTAAACGCCAACCACCAGCGCCGTCTTAAAACCACTTCGGAGAAGCCGGATTATGACGACAACCTGTTTGGTGAAGCGACAGAAGGCGTAGTTATCAGCCGTTTCGGTATGCATGCCGATGTCGAATCCGCCGACGGGGATATCCACCGTTGCAATATCCGTCGCACCATCCGTTCACTGGTTACCGGCGATCGCGTGGTCTGGCGACCGGGTAAAGAGGCGGCGGAAGGCGTTACGGTAAAAGGTATCGTTGAAGCGGTTCATGAGCGCACGTCCGTGTTAACCCGTCCCGATTTCTACGACGGGGTCAAACCCATTGCCGCCAACATTAACCAGATTGTTATCGTATCGGCGATTTTGCCCGAACTTTCGCTCAACATTATCGACCGATACCTCGTCGCCTGCGAAACGCTGCAGGTTGAACCGATTATCGTGTTGAACAAAATCGATCTGCTGGATGACGACGGCATGGCCTTCGTGAATGAGCAGATGGATATCTACCGCAAGATTGGTTACCGCGTGCTGATGGTCTCCAGCCACACCAAAGATGGCCTTAAACCGCTGGAAGAGGCGCTGACCGACCGCATCAGCATCTTTGCGGGCCAGTCCGGCGTGGGTAAATCGAGCCTGCTGAACAACCTGCTCGGCCTCCAGCAAGAGATCCTGACCAACGATGTGTCCAACGTCTCTGGCCTGGGCCAGCACACCACCACCGCCTCGCGTCTGTATCATTTCCCGCACGGCGGCGACGTGATCGACTCCCCGGGGGTGCGTGAGTTCGGTTTGTGGCACCTTGAGCCGGAACAAATCTTTAACGGATTTGTCGAATTCCATGATTATTTAGGCGCCTGTAAATACCGCGACTGTAAGCACGATAACGACCCAGGCTGCGCTATCCGTGAAGCGGTTGAGAAAGGCGAGATCGCGGAAACCCGCTTCGAGAATTACCACCGCATTCTTGAGAGCATGGAAGACGTAAAAACGCGTAAAAACTTTTCTGATTCTGATAACTGACAACTAAGCTAAGCATCGCTAAAATCGTCCCCTTTTTTCAGGTTCCGGCGGCTTAACGCCGGATCAGGAACGACAAAACAATGGCCTGGAGGCTACCTTGTTAAACGCATTTAAACTTTCGCTTCAATACATTCTGCCAAAACTGTGGCTCACTCGCCTGGCGGGCTGGGGCGCAAGCAAACGCGCGGGCTGGCTGACCAAACTGGTCATCGACCTTTTCGTAAAATATTACAAGGTCGATATGAAAGAGGCGCAGAAGCCGGATACCGCCAGCTACCGCACCTTCAACGAGTTCTTCGTACGCCCGCTGCGTGACGAAGTGCGCCCGCTGAACACCGACCCTAACGTCCTGGTGATGCCGGCAGACGGCGTGATCAGCCAGTTGGGTAATATCGAAGACGACAAAATCCTGCAGGCGAAGGGCCATAACTACAGTCTGGAAGCGCTGCTGGCGGGTAACTACCTGATGGCGGATCTGTTCCGTAACGGTACCTTTGCCACCACCTATCTTTCACCGCGCGACTACCATCGCGTGCACATGCCGTGTAACGGTATCCTGCGTGAAATGATTTACGTCCCGGGCGACCTGTTCTCCGTAAACCACCTGACAGCGCAGAACGTGCCGAACCTGTTTGCCCGCAACGAGCGCGTCATCTGTCTGTTCGATACTGAATTTGGCCCTATGGCGCAGATTCTGGTGGGTGCGACCATCGTAGGCAGCATCGAAACCGTCTGGGCGGGCACCATCACCCCACCGCGCGAAGGCGTGATCAAACGCTGGACCTGGCCTGCCGGTGAAGCGGAAGGCTCGGTGGCCCTGCTGAAAGGTCAGGAGATGGGGCGCTTCAAGCTGGGCTCTACCGTAATCAACCTGTTTGCGCCGGGCAAAGTGAAGCTGGCTGAACAGCTCGAAAGCCTGTCGGTCACCAAGCTGGGCCAGCCGCTGGCAATCTCTACCGAAACCTTCGTGACGCCGGATGCAGAACCTGCTCCGCTGTCACAGGAAGAGATTAACGCCGAGCACGACGCCAGCCCGCTGGTTGACGACAAAAAAGACGAAGGCTAACAACAGAAGGATCGCTGACGTGCGCCCGATTATCGTTCTACTGATGGCCTGGTGCCTCAGCATGGGGGCGTACGCAGCGACAGCCCCCGACGCCAAACAGATAACCCAGGAACTGGAGCAGGCAAAAGCGGCTAAACCCGCTCAGCCAGAGATCGTCGAGTCGCTCCAGGCTGCCCTGAACGCGCTTGAGGAGCGGAAAGGCTCTCTTGAGCGCGCTCAGCAGTATCAGCAGGTTATCGACAATTTCCCCAAACTCTCGCAGACGCTACGCGCGCAGCTCAATAATTTGCGTGACGAACCGCGCGATGTGCCAGCAGGCATGACCTCCGACGCCCTGAACCAGGAGATCCTGCAGGTCAGCAGCCAGCTTCTGGAAAAGAGCCGCCTTGCCCAGCAGGAGCAGGAGCGAGCGCGTGAAATTGCCGACTCCCTTAGCCAGCTTCCGCAGCAGCAAACCGATGCCCGCCGCCAGCTTAATGAGGTTGAGCGTCGCGTGGGTACGCAAAGCGGCAATACGCCACAGGCTCAGGCTCAAAATCTGGGCCTGCAGGCAGAATCGGCTCGCCTGAAGGCCCTTGTCGATGAGCTGGAGCTGGCGCAGCTTTCCGCCAATAACCGCCAGGAGCTGTCGCGGATGCGCTCTGAACTCGCTCAGAAGCAGAGCGAGCAGCTGGATGCGTATCTCCAGGCCCTGCGCAATCAGCTCAACAGCCAGCGTCAGCGCGAAGCCGAGCGTGCCCTTGAAAGCACCGAACTGCTGGCGGAAAACAGCGAAAACCTGCCTGCCGGTATCAACGAACAATTCAGGGTCAACCGCGAGCTTTCTGCCGCGCTGAATCAGCAGGCGCAGCGCATGGATCTGGTTGCCTCGCAGCAGCGTCAGGCCACCAATCAAACCCTGCAGGTTCGCCAGGCGCTCAACACCCTGCGCGAGCAGTCCCAATGGCTCGGATCATCAAACCTGCTGGGCGAAGCGTTACGTGCCCAGGTCGCGCGCCTGCCGGAAATGCCGAAGCCGCAGCAGCTGGATACCGAGATGGCCCAGCTGCGCGTTCAGCGCCTGCACTTTGAAGATCTTCTCAATAAACAGCCGCAAATCCGCCAGATCCGTCAGGCTGACGGCCAGCCCCTGACCAGCGAGCAAAACCGTATTCTGGAAGCCCAGCTGCGTACCCAGCGTGAGCTGCTGAACTCTCTGCTCCAGGGCGGGGATACGCTGATTCTGGAGCTGACCAAGCTAAAAGTCTCCAATAGCCAGCTGGAAGATGCGCTGAAAGAGGTGAACGAGGCTACGCACCGTTATCTCTTCTGGACGTCCGACGTGCGTCCGATGACCTTCTCGTGGCCGATTGAGATTGTCCAGGACCTGCGCCGCCTGATTTCGCTGGACACCGTCAGCCAGCTGGGACAGGCCAGCGTGATGATGTTTACCAGCAAAGAGACCATTTTCCCGCTGCTGGGGGCGTTGATTCTGGTGGGCTTCAGCATTTACTCGCGCAGACATTTCACCCGCTTCCTGGAGCGTTCCAGCTCCCGGGTCGGGAAAGTCACCCAGGATCACTTCTGGCTGACGTTACGCAGCGTATTCTGGTCGATTCTTGTCGCCTCCCCGCTGCCGGTGCTGTGGATGACGCTGGGGTATGGCCTGCGGGAAGCCTGGCCCTATCCGCTCGCGGTCGCGATTGGCGATGGCGTCACCGCCACGGTGCCGCTGCTGTGGGTGGTCATGATTTGCGCCACCTTCGCGCGCCCCAATGGCCTGTTCATCACCCACTTTGGCTGGCCGCGTAATCGCGTCGCGCGCGCCATGCGTTACTACCTGATGAGCATCGGGCTGATTGTGCCGCTGATTATGGCGCTGATCATGTTCGATAATCTCAACGACCGGGAATTCTCAGGCTCGCTGGGCCGCCTCTGCTTTATGCTGATATGCGGGGCGCTGGCCATCGTCACGCTCAGCCTGAAACGCGCGGGTATTCCGCTCTATCTCGATAAATCCGGCAGCGGCGAAAACATGTTCAACCGGCTGCTCTGGAACCTGCTGCTTAGCGCGCCGCTGTTTGCGATGCTGGCAGCCGCGGTGGGCTATCTGGCAACCGCGCAGGCGCTGCTGGCGCGGCTGGAAACCTCGGTGGCCATCTGGTTCCTGCTGCTGGTGGTGTACCACGTGATCCGCCGCTGGATGCTGATCCAGCGCCGCCGTCTGGCCTTTGACCGAGCCAAGCATCGCCGGGCGGAGATCCTCGCCCAACGCGCGCGGGGTGAAGAAGAGCCAAACCACGTCAACAGTACGGAAGGCACAACGGAAGCGGACGAGGTCGAACTGGATCTGGATGCCATCAGTACCCAGTCCCTGCGCCTGGTTCGTTCCATCCTGATGCTGATTGCCCTCCTGTCGGTGATCTTCCTGTGGTCAGAGATCCACTCCGCGTTTGGCTTCCTGGAGAACATCTCGCTCTGGGACGTGACGTCTACGGTGCAGGGCGTGGAAAGCCTGGAGCCGATTACCTTAGGGGCGGTGCTGATTGCCATTCTGGTGCTGATCATCACCACGCAGCTGGTGCGCAACTTCCCGGCGCTGCTGGAGCTTGCGCTGCTGCAGCATCTGGATTTAACGCCGGGTACAGGCTATGCGATTACGACCATTACCAAATATCTGATCATGCTGTTTGGCGGGCTGGTTGGCTTCTCAATGATCGGTATTGAGTGGTCGAAGCTGCAGTGGCTGGTGGCGGCCCTTGGTGTAGGGCTAGGTTTTGGTTTACAGGAGATCTTCGCCAACTTCATCTCTGGCCTGATCATTCTGTTCGAAAAACCGATCCGTATTGGCGATACCGTAACGATCCGCGATCTGACCGGCAGCATCACGAAGATCAACACCCGTGCGACGACGATCAGCGACTGGGATCGGAAAGAGATCATCGTGCCAAACAAGGCGTTTATCACCGAGCAGTTCATCAACTGGTCGCTGTCAGACTCCGTTACCCGCGTGGTGCTGACGGTACCGGCGCCGTCGGACGCCAACAGCGAAGAGGTCACCCAGATCCTCTACACTGCCGCTGAGCGCTGCTCGCTGGTAATCGACAACCCAGCGCCGGAAGTATTCCTTGTGGATTTACAGCAGGGGATCCAGATTTTCGAGCTGCGCATCTACGCCGCCGAAATGGGACACCGTATGCCGCTGCGCCATGAGATCCACCAGCTGATTCTGGCGGGCTTCCGCGAGCACGGTATTGATATGCCGTTCCCGCCGTTCCAGATGCGTCTCGAAAGCCTGGACGGGCGTAAAACGGGAAGAACGCTGACGTCAGCGGCGCGTACGCGCCCGGCGGGAAGTTTGTAAGGTAAGCGGGGCAACCCTCTCCCGCGGGAGAGGGTAAACTGCCGTCAGGCGCGATCTACGGTAAACGCAATCACATCGCCAAGCTGCTCTGCGCCCAGGGCCAGCATCACCAGACGGTCAACACCCAGCGCCACGCCGGAGCAATCCGGCAGACCTGCTTTTAATGCTTCAAGCAGATTAACATCAATAGGCTGCTGCGGCAGACCGCGCGCGGCGCGCTTGCGGTTATCCTGCTCGAAGCGCTGCTGCTGCTCGCGGGCATCCGTCAGTTCGTGGAAGCCGTTCGCCAGCTCGATGCCTTTGTAATAGACCTCAAAACGCTCTGCGACACGATGATCTTCGGTACTGATCTGCGCCAGCGACGCCTGGCTTGCCGGGAAGTGGTAGACAAAGGTCGGACGATCCTTGCCAATCTGTGGTTCTACGCCGAAGGTGAACAGCAGCTGCAGCAGCGTGTCGCGATCCTCTTCGGTGTCCGCCACGTTGCTCAGATCCAGTTTTGCCGCCACTTCGCGCAGCTGGGTTTTGTCCGCCGACAGCGGATCGATTTCCAGATGGCGCTGGAAAGCCTGCTGATAGGAGAGCGTTTCGGCTTCTGAGCAGTCCAGGACCTGCTGCAGCAGATCGTCCACCTCATTCATCAGGCGGTACATATCATAATGCGGGCGGTACCACTCCAGCATGGTGAATTCCGGGTTGTGGTGACGACCCATCTCTTCATTACGGAAGCTCCGGCACAGCTGATACACCGGGCCACACCCCGCCGCCAGCAGGCGTTTCATGTGGTATTCCGGGCTGGTCATCAGATACAAATTCATGCCCTGAGAGTGGCCGGGGCCAACAAAACGGGTTTCAAACGGCACCAGATGAATATCCGTTACCGTTGCCTGACTCATGCACGGCGTTTCCACCTCCAGGACTCCGCGGTCGGCAAAGAAACGGCGGATCTCCGCCATAATTGCAGCGCGTTTTAACAGATTAGGGATGGATGCGCTCGGCTGCCAGGTGGCCGTTTCGCTCATGAGTTGTTCTCCGATTTCAGACAAGGGCACGAAGTCTACTCGTTAGCAGGGGCAGAGACAAATTTTGCGCAGTAAAAAAGGGCATTTCATTTAGGTGAACTTTTTCGTGACGTATTTCATCAATCTTCATGATAAATCGCCGTACAGAACAGCAAAAAAATCGAACACGTCAAATTTCCCTGACATCTACACGGTTATACTGTTTTACCCATAAAGGAGCAGTGGAAACGCTTTCGCAATCGTCCTTTTGGACGGGTGAACTACCTTTAGTGTGTCGCGTTGCGAAATAACAAAAATCTGGAGGAATGTCGTGCAAACTTTTCAAGCCGATCTTGCCGTAATAGGCGCTGGCGGGGCTGGATTACGTGCTGCGATTGCTGCAGCACAAGCTAATCCCAACGCTAAAATCGCATTGATTTCAAAAGTCTATCCAATGCGTAGTCACACAGTGGCAGCAGAAGGAGGATCCGCCGCCGTTGCGCAGGATCATGACAGCTTTGAATACCATTTCCACGACACGGTTGCAGGGGGCGACTGGCTTTGCGAACAGGATGTCGTTGACTACTTTGTGCATCATTGTCCAACGGAAATGACCCAGCTTGAACAGTGGGGATGTCCGTGGAGCCGCCGTCCTGACGGCAGCGTCAACGTTCGCCGCTTTGGCGGTATGAAGATTGAACGCACCTGGTTCGCCGCCGATAAAACCGGCTTCCACATGCTGCACACCCTGTTCCAGACCTCCCTTCAGTTCCCACAAATTCAGCGCTTCGATGAACATTTCGTCCTCGACATTCTGGTTGATGACGGGCAGGCGCGTGGCCTGGTGGCGATGAATATGATGGAAGGCACGCTTGTCCAGATCCGCGCCAACGCGGTAGTGATGGCGACGGGCGGTGCGGGTCGCGTTTATCGTTATAACACCAACGGCGGCATCGTCACCGGTGACGGCATGGGCATGGCGCTCGGTCACGGCGTACCGCTGCGCGATATGGAGTTCGTCCAGTATCACCCAACCGGCCTGCCGGGCTCCGGCATTCTAATGACGGAAGGCTGCCGCGGTGAAGGCGGTATTCTGGTCAATAAAAACGGCTACCGCTATCTGCAGGATTACGGCATGGGCCCGGAAACCCCGCTCGGCGAGCCGAAGAACAAATACATGGAACTCGGCCCGCGCGACAAAGTCTCTCAGGCCTTCTGGCACGAGTGGCGCAAAGGCAACACCATCTCCACGCCGCGCGGCGATGTGGTCTATCTCGACCTGCGTCACCTTGGCGAGAAGAAACTGCTGGAACGTCTGCCGTTCATCTGCGAGCTGGCGAAAGCTTACGTCGGCGTCGACCCGGTGAAAGAGCCGATTCCGGTGCGTCCTACCGCGCACTACACCATGGGCGGGATCGAAACCGACCAGCAGTGCGAAACCCGTATTAAAGGCCTGTTCGCCGTCGGCGAGTGTTCCTCCGTGGGTCTGCACGGCGCCAACCGTCTCGGGTCTAACTCGCTGGCAGAGCTGGTCGTCTTTGGCCGCATGGCGGGCGAGCGCGCGATGGAGCGGGCAGCTACCGCAGGTGAAGCCAACGGTGCCGCGCTGGATGCGCAGGTCGCAGACGTTGAAAAACGCCTGAAAGATCTGGTGAACCAGGAGGGGAACGAGAACTGGTCTAAGATCCGCGACGAGATGGGCCTGTCGATGGAAGAAGGCTGCGGTATTTACCGTACGCCAGAGCTGATGCAAAAAACCGTCGACAAGCTGGCGGAACTGCAGGAGCGCTTCAAGCGCGTACGCATCACCGATACCTCCAGCGTATTCAACACCGACCTGCTCTACACCATTGAGCTGGGCCACGGTCTGAACGTCGCGGAATGTATGGCGCACTCTGCGCTGGCGCGTAAAGAGTCGCGTGGGGCCCACCAGCGTCTGGACGAAGGCTGTACCGAACGTGACGACGTCAATTTCCTGAAACACACTCTCGCCTGGCGCGATGCAGATGGCACCACACGTCTGGACTACAGCGACGTGAAAATCACCACGCTGCCGCCGGCTAAACGCGTGTACGGTGCAGAAGCAGAAGCCGCCGAGAAGAAGGAGAAGGCGAATGGCTGAGATGCAAAAAATGAAGGTTGAAGTGGTGCGCTACAATCCGGAAGTGGACGCCGCACCGCACAGCGCTTTCTATGAAGTACCTTATGACGAGCAAACCTCCCTGCTGGATGCGCTCGGCTATATCAAAGATAACCTGGCGCCAGACCTGAGCTACCGCTGGTCCTGCCGCATGGCAATCTGCGGCTCCTGCGGCATGATGGTCAACAAGGTGCCGAAGCTGGCCTGTAAGACCTTCCTGCGCGAGTACACCAAAGGCATTAAGGTCGAAGCGCTGGGCAACTTCCCGATTGAACGCGATCTGGTGGTCGATATGACCCACTTTATCGAAAGCCTGGAAGCCATTAAGCCGTACATCATCGGTAATCCGCGCACGCCGGATCAGGGGCCAAATACCCAGACGCCGGCTCAGATGGCGAAATATCATCAGTTCTCCGGCTGCATCAACTGCGGCCTGTGCTACGCAGCCTGTCCACAGTTTGGCCTGAACAAGGAGTTCATCGGCCCGGCCGCCATTACCCTGGCACACCGCTATAACGAAGACAGCCGCGACCACGGCAAAAAAGAACGTATGGCGCAGCTTAACAGCCAGAACGGCGTCTGGAGCTGTACCTTTGTGGGTTACTGCTCCGAAGTGTGTCCGAAGCACGTCGACCCGGCCGCCGCAATTCAGCAGGGTAAAGTAGAAAGCTCGAAAGACTTTCTTATCGCTACCCTGAAACCACGCTAAGGAGTGCATGATGACGACTAAACGCAAAGCCTATGTGCGGCCTGTGCCGTCCACCTGGTGGAAAAACCTGCCGTTTTATCGCTTCTATATGCTGCGTGAAGGCACGGCGGTACCGGCGGTCTGGTTCAGTCTTGAGCTGATGTACGGCGTTTTTGCCCTCAAGCATGGCCCGGAAGCCTGGGCCAGCTTTGTCGGTTTCCTGCAAAACCCGATCATTGTTGTTCTGAATCTGATCGTGCTCGCGGCCGCGCTGCTTCATACCAAAACCTGGTTTGAACTAGCGCCAAAAGCGGCGAACATCATCATAAAAGACGAGAAAATGGGGCCAGAGCCGGTGATTAAAGGGCTCTGGGCAGTGACGATTCTGGTCACTGTGGTCATTCTGTTTGTCGCACTGTTCTGGTAAGGAGACTACTGTGATCAATCCAAATCCAAAACGTTCTGACGAGCCGGTCTTCTGGGGCCTGTTTGGCGCAGGCGGCATGTGGAGTGCCATCATCGCCCCCGTCATCATTCTGCTGGTCGGCATTATGCTGCCGCTGGGGCTGTTCCCGGGCGATGCGCTGAGCTACGAGCGCGTACTGGCGTTCGCGAGCAGCTTTATCGGCCGCGTGTTCATCTTCCTGATGATCGTCCTGCCGCTGTGGTGTGGCCTGCACCGTATTCACCATGCGATGCATGATCTGAAAATCCATGTACCGAGCGGTAAATGGGTGTTCTACGGTCTGGCGACCATCCTGACCGTGGTGACGCTGATTGCCGTGGTCACCATCTGACGCTTCAGGCCCGCCACCCGGCGGGCCTTTTATTTCTGCATCTTCCCCACCAGCCACTGGGCAAACTCGCGCATTGCGGGCGTTTCTGTCCGTGACTGTAGTCTTGTGAGCCAGTAGCTGCCGAGGTCAATCTGCGTTGCAAACGGCTGCACGATGCGTTCGCTGCTGAGTAAATGGGTAAACATGTCGACAGGCGCAATGGCAATCCCTACGCCTGCCTGCGCGGCTTCCAGCATGGTCACGGACGAATCAAACACCATCACCCGGTGCGTCGGCGAGGGAGGATGTTCACCCGCTGCCTGCATCCACGCAGCCCACTCATCGCGCCGGTAGGAGCGCAGCAGGGTAAACTTCAGGATATCTGCCGGGCTTTTTAGACAGGAGGCAATGTCAGGCGTACAGAGCGGAGACAGCGGCGCAGGGCAAAGGAATTCAGCATCGGTTCCATGCCACGCGCCGCCACCGTAGCGAATGGCGTAATCAAGCCCTTCAGCCGCCGGGTCGACGCGATTGTTATGGGTGGAAAGCTGAAGATCAATATGCGGATAGCAGCGGCGAAAGTCCGCAAGCTCAGAGAATAAAACCCCCGTAGCAAAGGTTCCTACCACACCTATTTTGAGCTTCTCCTGAGCGCGCTGGCTGGCAAAGCGATCCAGCATTCCGGCGATACGATCGAACGAGTCATTCAGCACCGGCAGCAAATTCTCGCCTTCGGTGGTCAACATCAGCCCACGCGAAACGCGGACAAACAGCTGGCAATTAAGGTGCTGCTCCAGCGCCTTTACGTGCTGGCTAATCGCGGAATGGGTGACGTTCAGCTCGATAGCGGCATGCGTAAAACTGAGATGCCTGGCGGCTGCTTCAAACGCCCGCAGGGAATTAAGAGGGAGATAGCTGCGCGTCATGGTCTCGTCCGTTAGAAAAATTAACAGCTAATGCTAAATTTAACCGTTTGTCAGCCATAGTCAAATCCAACAGACTACAGCGGTCTGACGGGCCCGGACACTCCCTTGAACTGCTATTACGGAAGATAACTGATGATGACTAAATCCCTTTGCTGCGCCCTGCTGCTCAGCACCTCCTGCTCGGTATTGGCTGCACCGATGTCAGAAAAACAGCTGGCTGAGATGGTGGAACGTACCGTTACGCCGCTGATGAAAGCGCAGGCCATTCCGGGTATGGCAGTGGCGGTGATTTATCAGGGTCAGCCGCACTACTTTACCTTCGGTAAAGCCGATGTCGCGGCGAACAAACCTGTCACCCCACAAACCTTATTCGAGCTGGGCTCTATAAGTAAAACCTTCACCGGCGTACTCGGCGGCGATGCCATTGCTCGGGGTGAAATATCGCTGGGCGATCCGGTGACCAAATACTGGCCTGAACTGACAGGCAAGCAGTGGCAGGGGATCCGCATGCTGGATCTGGCAACCTATACCGCAGGAGGTTTGCCGTTACAGGTACCGGATGAGGTCACGGATAACGCCTCTCTGCTGCGCTTTTATCAAAACTGGCAGCCTCAGTGGAAGCCGGGCACCACGCGTCTTTACGCCAACGCCAGCATCGGTCTTTTTGGCGCGCTGGCGGTCAAACCTTCCGGCATGAGCTATGAGCAGGCCATAACGACGCGGGTCTTTAAGCCGCTCAAGCTGGACCATACCTGGATTAACGTTCCGAAAGCGGAAGAGGCGCATTACGCCTGGGGATACCGCGACGGTAAGGCGGTACACGTTTCGCCAGGAATGCTGGACGCTGAAGTCTATGGCGTAAAAACCAACGTGAAGGATATGGCAAACTGGGTGATGGTCAACATGAAGCCGGACTCGCTTGAGGATAGTTCACTCAGGAAAGGCCTTACCCTGGCGCAGTCTCGCTACTGGCGCGTGGGTGCCATGTATCAGGGGTTAGGCTGGGAAATGCTTAACTGGCCGGTCGATGCCAAAACCGTGGTTGAAGGTAGCGACAATAAGGTGGCGCTGGCACCGTTGCCTGCGAGAGAAGTGAATCCACCGGCGCCCCCGGTCAACGCATCCTGGGTCCATAAAACCGGCTCTACCGGCGGGTTTGGCAGCTACGTGGCGTTTATTCCCGAAAAGCAGCTCGGCATTGTGATGCTGGCGAATAAAAGCTATCCCAACCCGGCACGCGTTGAGGCGGCATACCGTATCCTCGACGCGCTGCAGTAAAACATTGCCGGGTGGCGGCTTTGCCTAACCCGGCCTACAAAATTCACGGGGTGACCACCCGGCGAAACACACCGCACAAAAACCACATTTTCCTTGCCGTCATCTACACTTAACAAAAAACAGTAAGGAAACTCCTATGCGCATTCTGCCTGTTATCGCCGCGGTGACAGCCGCGTTTTTAGTGGTTGCCTGCAGTTCCCCTACCCCACCTCCAGGCGTTACCGTCGTCTCGCCTTTTGATGCACAACGCTTCCTTGGAACATGGTATGAAATCGCGCGCCTCGACCATCGGTTTGAGCAGGGCTTAGAGAAGGTCACTGCGAATTACAGCCCGATGGATGATGGCGGTATTCAGGTGATCAACCGGGGCTATAATCCCGATCGGGAGATGTGGCAGCAGTCGATTGGGAAAGCGTACTTCACGGGCGACCCGCGACGGGCCGCGCTCAAAGTCTCTTTCTTCGGCCCGTTTTATGGCGGCTATAACGTGATCGCGCTCGACAGAGAGTACCGTCACGCGCTGGTGTGCGGGCCGGATCGCGACTATTTGTGGATACTTTCCCGCACGCCAACTATTTCGTCAGAAATGAAACAGCAGATGCTGGACGTCGCGACCCGGCAAGGGTTTGATGTGTCAAAACTCATCTGGGTAAAACAGCCCCATTAATGGGTGCTGAGCTTCAGCCCAACGATGCCGGCCACAATCAAGGCGAGGCTGGCGATACGCGCCAGACTCGCTGACTCTCCCAGCAGCAGAATGCCGGTGATGGCAGCCCCCACCGCACCAATACCCGTCCAGACGGCATAAGCCGTTCCCACAGGCAGCGAGCGCATCGCCCAGGATAACAGGACAATACTCACGATCATTGCGGTGACGGTTATGACGCTGGGCGTCAGGCGGGTAAATCCGTGGGTGTACTTGAGACCAATTGCCCATACCACTTCGAGCAGGCCAGCAATAAAAAGAATGATCCAGGACATTTCAGGCTCCTTAACTTAATTCAAGTTGGGGCCGTCCCCGGTGAAAGAAACGCTTACGGGTCGTCCCGTAAGGCAGAGATTACGCCCCATATTGTGGTTAGCGTGCTATTTTTTTTCAATCATTTTTTGCTGAACACGTTAAGGCAAGAAATAGCCGCAGTATGGCGCGTAGTTCCGGCATTTAGCACTCATCCGACTTCTCTATGATGATGTGCTTTCTGATGGCAGGAAGCCAAACCACTAGCCGACTGCGAATAAAATATGTTCAAAATTCTTTTGATTGACCGTTGTCACTTCACCCGCACCGGGTTTGAAGCATGGCTCAATCATTCCGGTTTGTTCCCGGGACACTACGTTGTGACCGGGCTAAATAATCTGTTCCTTGCCAGGGAGCACATTCTGCAATGGAAACCCACGCTGGTCATCGCCGACCTGTACGGCTTCAGGCAGGATATTCATCATTTTCAGCAGCTCTCGTCCTTGCTTAACGCCAGTGAACGATTACCGTTTATTATGCTGCAATCGGGAGAGGACCGCGGCATGACCGACTGGCTCGGACAGTTCCCGGTGTGGTCGTCGCTGTTGAAAAACGCCAGTCTCGAAGAAGTGGCAACGACTATCAACGACGCATTAAACTCGCGCGCCAGCGCTGAAAGGCCAACGGCAGCCGCCCCCTTGCTGACCCGGCAGGAAGAGAAAGTGCTGACATTGTGGATGGACGGGGCAAGCAATCAAAAAATTGCCGCTCACCTGAGTATCAATGGAAAAACGGTCTATACCTACAAACGCAATATCCGCATGAAACTGCATATGGATACGCGTTTTTCTCCGTTCTTATCCCTGCAGGAATCAGAAAGCTGACGGTACGAAACCCGCTGGTCTCGTACCGTATGTTAATTACTGCTGAGCTTTAGTTGCCGCACCAGAGATTGCGCTACCACCTTCAGAAATATCCTGACCGACGCCACGCGTGGTATTACAGGCCGTTAACACTGAAGAAAGTACCAGGACTGAAAAGATCGCTGCAATTGTCTTCTTAACCATAATATCTTCCTTTTATAGCCAAAGTTGTTTTGTGTATAGCAACTTAAGAATAGACAAGATCCCGCCGGTTGACGGAAAAGGAAGCATTTTTAGGAAAATTAGACGAACTTAGCTGGCGGCGTGAGAAATGATATGACCGAGATCCTGGATATCTTGTCCCATTCCACGGGTGGTGTTACAGCCGGAAAGCAATGCACTGGAAAGCGCTAACAGAAGCAGAATTTTAACGGTACGTTTCATCATCCCTGCCTGCAAAAATCAGGCGCAGCGGGCGCTGCGCCTTCAATCATGACGTAAATTACTTCACGCGGGATACGTATTCGCCGGAGCGGGTATCCACTTTGATCACTTCGCCAGTCTGTACGAACAGTGGAACTTTAACCACTGCGCCGGTAGACAGTTTGGCTGGTTTACCGCCGGTACCTGCGGTATCACCTTTCAGACCTGGATCGGTTTCAACGATTTCCAGTTCTACGAAGTTTGGTGGGGTCACAGCGATAGGCTGGCCGTTCCACAGGGTCACGATGCACTCAGCCTGATCCAGCAGCCACTTAGCGCTATCACCTACCGCTTTCTCATCAGCAGACAGCTGTTCGAAAGTGGAGTTGTTCATGAAATGATAGAACTCACCGTCGTTGTACAGATAGGTCAGGTTCATATCAACAACATCCGCGCCTTCAGCGGAGTCAGTAGACTTGAAGGTTTTCTCAACACGGGTACCGGTCAGCAGACGGCGCAGCTTAACGCGTGCGAATGCCTGGCCTTTACCTGGTTTAACGAATTCGCTGGCTTCAACCGCGTACGGTTCGCCGTCCATCATGATTTTAAGACCAGCACGAAAATCGTTGCTATAGTACGTTGCCATAAGGCCCTCTAAATTTGTTAACTGGTAGCTAAGCCACAAAATGGCGCATATTGTAACCCTAAACACCCCGTCCAGAGAAGATTGGTTATCGCAACTTGCCGATGTAATCACCAGTCCTGATGAATTGCTGCGTCTTTTAGACCTCGATCAGCACCCAGAGTTGCTTGCAGGCCGCGAGGCAAAACGCCTTTTCGCCCTGCGCGTTCCCCGTGCATTTGTGGCGCGGATGGAGAAAGGCAACCCCGACGATCCACTTTTAAAACAAACGCTTACTTCTCAGGATGAGTTTGTCACCGCGCCAGGATACAGCACCGATCCGCTGGAAGAGCAGAACAGCGTGGTGCCGGGTTTATTGCACAAGTATCTCAACCGCGCCCTGCTGTTGGTAAAAGGCGGTTGCGCGGTAAATTGTCGTTATTGCTTCCGTCGGCACTTCCCGTATGCCGAAAACCAGGGCAATAAACGCAACTGGCAGGTCGCGCTGGACTATATCGCCGCCCATCCGGAACTGGATGAGATTATTTTTTCCGGCGGTGACCCGCTGATGGCAAAAGATCATGAGCTGGACTGGCTGTTGACTCAGCTTGAAGCCATCCCGCACGTTAAGCGCCTGCGTATTCACAGCCGTTTACCGATTGTCATTCCGGCACGTGTCACTGACGGACTGGTGTCACGCCTGGAGCAGTCAAGATTGCAGGTGCTGCTGGTGAACCATATTAACCACGCGAATGAAATTGACGATGACTTTCGCGCGGCGATGGCGCGTCTGCGTAAAGCGGGCGTGACGCTGCTGAACCAGAGCGTGCTGCTGCGCGGCGTCAATGACAGCGCCCGCGTGCTGGCCGACCTGAGCAATGCCCTGTTTGATGCGGGCGTGATACCCTATTACCTGCACGTGCTGGATCGCGTTCAGGGCGCGGCCCATTTCATGGTGACGGATGAAGAAGCCCGGCAGATTATGCGCGAACTGTTAACGCTGGTTTCAGGCTATATGGTGCCGAAGCTGGCACGCGAGATTGGCGGAGAGCCGAGCAAGACGCCGCTGGATCTGCAGCTGCGGCAGTGCTAGTTTCCCCTCACCCTAACCCTCTCCCACAGGGAGAGGGAAAAGGCAATCAGTTCGGGCACTTGTAGACCTGGCCGTTCATCTGGCTGGCGGTCGGCACGAAGCTGGACAGCATACTCTGCGTTGGGCTGCTCACGCCGTAAATCACGTTACCGCCCATTGCCGCAGCCTGGTTACGCAGGGCATTCGCCGCACCGCGCATCGAGCCGCCCTCTTCGCCATGCTGCCCTGACATCCAGTTACTTTGCTCACCGGTTGCCGTGCCTAACAGCTGGCATTCACTGCCAGGCTTATCTTCCACAAAGCGAACGCCCTGGCCCGCTGCCGACAGCTCATTGCTGGAGCTACAACCCGCCAGCAGCAATGCTGCCCCTACAATCCCTGCACAGACTTTTACGCGCATGTTATTCCTCGTTTTCAATAAGCTGGACAGTAGTTGTCCGTGTGTAAATCTTATACCTAAAAGATGACCAAAAGAAAAACCCCCGAGCATTTCTGCCCGGGGGTTTTTCACATTCTACGACGTAGAGCGCACGATTACATCATGCCGCCCATACCGCCCATGCCGCCCATGCCAGCAGCACCTAAGTCTGGTGCATCGCCTTTAGGCATATCGGTGACCATGCACTCGGTGGTGATCATCAGGCCAGCGACAGATGCCGCGTACTGCAGAGCAGAACGGGTCACTTTCGTTGGATCCAGGATACCGAAGTCGATCATGTTGCCGTATTCTTCAGTTGCTGCGTTGTAACCGTAGTTACCTTCGCCCGCTTTCACGTTGTTCGCAACCACAGATGGCTCTTCACCGGCGTTAGAAACGATCTGACGCAGAGGAGCTTCCATTGCGCGCAGCGCAACTTTGATACCCACGTTCTGATCTTCGTTCTGTGCGGTCAGGCCTGCCAGTTTAGCGGCAACACGCACCAGCGCAACACCACCACCAGCAACCACGCCTTCTTCTACTGCCGCACGGGTCGCGTGCAGGGCATCGTCAACGCGTGCTTTTTTCTCTTTCATTTCAACTTCGGTCGCTGCACCGACTTTGATAACCGCAACGCCGCCAGCCAGTTTCGCTACGCGCTCCTGCAGTTTTTCACGGTCGTAATCGGAAGTCGCTTCTTCGATCTGCTTACGGATCTGACCCACGCGGCCCTGAATAGCAGCTTCTTCACCCACACCGTCGATGATGGTGGTGGTGTCTTTGTTGATCACAACGCGTTTCGCCTGGCCCAGGTCTTCCAGGGTCGCTTTTTCCAGCTCCATACCGATCTCTTCAGAGATTACGGTACCGCCGGTCAGGGTAGCGATATCCTGCAGCATTGCTTTACGGCGATCGCCGAAGCCAGGTGCTTTAACCGCAGCCACTTTCACGATGCCGCGCATGGTGTTAACCACCAGGGTCGCCAGCGCTTCGCCTTCAACGTCTTCAGCGATGATAACCAGAGGTTTGCCTGCTTTCGCAACGGCTTCCAGCACTGGCAGCATTTCGCGGATGTTGGAGATTTTCTTGTCAGCCAGCAGGATGAACGGGCTTTCCAGTTCAACAGCGCCAGTCTCTGGCTTGTTGATGAAGTATGGGGACAGGTAACCGCGGTCGAACTGCATACCTTCAACCACGTCCAGCTCGTCTTCCAGACCGGTACCGTCTTCAACGGTGATCACGCCTTCTTTACCGACTTTGTCCATCGCTTCAGCGATCAGTTTACCTACGGTTTCGTCGGAGTTAGCGGAGATAGTACCAACCTGAGCAATGGCTTTAGAGTCAGAGCACGGTACGGACAGCGCTTTCAGCTCTTCAACAGCGGAGGCGACAGCTTTGTCGATACCACGTTTCAGATCCATTGGGTTCATGCCCGCAGCAACGGCTTTCAGACCTTCGGTGATGATTGCCTGCGCCAGCACGGTCGCGGTGGTGGTACCGTCACCTGCAGCGTCGTTCGCTTTAGAGGCAACTTCTTTCACCATCTGCGCGCCCATGTTTTCGAACTTGTCTTCCAGCTCAATTTCACGTGCTACAGAAACACCATCTTTAGTGATGGTTGGCGCGCCGAAGGATTTATCCAGCACTACGTTGCGGCCTTTCGGGCCCAGAGTCACTTTAACTGCATCTGCCAGTACGTTTACGCCGCGGAGCATTTTTACACGAGCGTCGTTACCGAATTTTACGTCTTTAGCTGCCATGTTCTTATTTCCTCAAATTCTCGTGCGTAAATTACGCTTCAACAATTGCCAGAATGTCGCTCTCGGACATGATCAACACTTCTTCATTGTCGATCTTCTCGGATTTCACGCCGTAGCCATCGTTGAAAATTACGATGTCACCAACTTTAACGTCCAGTGGCTGCACAGTTCCGTTTTCCAGGATGCGGCCCTTACCGACAGCGATGATTTCGCCACGCGTTGATTTGGCTGCTGCAGAACCGGTCAGAACGATGCCGCCAGCAGACTTGGTTTCAACTTCTTTACGTTTGACGATCACACGATCATGTAACGGACGAATACTCATTGATAGCTCTCCTTTGAGAAAGTCATTATCAGTTATGGATGACGCCGGCCCGCATGCGGTTTTCCGACTAGTGCCCTGAGAGATGGGGATAGCTTTTTCCCCCTTCAAGGGGGAGTCGAAAAAAAAATTTGCGAAAGTGTTACCATCGCCTCTCTTTTGGTACTGGCAGGGCGATGTCAATGAGTGGACTCAAGCAGGAGTTGGGGCTGGCGCAGGGCGTCGGACTGCTCTCAACCTCCTTGTTAGGTACGGGCGTGTTTGCCGTACCCGCACTGGCGGCGCTGGTGGCTGGAAATAACAGCCTATGGGCGTGGCCTGCGCTGATTGTATTGGTTTTCCCGATAGCCATTGTGTTTGCCATCCTGGGGCGGCATTTCCCCAGCGCGGGCGGCGTGGCGCACTTTGTCGGACTGGCCTTTGGCCCGCGGCTGCAGCGTGTTACCGGCTGGCTGTTTCTCTCCGTCATTCCGGTTGGCCTTCCTGCGGCGTTGCATATTGCGACCGGCTTTGGTCAGGCGCTGTTTGGCTGGCATAACGAGCAGTTATTGCTGGCCGAGCTGGGTACGCTGGCGATCGTCTGGTGGGTGGGCTCTCGCGGCGCCAGCTCCAGCGCCAACCTGCAGACGCTGGTTGCGGTGCTGATTGTCGCGCTCGTTGTCGCAATCTGGTGGGCGGGCGATATCACAATAAAGGAAATTCCCTTCCCGCCGCTGACCGACGTCGACCATTCCCAGCTTTTCGCCGCGCTCTCCGTCATGTTCTGGTGTTTTGTCGGCCTGGAAGCCTTTGCCCATCTGGCCTCTGAATTTAAGCAGCCTGAACGCGATTTCCCCCGCGCGCTGATGATAGGCCTGCTGCTTGCTGGCACGGTCTATTGGGCGTGTACCGTGCTGGTCTTACACTTCCGCGCGTTCGGAGCGGATCTCGCCGCCGCGGCATCGCTGCCGGGTATCGTGGTGGAACTGTTCGGCGTGAAGGCGCTATGGATCGCCTGCGTCATCGGCTATCTCGCCTGTTTTGCCAGCCTGAATATTTATATCCAGAGCTTTGCCCGGCTGGTGTGGTCGCAGGCGCTCGACAAACCAGAGAATCGCCTCGCGCGCCTGTCTAAACGCCAGCTTCCGCTGAATGCCCTGAATGCCGTACTGGGCTGCTGCGTGGTGAGCACGCTGTGTATTTATGCACTGAAGATCAATCTTGACGCGCTGATCGTTTACGCCAACGGCATTTTCATCATGATCTACCTGCTGTGCATGCTGGCGGGATGTCGTTTGCTGAAAGGTCGCTATAAAGCTCTGGCGGTCATCGGGGGTATGCTTTGCCTGCTGCTGCTGGCGATGGTGGGATGGAAGAGTCTGTACGCGATTGTCATGCTGGCAGGGCTGTGGGTGTTTTTGCCGAAGCGCGGTGCGCTACCGGAAGCCCGGTAGGCGAAGCGCCACCGGGCAACAAAATCACCGATCGTCTTTATGGTCTAAACGGTCGTGCTGTTCATCCTTACGCTGATACTCCCCTTCAAAGGTATCGCCCGGCCCGGTGCTGAATCCGCCCCCCGGCATACGGCTAAAGCGCAGATGCGGCAGCAGCTTCATGGTCAGGTGTTTTTGCACCGGCGGCAGAAGCAGCAGAAGGCCGAGGAAGTCAGTGAAGAACCCCGGCAGGATCAGCAGCAGCCCCGCAATTATCAACGACACGCTTTTGATCATCTCTTCCGCCGGGCTTTCCCCTGCGGCCATCTTCTGCTGCATTATCAGGAAATTTTTGAAACCCTGATTACGCACCAGCGACATGCCTATGACGGAGGTGAAAATCACCAGAATCAGCGTCAGCAGGACGCCCAGCACATGGGCAACCTGGATGAAAATGGAAATCTCAATGTAAACATAGAGAAAGAAAGCAATAAACGGTATCCAGCGCACTGGCATCTCCTGTGTGGCAGAGGCCATCGGGCCCCTGTCTGAATGTGTTCGCGACGCGCGTTTGTATTAAATGGTGACGGTTAGCGAAAATTCAATCAGTTTGCACGGATATTTTTTTTGGAAATTATAAAGCGGTGACCCATTTCACAGATTAATAATTATCATGGAATCGGCTCGATAATAAGTGATCCAGCTTACGGCAATTCGCTATCATCAGCATATGATCTCGAACATCTGGCTGATTGAGGGAATAATCGTCGGCCAGAAAATATTCAAAACCACATAAATACTGTGTGTTTAGTACAATCCATCGGCAGCTTGAAAAGAAGGTTCACATGTTAAACAACATTCGTATCGAAGAAGACTTGTTGGGTACCAGGGAAGTTCCAGCGGATGCCTACTACGGTGTCCACACTCTGAGAGCGATTGAAAACTTCTACATCAGCAACAGCAAAATCAGCGACATCCCTGAGTTTGTCCGTGGCATGGTGATGGTGAAGAAAGCCGCAGCACTGGCTAACAGAGAGCTGCAAACCATTCCCAAAAGTGCGGCAAATGCGATTATCGCAGCCTGCGATGAAGTGCTGAACAACGGCAAATGCATGGACCAGTTCCCGGTTGACGTCTATCAGGGCGGCGCGGGCACCTCCGTCAACATGAATACCAACGAAGTACTGGCAAACATTGGCCTGGAGCTGATGGGTCACCAGAAAGGTGAATACCAGTACCTGAACCCGAACGACCACGTAAACAAATGCCAGTCTACCAACGACGCCTACCCTACCGGCTTCCGTATCGCGGTGTATGCCTCTGTGGTGAAACTGGTGGATGCGATCAACCAGCTGGGTGATGGCTTCCAGCGTAAAGCGGTTGAGTTCCAGGACATCCTGAAAATGGGTCGTACCCAGCTGCAGGACGCGGTGCCGATGACGCTCGGCCAGGAATTCCACGCGTTTAACGTACTGCTGAACGAAGAGACCAAAAACCTGCTGCGCACCTCCGAGCTGCTGCTGGAAGTGAACCTGGGCGCCACCGCCATCGGTACGCGTCTGAACACCCCGGATGGCTATCAGCAGCTGGCGGTACAGAAGCTGGCTGAAGTCTCTAACCTGCCGGTTGTGCCTGCAGAAGACCTGATTGAAGCCACCTCCGACTGCGGCGCCTACGTCATGGTACACAGCGCCCTGAAACGTCTGGCGGTAAAACTGTCCAAAATCTGTAACGACCTGCGCCTGCTCTCTTCCGGTCCGCGCGCTGGCCTGAATGAAATCAACCTGCCAGAGCTGCAGGCCGGTTCATCCATCATGCCAGCCAAGGTGAACCCGGTAGTGCCAGAAGTGGTGAACCAGGTTTGCTTCAAAGTCATCGGTAACGATACGACCGTGACCATGGCCTCTGAAGCGGGTCAGCTGCAGCTGAACGTGATGGAGCCAGTGATTGGCCAGGCGATGTTTGAATCCATCCACATTCTGACCAACGCCTGCTACAACCTGCTGGAAAAATGCATTAACGGCATCACGGCGAATAAAGAAGTCTGTGAGGGTTATGTCTATAACTCCATCGGGATCGTCACCTACCTCAACCCGTTCATCGGCCACCACAACGGTGATATCGTCGGTAAGATTTGCGCCGAAACCGGTAAGAGCGTACGTGAAGTGGTGCTGGAGCGCGGGCTGTTGACCGAAGCTGAGCTGGACGATATCTTCTCGGCCCAGAACCTGATGCACCCGGCATATAAAGCGAAACGATATACCGATGAAAGCGAACAGTAACCGTTCTGGCTAGGCTTCTTAAGGCACGTCACTTGTGACGTGCCTTTTTTCTTTTTAGGCGTTACCTAAATACAACAATTCAATATCAACTTGTTAATAAGCAAGGCAGGTCCTTATGTTTGGAGCAGAACTCGTCATCGTCTTGTTGGCGATTTATTTGGGAGCAAGACTCGGGGGTATCGGCATTGGTTTTGCCGGCGGTCTCGGGGTGCTCGTTCTTACCCTTATCTTTCAGATTAAACCCGGCGCAATCCCGTTCGACGTTATCGAAATCATCATGGCAGTTATTGCCGCTATCGCCGCCATGCAGGTGGCAGGCGGTATGGACTACCTGGTAAGCCTGGCGGAGCGTATGCTGCGCCGCCATCCAAAATACATTACCTTCCTTGCCCCGCTGGTGACCTGGTTTATGACCATTCTCGCCGGTACGGGCCACACCGCCTTCTCTACGCTGCCGGTGATTACCGAAGTAGCGAAAGAGCAAGGTATCCGTCCGTCTCGTCCGCTCTCAATTGCCGTCGTCGCGTCCCAGATTGCCATTACCGCCTCGCCGATTTCCGCTGCGGTGGTCTTCTTCGCCGGTATTCTGGAGCCGATGGGCGTGAGCTACCTGACGCTGCTGGCGATCTGTATCCCGGTGACGCTGATCGCGGTGATGATTACTGCCGTGCTGTGTAACTTCCTCGGCGCTGAACTGAAAGACGATCCGGTTTACCAGGAACGCCTCGCCAAGGGTGAAGTGAGACTGCGCGGCAGCCAGGTCTTCGAGCTGAAGCCGCACGCAAAGCGCTCCGTGCTGCTGTTCCTGATAGGTATTGTCGCAGTGATGTTCTACGCGACCGCCATTAGCGACACCGTGGGCCTGATCCAGAACCCTGTCCTGCCGCGTAACGAAGCGATTGTAGTGTTTATGCTGACCATCGCGACGCTGATTAGCATCACCTGTAAAATCGACACCAGCGAAGTGCTGAACGCCAGCACCTTTAAATCCGGTATGAGCGCCTGCGTATGCGTACTGGGCGTGGCGTGGCTCGGTGATACCTTCGTGAAAGCGCACATCAGCGACATTCAGACCATCGCTGGCGACCTGCTGCACAACTACCCGTGGCTGCTGGCGGTGGTGCTGTTCTTTGCCGCTACCCTGCTTTACTCCCAGGCTGCGACCACCAAAGCGCTGATGCCTGCGGCACTGATGCTGGGCGTGACGCCACTGACGGCGATTGCCTCTTTCGCGGCGGTTTCTGCCCTGTTCGTTCTGCCAACCTACCCAACCCTGCTGGCGGCGGTGGAGATGGACGACACCGGCTCAACCCGTATCGGTAAGTATGTGTTTAACCACGCGTTCCTGATCCCGGGCGTGGTCGCCATTTCACTTTGCGTGATCCTCGGCTTTATCATTGGCGGCGTGGTGCTGTAAACGGTGAGTGGTTGTAAAAATAGTTAAAATCGGGCCGCTCTGCGGCCCGTTTCATTAATGACCAACCGCCTTGCGTGATATAGTGAAGCCTTTCGTGATGAGGAGGTCGACTTGTGAACACGCCTGATGCTGTTGTCGTACTGTGTACCGCCCCTGATGAAGCCTCTGCCCAGGATCTCGCCGCCAAAGTGCTGGCCGAAAAACTGGCTGCCTGCGTGACGCTCCTCCCCGGTGCCACCTCCCTTTATTACTGGGAAGGCAAGCTGGAGCAAGAGTACGAAGTCCAGATGTTGCTCAAAACCAATCTGGCGAATCAGCAGGCTCTCCTGGACTGCCTCAAATCTCATCATCCTTACCAAACCCCGGAGCTGCTGGTGCTGCCAGTGGTCCACGGCGATAACGACTATCTCTCATGGCTCAACGCTTCCTTACGCTGATCCTGCTGCTGTGCAGCACGTCAGCTTTTGCCGGGTTGTTTGATGCGCCCGGCCGTTCGAACTTTATTCCTGCCGACCAGGCGTTCGTTTTCGATTTTCAGCAGAACCAGCACGATCTGACGCTCACCTGGCAGGTGAAAGAGGGCTATTACCTCTATCGCAAGCAGGTGAGTATTACCCCTGCCCAGGCAAACGTGGCCGCATTACAATTACCCGCTGGCGAGTGGCACGAGGACGAGTTCTACGGTAAGAGTGAAATCTACCGCCAGCGCCTGAGCGTGCCCGTTACGGTGAATCAGGCCGATAAAGGCGCGACGCTGACGGTGACCTACCAGGGATGCGCGGACGCGGGATTCTGCTATCCACCGGAAACGAAAGTCGTGCCGCTTAGCGAAGTAAAAGCGTCTGCTGCTGTAACGCCGGCCCCAGCGGTTGAGAAAGCCAACGATAGCGCTGACCTTCCGTTCTCAGCGCTGTGGGCGTTACTGATTGGTATCGGCATTGCCTTTACGCCGTGCGTGTTGCCGATGTATCCGCTCATCTCTGGCATCGTGCTGGGCGGCAAACAGCGTCTTTCTACCGCCCGCGCGCTGCTGCTGGCTTTTATATACGTGCAGGGAATGGCGCTAACCTACACAGCCCTTGGCCTTGTGGTTGCCGCTGCCGGGTTACAGCTCCAGGCCGCGCTGCAGCATCCTTACGTCCTTATTGGCCTGTCAGCGGTGTTTATCCTGTTGGCGCTGTCAATGTTTGGCCTGTTCACGCTACAGCTGCCCTCTTCGCTGCAAACGCGCTTAACGCTGATGAGCAACCGTCAGCAGGGTGGCTCGGCAGGCGGCGTGTTCGCGATGGGTGCCATTGCCGGGCTGATTTGCTCTCCCTGCACTACCGCACCGCTGAGCGCTATCCTGCTGTACATCGCCCAGAGCGGTAACATGTGGCTCGGCGGGGGGACGCTGTACCTCTACGCGCTGGGCATGGGCCTGCCGCTGATTCTGGTCACGGTTTTCGGCAATCGACTTCTGCCGAAGAGCGGCCCGTGGATGGAGACGGTGAAAACCGCATTTGGTTTTGTCATCCTCGCGCTGCCGGTGTTCCTTCTTGAGCGTATCATCGGCGACGCCTGGGGTCTGCGCCTGTGGGCGATACTCGGCGTATCATTCTTTGCCTGGGCGTTTATCGTCAGCCTGGGGGCGAAGAAGCCATGGATGCGCCTGGTGCAAATCCTGCTGCTGGCTGCCGCGCTGGTGAGCGTACGCCCTCTCCAGGACTGGGCGTTCGGCACACCGGTGAGTCAGACCCAGGCGCATCTGAACTTTACCCAGATAAAAAACGTGGATGAACTTAACAGCGCACTGGCAGAGGCGAAAGACAAACCGGTGATGCTCGATCTCTATGCCGACTGGTGTGTCGCCTGCAAAGAGTTTGAAAAATATACTTTTAGCGATCCACAGGTGCAAAACGCCCTGAAAGAGACCGTTTTGCTCCAGGCTAACGTGACCGCCAATAATGCGCAGGATAAGGCTCTGCTGAAGCAGCTTAACGTACTCGGGCTGCCAACCATTCTGTTCTTCAATCAACAGGGCCAGGAGCAGCCTGAGCAGCGTGTAACCGGGTTTATGGATGCAGCGGCATTTAGCGCGCATTTGCGCAATCGCCATCCGTAAACAACACTTTAAGCGGGACAAACCGTTGGGAATAGCGGAGGAGATAACCGTGCAACGTGAAGACGTACTGGGACAAGCCCTGCAACTACTTGAGATTCAAGGGATCGCCAGCACCACGCTTGAGATGGTAGCCGACCGTATCGATTATCCCCTGGATGAACTTAAGCGCTTCTGGCCGGATAAAGAGGCGCTACTCTATGATGCCCTGCGCTATCTCAGCCAGCAGGTTGATGTCTGGCGCAGACAACTGATGCTGAATGAAGAACTGACCGCGGAGCAAAAGCTGCTGGCGCGCTATACTGCCCTGACGGAATGCGTCAGCAACAACCGCTACCCGGGTTGTCTGTTCATCGCCGCCTGCACTTATTTTCCTGACCCTGGCCATCCTATTCACCAGTTGGCGGATCAGCAAAAACGGGCGGCGCATGACTTTACCCACGAACTGCTGACCACGCTGGAAGTCGATGACCCTGCGATGGTGGCTAAACAGATGGAGCTGGTGCTGGAAGGTTGCCTCAGCCGCATGCTGGTGAACCGTAGCCAGGCCGATGTGGATACGGCACACCGCCTGGCGGAAGATATTCTACGCTTTGCCCAATGCAGAATGGGTGGAGCACTGACCTAAGCCAGCATGCCCGCCCAGGCGGAGACGAGCAGACACAGCGCCATCAGGCGCTGAAACCGCACCATCGCCACGGTGGTGCGAAAAATTCGGTTCACCGCTTTACCCAACCACGCCCAGCACATCAAACAGGCTATCGAGATCAGCAGAAACCATAGCGCCATTAGCGCAATATCCCGCAATGCATGGTCGCCAGCTGGGGCAAACAGGCTGACGACTGCCAGCGCCATCATCCAGGTTTTGGGGTTCACGACCTGCAGCAGCGCCGCCGCCCGAGCGGTGAATCGGATACGGTGCTCAGCGGAGAGACGGGCAGCCGGGGCGCGAAACAGCTGCCAGCTCATCCAGCTTAGCCACAGCACGCCTGCCCAGCTCATTATCTGACGTATCAGAGGGTACTGACGCAGCACTTCCCCCGCGCCCATGCCGGATACCAGCACGATCGCACTGGCCGCGATACACCCGCCCAGAATAGCAGGTACGGTATTTTTTACGCCAAAGTGCTGGCTGTTCGTCAGCACGAGAATATTGGTCGGCCCCGGCGTAATGGAGGCGACAAATGCGAACAACAGAAAGGGTATCAAACTCACAGGTGGCTCCTTTTTATTAGAGCCATGAATGTGCCGTTATTTTTTGGAAACGTCGGGAAGGTTTGTGCACAACCGTCGGTAGTGTGCAGGAGAGATACGGTAAGCACGCTGAAACCAACGTCCCAGATGGCTTTGATCGGCAAAACCCACTGTGGCAGCCACATCAACGGGCTGGTCCCCACGCGCCAGCAGCTGTCGGGCCTTTGCCAGACGAAGCTGAATAAGCCATGCGTGTGGCGCCAGGTTGAACTCGCGCTTAAAACAGCGCGTCAGGGTAAAGCGATCCGTGCCCGTCTCGCGCGCAAGGTCTGACAGCCCTACGTTCTCGCCGATATGAGCAAACAGATAGTCGCGCGCACGGTGCGCCACGGCAGCGCTTTGTAACTGCGACGGCAGTTTTTTACGCCAGTGGCAATGGGCGGTGATCCGGGAGAGCAGATTATCCATTGTGCTCTGCTGAACGATTTTCATCTCGTCATTATGCAGGGTGGAAAATGTCTCACCGATAGCACGCACCAGCTGCGGCTCCCGCGTCAACGTTTGGGCAAAGTGGAGTGAATAACTCCCGGGAGTAGATTCGTAAAGCCCTTGTAGCGCACGGGTAAGCCAGCGCTCATCCAGATAGAAGGTCAAATAGGTAAAGCCGCCCTCTACAGGCGAATCACCGTCGTGGATCTCGCCAGGTTCGAGGAGAAATGCGTCGCCCGGCTGGCTACGATGACGCTCACGGCGGCAGTGAAACTGCTGCGTGCCGGAGAGGGTTATCCCTACCAGATAGCTATCGTGCCAGTGCGGATCAAAGGCATGCCCTTCGAAATGCGCTTTAATCGTCTCAATACCCGTATCTGCATGCTGACGCAGTTCAAGCCAGTCATTCGCCATACTGTCCTCCTCTTGCTATCAGCATTGCCGTATTACGCTGGTTGTGTCTGGAAGATTTGTGCATTTTCACGGCGAAAGCGGACAGATTGCCGCAAACTTAAGCAGTTGAACAGCTTTTCCCGAAATAATGTTGACGATCGAGCGTGATTGCGGTTTAATGCGCTCCGTTGCCCGGATAGCTCAGTCGGTAGAGCAGGGGATTGAAAATCCCCGTGTCCTTGGTTCGATTCCGAGTCCGGGCACCACTATTTAAAGAACCCAGCCTATGGCTGGGTTTTTGCTTTTCTGCGTTTATACATCCCTTCTTTGTATTCTTATTTCTCTTTGTCGTGGGATCGTGCGGTCTGCGTTGCCGGATGGCGGCTTTGCCTTATCCGGCCTACTAAGCGCCATCGGGCTTTTCTGCGCGCACAAAGCAAAAAACCCCGCACCTTACGGTACGGGGTTCTTCTAATTGATGCCTGGCAGTTCCCTACTCTCACATGGGGAGACCCCACACTACCATCGGCGCTACGGCGTTTCACTTCTGAGTTCGGCATGGGGTCAGGTGGGACCACCGCGCTAAAGCCGCCAGGCAAATTCTGTTAATCTGTATCAGGCTGAAAATCGTGTCTCTCTCATCCGCCGAAACAGCTTCGGCGTTGTAAGGTTAAGCCTCACGGTTCATTAGTATCGGTTAGCTCAACGCATCGCTGCGCTTACACACCCGACCTATCAACGTCGTAGTCTTCAACGTTCCTTCAGGACCCTTAAAGGGTCAGGGAGAACTCATCTCGGGGCAAGTTTCGTGCTTAGATGCTTTCAGCACTTATCTTTTCCGCATTTAGCTACCGGGCAGTGCCATTGGCATGACAACCCGAACACCAGTGATGCGTCCACTCCGGTCCTCTCGTACTAGGAGCAGCCCCCCTCAATTCTCCAGCGCCCACGGCAGATAGGGACCGAACTGTCTCACGACGTTCTAAACCCAGCTCGCGTACCACTTTAAATGGCGAACAGCCATACCCTTGGGACCTACTTCAGCCCCAGGATGTGATGAGCCGACATCGAGGTGCCAAACACCGCCGTCGATATGAACTCTTGGGCGGTATCAGCCTGTTATCCCCGGAGTACCTTTTATCCGTTGAGCGATGGCCCTTCCATTCAGAACCACCGGATCACTATGACCTGCTTTCGCACCTGCTCGAGCCGTCACTCTCGCAGTCAAGCTAGCTTATGCCATTGCACTAACCTCCTGATGTCCGACCAGGATTAGCTAACCTTCGTGCTCCTCCGTTACTCTTTGGGAGGAGACCGCCCCAGTCAAACTACCCACCAGACACTGTCCGCAACCCGGATTACGGGTCTACGTTAGAACACCAGCCATTAAAGGGTGGTATTTCAAGGTCGGCTCCACGCAGACTGGCGTCCACGCTTCAAAGCCTCCCACCTATCCTACACATCAAGGACCAGTGTTCAGTGTCAAGCTATAGTAAAGGTTCACGGGGTCTTTCCGTCTTGCCGCGGGTACACTGCATCTTCACAGCGAGTTCAATTTCACTGAGTCTCGGGTGGAGACAGCCTGGCCATCATTACGCCATTCGTGCAGGTCGGAACTTACCCGACAAGGAATTTCGCTACCTTAGGACCGTTATAGTTACGGCCGCCGTTTACCGGGGCTTCGATCAAGAGCTTCGCGTTACCGCTAACCCCATCAATTAACCTTCCGGCACCGGGCAGGCGTCACACCGTATACGTCCACTTTCGTGTTTGCACAGTGCTGTGTTTTTAATAAACAGTTGCAGCCAGCTGGTATCTTCGACTGATTTCAGCTCCACCCGCAGGGGCTTCACCTACATATCAGCGTGCCTTCTCCCGAAGTTACGGCACCATTTTGCCTAGTTCCTTCACCCGAGTTCTCTCAAGCGCCTTGGTATTCTCTACCTGACCACCTGTGTCGGTTTGGGGTACGATTTCGTGTTACCTGATGCTTAGAGGCTTTTCCTGGAAGCAGGGCATTTGTTACTTCAGCACCGTAGTGCCTCGTCATCACACCTCAGCGTTAAAAGGTACCGGATTTACCTGGAACCTCCGCCTACATGCTTAAACCGGGACAACCGTCGCCCGGCTAACATAGCCTTCTCCGTCCCCCCTTCGCAGTAACACCAAGTACAGGAATATTAACCTGTTTCCCATCGACTACGCCTTTCGGCCTCGCCTTAGGGGTCGACTCACCCTGCCCCGATTAACGTTGGACAGGAACCCTTGGTCTTCCGGCGAGCGGGCTTTTCACCCGCTTTATCGTTACTTATGTCAGCATTCGCACTTCTGATACCTCCAGCATGCCTCACAGCACACCTTCAACGGCTTACAGAACGCTCCCCTACCCAACAACGCCTAAGCGTCGCTGCCGCAGCTTCGGTGCATGGTTTAGCCCCGTTACATCTTCCGCGCAGGCCGACTCGACCAGTGAGCTATTACGCTTTCTTTAAATGATGGCTGCTTCTAAGCCAACATCCTGGCTGTCTGTGCCTTCCCACATCGTTTCCCACTTAACCATGACTTTGGGACCTTAGCTGGCGGTCTGGGTTGTTTCCCTCTTCACGACGGACGTTAGCACCCGCCGTGTGTCTCCCGTGATAACATTCTTCGGTATTCGTAGTTTGCATCGGGTTGGTAAGCCGGGATGGCCCCCTAGCCGAAACAGTGCTCTACCCCCGAAGATGAGTTCACGAGGCGCTACCTAAATAGCTTTCGGGGAGAACCAGCTATCTCCCGGTTTGATTGGCCTTTCACCCCCAGCCACAAGTCATCCGCTAATTTTTCAACATTAGTCGGTTCGGTCCTCCAGTTAGTGTTACCCAACCTTCAACCTGCCCATGGCTAGATCACCGGGTTTCGGGTCTATACCCTGCAACTTAACGCCCAGTTAAGACTCGGTTTCCCTTCGGCTCCCCTATACGGTTAACCTTGCTACAGAATATAAGTCGCTGACCCATTATACAAAAGGTACGCAGTCACACCACGAAGGTGCTCCCACTGCTTGTACGTACACGGTTTCAGGTTCTTTTTCACTCCCCTCGCCGGGGTTCTTTTCGCCTTTCCCTCACGGTACTGGTTCACTATCGGTCAGTCAGGAGTATTTAGCCTTGGAGGATGGTCCCCCCATATTCAGACAGGATACCACGTGTCCCGCCCTACTCTTCGAGTTCACAACCTGTGTGCTTTCGTGTACGGGACTGTCACCCTGTACCGTGCGACTTTCCAGACGCTTCCACTAACACACAAGCTGATTCAGACTCTGGGCTGCTCCCCGTTCGCTCGCCGCTACTGGGGGAATCTCGGTTGATTTCTTTTCCTCGGGGTACTTAGATGTTTCAGTTCCCCCGGTTCGCCTCGTTAACCTATGTATTCAGTTAACGATAGTGCAACGAATTGCACTGGGTTTCCCCATTCGGACATCGCCGGGTCAAAGGTTCATATCACCTCGCCGGCGCTTTTCGCAGATTAGCACGTCCTTCATCGCCTCTGACTGCCAGGGCATCCACCGTGTACGCTTAGTCGCTTAACCTCACAACCCGAAGATGTTTCACTTCTGATTGCGAAAATTTGAGAGACTCGAACACACATAACATGTGTGTCGTTTCAATTTTCAGCTTGATCCAGATTTTTAAAGAGCAAATATCTCAAACGTCACCCGAAGATGAGTTTTGAGATATAGGGGTCGGCGACTTTCACTCACGAACCAGCAAGTGGCGTCCCCTAGGGGATTCGAACCCCTGTTACCGCCGTGAAAGGGCGGTGTCCTGGGCCTCTAGACGAAGGGGACGTGTAAGTCTCAATCGCAAGACGCCTTGCTATTTACTTTTCATCAGACAATCTGTGTGAGCACTACAAAGGCAGGTTCTTTAAGGTAAGGAGGTGATCCAACCGCAGGTTCCCCTACGGTTACCTTGTTACGACTTCACCCCAGTCATGAATCACAAAGTGGTAAGCGCCCTCCCGAAGGTTAAGCTACCTACTTCTTTTGCAACCCACTCCCATGGTGTGACGGGCGGTGTGTACAAGGCCCGGGAACGTATTCACCGTAGCATTCTGATCTACGATTACTAGCGATTCCGACTTCATGGAGTCGAGTTGCAGACTCCAATCCGGACTACGACGCACTTTATGAGGTCCGCTTGCTCTCGCGAGGTCGCTTCTCTTTGTATGCGCCATTGTAGCACGTGTGTAGCCCTACTCGTAAGGGCCATGATGACTTGACGTCATCCCCACCTTCCTCCAGTTTATCACTGGCAGTCTCCTTTGAGTTCCCGGCCGAACCGCTGGCAACAAAGGATAAGGGTTGCGCTCGTTGCGGGACTTAACCCAACATTTCACAACACGAGCTGACGACAGCCATGCAGCACCTGTCTCAGAGTTCCCGAAGGCACCAATCCATCTCTGGAAAGTTCTCTGGATGTCAAGAGTAGGTAAGGTTCTTCGCGTTGCATCGAATTAAACCACATGCTCCACCGCTTGTGCGGGCCCCCGTCAATTCATTTGAGTTTTAACCTTGCGGCCGTACTCCCCAGGCGGTCGACTTAACGCGTTAGCTCCGGAAGCCACGCCTCAAGGGCACAACCTCCAAGTCGACATCGTTTACGGCGTGGACTACCAGGGTATCTAATCCTGTTTGCTCCCCACGCTTTCGCACCTGAGCGTCAGTCTTTGTCCAGGGGGCCGCCTTCGCCACCGGTATTCCTCCAGATCTCTACGCATTTCACCGCTACACCTGGAATTCTACCCCCCTCTACAAGACTCTAGCCTGCCAGTTTCGAATGCAGTTCCCAGGTTGAGCCCGGGGATTTCACATCCGACTTGACAGACCGCCTGCGTGCGCTTTACGCCCAGTAATTCCGATTAACGCTTGCACCCTCCGTATTACCGCGGCTGCTGGCACGGAGTTAGCCGGTGCTTCTTCTGCGGGTAACGTCAATCGACAAGGTTATTAACCTTATCGCCTTCCTCCCCGCTGAAAGTACTTTACAACCCGAAGGCCTTCTTCATACACGCGGCATGGCTGCATCAGGCTTGCGCCCATTGTGCAATATTCCCCACTGCTGCCTCCCGTAGGAGTCTGGACCGTGTCTCAGTTCCAGTGTGGCTGGTCATCCTCTCAGACCAGCTAGGGATCGTCGCCTAGGTGAGCCGTTACCCCACCTACTAGCTAATCCCATCTGGGCACATCTGATGGCAAGAGGCCCGAAGGTCCCCCTCTTTGGTCTTGCGACGTTATGCGGTATTAGCTACCGTTTCCAGTAGTTATCCCCCTCCATCAGGCAGTTTCCCAGACATTACTCACCCGTCCGCCGCTCGCCGGCAAAGTAGCAAGCTACTTTCCGCTGCCGCTCGACTTGCATGTGTTAGGCCTGCCGCCAGCGTTCAATCTGAGCCATGATCAAACTCTTCAATTTAAGTTTGATGCTCGTGAATTAAACTTCGTAATGAATTACGTATGTTCACTCAGAGACTTGGTATTCATTTTTCGTCTTGCGACGTTAAGAATCCATGTCACTTTGAGTGCCCACACAGATTGTCTGATAAATTGTTAAAGAGCAGTGCAACGCGGCTTTCGCTCACCGTTGCGAGGTGGCGTATATTACGCTTTCCTCTTTCAGAGTCAACCCGTTATTTCAGAATTTTTCTCTTCAACCGACCGCGTTGTCTGTGAAGTGATTCACATCCGCCGTGTCGATGGAGGCGCATTATAGGGATCCCATTTTTTAGCACAAGTATTTTTTAGATCTTTTTTTCCGACTGCTGATTTTCCGCGCTTTTCGCTGAAATCCCGCCCGATCTGCTTAAATATTGACGTATTTTGCCTTGCCGCGATCCATTAATATGATCAAAGTCTTCTGTATAGCGCTCATTGTTAGAGGTAGATATGCCCGCAGTATTACGTCCTTATAAAGATCTGTTCCCCCAAAAAGGCGATCGCGTGATGATCGATGCCAGCAGCGTGGTGATCGGCGATGTCCGAATGGCCGATGATGTCAGCATCTGGCCCCTCGTCGCCATCAGGGGAGATGTTAACTATGTGTCGATTGGCGCCCGTACCAATATTCAGGACGGTAGCGTTCTGCATGTCACGCACAAATCCTCCTATAACCCGGACGGTAATCCCCTCATCATTGGAGAAGAGGTTACCGTCGGCCATAAAGTGATGCTTCACGGCTGCACTATCGGGAATCGCGTACTTGTTGGCATGGGGTCGATTTTGCTGGATGGCGTCATAGTAGAAGATGACGTAATGATTGGTGCCGGTAGCCTGGTCCCGCAGAACAAACGGCTGGAGAGTGGCTATCTCTATCTGGGAAGCCCGGTAAAACAGATCCGCCCCCTGAAGGAGGCGGAGATCGAAGGATTAAAATACTCGGCGAACAACTACGTTAACTGGAAGAATGACTATTTGGATCAGGACAACCAAACCCAGCCCTGATCGTCTTCCTGCTGTTCGCGGATTAAATCGCTGGCTTCCTCTTCCAGATCCCAGCGATTTTCACAAAATATCGCTATCGGGTCTGAACCGCCAAAACGGCGCAACAGCGTCTCCCCATGAATGGCACAGGTAAGTTGCATCCCCTGCACCAGCACCGGAAAACAGACCGCTTGTTTAGTCTCATCCCAGTTCTCTCTGTCCGGGAAATGGATAGCCTGGTTCACGCCGAAAGCTCCTGCTTTAACTTTTCAATGACAGGTTCGACCGCAGGCAACACGCCATGCCAGAGCAGCACCGCATGCGCGGCCTGACCCACCAGCATTCCCAGTCCATCGGCTAACTGCTTCGCGCCGTGTTGTTCACACCAGTTAAGGAAAGGCGTTTTCCCTTTCTGATAAAACATGTCATAGAAGTACATATGCGCGCTGACCAGAGAAGCAGGAATTAACGGGATCTCGCCATTGATGCCGCTGGACGTGGCATTGATGACAAGATCGAACTCACGATCGGCAAGATCGTCAAGCGCTACCGCGCTCACGCTGCCGGTATGCTCAAACAACGCCGCCAGCGCTTCCGCGCGGGAAAAGGTTCTGTTGGTAATGGTCACCGCACAGTCCAGTGAAAGCAGAGGCAACAGTACTCCCCGCGATGCGCCACCCGCACCAATCAGCAGGACCCGAAACCCGGGCTTAATAAACGACAGTCGTTCCAGATCGCTAAGTAAACCAATTCCGTCGGTGTTGTCACCCAAAAGGCGCCCATCCTCAAGCCGTTTTAGGGTATTGACTGCACCAGCTAGTGAAGCGCGCTCGGTCAGTTCATCCGCACGTTCAAAGGCTTCCTCTTTAAAAGGAACCGTCACATTCGCGCCTTTACCGCCCGCGGCGAAAAAAGCCTCCAGCGTTGGAATAAATGCATCCACCGGGGCCAGTACGCGACCATAGGGATGATTTATCTGCAGCTGCTTCGCAAATTGCTGATGGATCAACGGTGACTTGCTGTGTGCAATCGGATTACCAAAAACAGCATAGGTTTCCATGAGATTACCCCTGGCGAAAACGTTCGCCGGTCAAGGCGTCGCGAATTTCAGACGGATTCAGGCGCCCTCCCGTTTCACCGACAGCGACTGGGAAGTCATTCCCGAACTGCGCCAATACTTCTTCGGTTGTCCGACAAGGTGGCAATCCGGTCAGGTTGGCGCTGGTTGAGACCAGCGGTTTACCAAATGCCAGGCAAAGTTCAACCACCAGCGGATGGTCAGTTACGCGAACGGCGAGGGAATCAAAACGTCCGGTTAACCAGCGAGGCGTAGTCGGCTGCGCCGGGAAAACGAAGGTCACCGGGCCAGGCCACGCGGAGAAGATCGTCTCGCGCTGCGCCGGCGTCAGCATGGAGTCATCGATATAGGGTTTAAGCTGCTCATAATTCGCAGCGATCAAAATCAGCCCTTTCTCGACGGGTCTTTGTTTTAAGGCAAGCAGTCGGCTTACGGCCGTCTCGCTGTCAGGATCGCAACCGACTCCAAAAACAGCTTCAGTTGGATAGGCGATGACTTCTTCTTTTTTCAGTACGTCCACAGCATGCGCAATGGAGCCTGATGGCAGGTTATTATTCACTATTTTGATCCGCCGTAACCGGCTTTCCACATTGTTTACTGGCGCAGAAGCGTTTCATGCCTTGCGCGGTTTTCTTCTCTATAAGTAGCGGATAATTGCAATGAGGGCAGGTTCCCGCTACCGGTTTAAAATTGATAACGAACTGGCATTCAGGGTAGCGATCGCACGAATGGAAAGTCTTACCATAACGGGAACGGCGCTGTACCAACTGACCGCGCTGACACTGAGGGCACGCAATTGCCGTTTCATCAGGCTTATCAATTTGTTCCGTATGCTCACATTCCGGGTAGCGGCTACATCCAATAAACATGCCGAATCGCCCCTGCCGCAGGGCTAATTCACCACCGCAGAGTGGGCAATACTGACCCTCCAGAATTTTAACGATATGTCCATCCGCCTGGCTTTTCAGGGGACGGACATAATCACATTCCGGATAGTGTGAACAACCGAGAAACGGGCCGTGTTTCCCGGACCGAATAACAAGTTCAGCCCCGCACTGCGGGCAGGGCTCGTTTTTA
This sequence comes from Enterobacter asburiae, assembly GCF_007035645.1. Lineage (NCBI taxonomy): Bacteria > Pseudomonadati > Pseudomonadota > Gammaproteobacteria > Enterobacterales > Enterobacteriaceae > Enterobacter > Enterobacter asburiae. The sequence continues at coordinate 4,168,821 of NZ_AP019632.1, forward strand.
TGCACCGTGAATAGTGCTGATTTGGCCATAACAACTCTTGGTGCTGCACATTGAATTAGTGCAGCATACCTTCATTCACTTCAAAGAGTAATTCTTCCATTTGCTGATAGGCGTTTTCACAGCCCGGGATATTAAACAGAACCATCAGGATCACCCACTTGAGATCTTCCAGTTCAAATTCTGCTGTATCCAGCGCCATGACGCGCTCTATCACCATTTCTCTCGTTTCGAGGTTCAGCACCTGAATCTGCTCAAGGAATAAGATGAACCCCCGGCAGCTGGCGTCCAGCCTTTCACACTCTTCCGCTGTATAAATGCGTACTGACAATGGGTCAGAAGCAAGCTGCATCGGTTCGGCGAGGCCTTCCTGATAATCAGCAAGTTTTTCCAGCCACATCAACGCATTATAGATATCTTCCCGCTCAAACCCCGCATCGGTAAGATCCTGTGTCAATTTGTCCTGATCCACTCGCATTTCTGCTTCGTTATGGATGTAAGTCTCAAACAAATACATCAGTACGTCGAACATGGCATGCCCTCCTTAATCGGACATAGCCGCCGGGTACAGCTGCGATCCACCCTGCTAACTCCAGTTCGAGTAGCTGTGCTACCGTTACTGGCACAGGTTGGCCGGCACGTTCAGCGACAACGTCAACAGGTGTTACCTCATCTCCTACGTTAGCCAGGAGCTTGGGAAATGGCAATGCCACCTTTCCCTGATCTGATGAATATTGTCGCTTTTCGGGATCTTCCTGCAGCCATTGCAACCCATATTGCAAATTTTCAAGAATATCTCCTACTTCCGTTACCGGCGTTGCCCCTTGCTTAATCAGCCAGTGGGGCCCCTCGCATCCGGGATTACCTATCGGTCCAGGCAAGGCGAAGACTTCTCTTCCCTGTTCGAGCGCGCATCGCGCCGTGACCAGCGAACCGCTTCGGCGCGCCGCTTCAACCACCAGCACACCTTTGCTGAGCCCGCTGATAATCCGATTCCGACGCGGAAAGTTTGCCGGCCTGGGCTGTGCGGAAAGCGGAAATTCAGACACTATCGCGCCGTCAGATTCAATAAGCCGCATCGCCAGTGCCTGATGCCGGCGCGGATAAATGCTAAAAAGACCGTTCCCCAGCACCGCTACACTTCGTCCCTTAACTGACAGCGCCGCGCTGTGGGCTACGCCGTCAATACCGCAGGCCAGCCCGCTGGTGATCGTGAAACCGCTTTGAGAAAGTTGTTCGCACAGGATTTTCCCCCATCGCTCGCCGTACCATGACGGCGCACGACTACCTACCACCGCCAGCTGAATGGTATTAAGCGCCTCAGGATTACCTTTTATGAATAACGCCCCGGGATAATCAGGGATCGTGCGGAGCAAAGGGGGATATAGGGGATGGTTGGGCGTTAATAAATGATGTCCCTGCTGCTCAAGCCACACAAGACTACGTTCCAGCTCGCTCTCATCGAGTGCAAAGAACCGTTCAGCCTGCTTTGCTGTCAGCCCGGCCTCTCTGACCACGAGCACGTTGAGGTGTTCCAGCTTCTGCAGTCGCGCAGCCGCTTCCAGCATTACATCACCACATAGAGACCCTGTGTGTATTAGCCGTAGCCATATCTCGGTAGACGTCATCCTTTCCCCTGCCATAAGCGGCCTCCGCAATCATTGCGATTGGTCACTGATGCTGTCAATCGATGGGGGATTTGTCTAGAATAGAGAGAGTATTCTTATCAACTCCTGAACACGACTCTGGAAATTTATGGCAGTTTTGCAAGTGTTACATATTCCGGACGAGCGCCTTCGCATCGTCGCTGAACCGGTCAAAGAAGTGAATGCAGAAATCCAGCGTATCGTTGATGATATGTTCGATACCATGTACGCCGAAGAAGGTATTGGCCTGGCGGCGACGCAGGTGGATATTCATAAGCGTATTATCGTGATTGATGTTTCCGAAAATCGCGATGAGCGTCTGGTGCTGATCAACCCTGAGCTGCTCGAAAAGAGTGGCGAAACCGGTATTGAGGAAGGCTGTCTGTCCATTCCTGAACAGCGCGCTTTAGTACCGCGTGCCGAAAAGGTGAAAATTCGCGCGCTGGATCGTGACGGTAACCCGTTCGAACTGGAAGCAGACGACCTGCTGGCGATTTGTATTCAGCATGAGATGGATCACCTGGTCGGTAAACTGTTTATCGATTATCTCTCGCCGCTGAAACAGCAGCGTATTCGTCAAAAAGTAGAGAAACTGGATCGTTTGCGTTCTCGCGCATAACGTCCCCCCGGATACAAGGATCATCGTGTCTAAAACACTACGTATTATCTTCGCGGGAACCCCTGATTTTGCAGCGCGTCATCTTGACGCGCTGTTATCTTCTGGTCACCAGGTTGTTGGCGTCTTTACCCAGCCTGACCGTCCGGCAGGTCGCGGTAAAAAACTGATGCCGAGCCCGGTAAAGGTGCTGGCAGAAGAGCATGGGCTACCCGTTTTCCAGCCCGCATCGTTACGCCCACAGGAAAATCAGCAGCTGGTTGCTGACCTGAATGCCGACGTAATGGTGGTGGTGGCTTACGGTTTAATTCTGCCGAAAGCTGTGCTCGATATGCCTCGCCTGGGGTGCATCAACGTGCACGGGTCTCTGCTTCCGCGCTGGCGTGGTGCTGCACCTATCCAGCGCTCGCTGTGGGCAGGTGATGCCGAAACGGGCGTTACCATTATGAAGATGGACGTAGGTTTAGACACCGGCGATATGCTGTATAAACTGGCGTGCCCCATAACGTCAGACGATACCAGCGCTACGCTGTATGACAAACTGGCAGACCTTGGCCCACAAGGGCTTATCGAGACGCTCCAGCAGCTTGCTGACAATACGGCGAAACCGGAAGTTCAGGATGACGCGCTGGTGACTTATGCCGAAAAACTGAGCAAAGAAGAAGCGCGGATAGACTGGTCCCTGTCAGCCGCGCAGCTTGAACGCTGCATTCGCGCTTTTAATCCGTGGCCAATGAGCTGGATGGAGATTGATGAGCAGCCGGTGAAAGTCTGGAAAGCTTCCGTCATTAGCGGTACTACCACGGCTGAACCCGGTACGATTGTTGACGCCAACAAGAACGGAATTCAGGTGGCGACTGGGCAAGGGATCCTCAATCTTGAATCGCTACAACCGGCTGGTAAGAAGGCCATGAGCGCTCAGGATCTGTTAAATTCCCGTCGCGAATGGTTTATTCCGGGCAATCGTCTTGCCTGAGCAAATCTATCCTTAAGGCCCGGTGTTTCCGGGCATTTTTATTTTTACGGTTATGAAAAAACAAAATCTACGCAGTATGGCGGCTCAGGCCGTTGAGCAGGTTATCGAGCAGGGCCAGTCACTAAGTAACGTCCTGCCTCCCCTGCAACAAAAAGTATCGGATAAAGACAAAGCCCTGCTTCAGGAGCTCTGCTTTGGCGTTCTGCGCACGCTTTCTCAGCTTGAGTGGCTGATTAACAAGCTGATGTCACGCCCAATGACAGGCAAGCAGCGCACCGTACACTATTTGATTATTGTGGGTTTTTATCAGCTTCTTCATACCCGCATCCCACCTCATGCCGCGCTGGCTGAGACGGTTGAAGGCGCCGTTGCGATTAAACGCCCTCAGCTGAAAGGTCTGATCAACGGCGTACTGCGTCAGTTCCAGAGACAGCAGGAAGAGCTTCTGGCTGAATTTGCCCAAAGCGAAGCACGTTTTCTGCACCCGGACTGGCTGTTGAGGCGCCTGAAAAAAGCTTATCCACAGCAGTGGCAGGAGATTGCCGATGCCAACAACCAGCGCCCGCCAATGTGGCTACGCGTGAATCGTAATCACCACACTCGTGACGCATGGCTGGCATTACTTGAAGAAGCTGGAATGAGTGGATTCCCGCATCAAGCCTATCAGGATGCTGTACGTCTGGCCTCACCGGCACCGGTACATGCATTACCCGGTTTTGATGAAGGCTGGGTAACCGTACAGGATGCCTCGGCTCAGGGTTGCATGACCTGGCTTGAACCCAAAAATGGTGAGCAGATCCTCGATCTGTGCGCCGCGCCTGGGGGCAAAACGACGCATATTCTGGAAGTGGCTCCGCAGGCCAGCGTGATGGCTGTGGACGTCGATGAACAGCGTCTCTCACGCGTCTACGACAACCTCAAGCGTCTTGGCATGAAGGCTCAGGTTAAGCAGGGCGATGGACGCAAACCCGCAGAGTGGTGTGGTGAAACCCAGTTCGATCGCATTTTGCTGGATGCTCCCTGCTCTGCAACCGGTGTTATTCGTCGTCATCCGGACATCAAGTGGCTACGCCGCGATCGTGATATTAAGGAACTTGCCCAACTGCAATCCGACATTCTCGACGCCATTTGGCCGCATCTTAAGCCTGGTGGAACGCTGGTCTATGCAACCTGCTCCGTGCTGCCGGAAGAAAACAGCCAGCAAATCACGGCTTTCCTTAAACGTACGCCGGACGCCGCGCTGCGCGATACGGGAACGCCTGAATCCCCGGGTCTGCAGAACCTGCCAGGTGCTGAAGAGGGTGATGGCTTCTTTTACGCTAAGCTAATCAAAGAGTGATGTTGAGAACAGGTCACGAGATATGAAGATTATCATTCTGGGTGCAGGACAGGTGGGCGGAACGCTGGCGGAAAACCTGGTTGGCGAAAACAACGACATCACAATTGTTGATACCAACGGCGATCGTCTGCGTGTATTACAGGACAAGTTTGACCTGCGCGTGGTGCAGGGTCATGGTTCGCACCCACGTGTTCTTCGTGAGGCGGGCGCCGACGATGCCGACATGCTGGTTGCGGTAACCAGTTCGGACGAAACCAATATGGTGGCCTGTCAGGTGGCCTACTCGCTTTTCAACACGCCAAACCGAATTGCGCGCATTCGCTCTCCGGACTATGTTCGCGATGCTGAAAAACTGTTTAATTCCGAAGCGGTCCCCATTGACCACCTCATCGCGCCAGAACAGTTGGTTATCGACAATATCTATCGCCTGATCGAATATCCGGGTGCCCTGCAGGTGGTGAACTTTGCCGAGGGCAAAGTGAGCCTGGCAGTGGTTAAGGCCTATTATGGCGGACCATTGATCGGCAATGCGCTTTCCACCATGCGCGAGCACATGCCGCATATTGATACGCGCGTTGCAGCGATTTTCCGCCACGACAGGCCAATTCGCCCGCAAGGCTCCACGATTGTCGAAGCCGGTGATGAGGTCTTCTTTATTGCGGCCTCACAGCATATTCGTGCGGTGATGAGTGAACTTCAGCGTCTCGAAAAACCCTATAAACGCATTATGCTGGTCGGCGGTGGCAATATCGGTGCCGGTCTGGCACATCGGCTGGAAAAAGATTACAGCGTGAAGTTGATCGAGCGCGATCAACAGCGTGCTGCTGAACTGGCGGAAAAACTGCAAAATACGATTGTATTTTATGGTGATGCGTCGGATCAGGAGCTACTGGCTGAAGAGCATATTGATCAGGTTGATCTCTTTATTGCCGTCACCAACGATGACGAGGCGAATATAATGTCCGCCATGCTCGCGAAGCGCATGGGGGCAAAAAAAGTCATGGTGCTTATTCAGCGCAAGGCGTATGTCGATCTGGTTCAGGGCAGCGTTATTGATATTGCTATTTCCCCTCAGCAGGCGACAATTTCCGCGCTCCTGAGCCATGTTCGTAAAGCGGATATTGTCGGTGTGTCATCGCTCCGCCGTGGCGTAGCGGAAGCCATTGAAGCCGTTGCTCATGGAGATGAAACGACGTCACGCGTCGTCGGCCGTTCGATCGACGAAATTAAACTGCCGCCAGGCACGATTATCGGCGCCGTTGTGCGCGGGAATGATGTCATGATTGCCAATGATAATTTACGAATTGAGCAAGGCGATCACGTTATTATGTTCCTTACCGATAAAAAGTTTATTACCGACGTCGAACGTTTATTCCAGCCAAGTCCATTCTTCCTTTAAAGAATTGGGTGCTCGAGTAAGAGCACCCTTACTTTATCCTTCTCATTTCTGTGCCTTTTATTTTTCATAATGTTTAATTATCCCGAATGGCAATTGGCTAATCATTTGTTAAACTTAAACTCGTCAGCTGGCACAAGGAGAGAACAATGAGTTTTATTAAAGAATTTCGCGAATTTGCGATGCGCGGGAACGTGGTAGATTTGGCAGTGGGTGTCATTATTGGTGCGGCATTCGGCAAGATTGTTTCATCATTAGTGGCCGACATTATCATGCCACCTTTAGGGTTGTTAATCGGCGGCATTGATTTCAAACAGTTCGCTTTCACGCTGCGTGAAGCGCAGGGTGATGTTCCGGCAGTAGTGATGCACTACGGCGTATTTATTCAGAACGTATTTGATTTTGTGATTGTCGCGTTTGCCATATTTATGGCCATCAAGCTGATCAACAGGCTCAACCGTAAAAAAGAAGAGCCGGCTGCAGCACCTGCGCCAACGAAAGAAGAAGTGCTGTTGAGTGAGATCCGCGATCTGTTAAAAGAGCAAAATAACCGCGTCTAATCAACAGATAAAAGCAGGAAGGCCAGTGGTAAATAAGCGATTCGCTTGCTTGCCACTGGCCTCCCAGTTACCCCGTTTTTCATGTTTGTCTTTACGCAGATAACTTCCTTTCCCTTTTTTATTCTTCTCAACGCGCTGCCTGAATAACGGGTCGTGAAGTAACGCCTCAATGGCATTGTCCTTAATTTGTCCTTTCGTGTGCTGATAGCGGCTCATAATGTCTCCAGAGCAGGGTTTATGACGAAGCGAGTCTAGACCCGGTTGAACTAAAAATCAACAGCCCTGCGTTTCTCTACTCGCTCCCTGTTCAAGGGCTTCGAGAATTGAACAGTAAATGCTGCTGTGGGCCGTACCGCAGCAGGCATCATTCAGCCTTTGCAGAGAGCGCTGCATGGTTTGCAGTTCCTGTATACGCGCTTCAACTTCATCCAGCCGGGCCTGCACGATGCTTTTAGATTCCTGGCAGGTGTGATGTTCCGGATCGATGCGGATCGATAATAACTCACGGATCGAATCCAGTGTAAAACCGAGCTGACGCGCATAACGAATAAACCGCAGGCGCTGCAGATCGTTATCGGTATAAAGCCGAAAGCCTCCTTCAGTCCGAACTTCATGATCGATCATCTGCTGCTTTTCGTAATATCGGATAGTATCCGGCGTGACGTTCGCAAGCTTCGCAAGTTCACCGATGCGGTACATAACTACTCCTCGCTTATTTTCTGCATCAATCTTTCACCGTATTCACCGTGCAGAAAATCAGTGTTCATCCCAGACTGGCGTAGCTTGAGTTCAAGCAGGGCGAGGCGGCGGCTAAGTTCAGAATGTCGTGGATCGTCATGGCGGATCCCTTTGAGAAGATCGGCCAGTTCAACAGCCTCTCTGCGCTGTTCGAGCTCCGGGGGGAGACAGCCCGCATTTTTCAGCAAATGGTATCCAGCCCGTAATTCCGGTGCGATGTGCGAGTCATCGTCAAGCGCAAGGCGTTCGCCGCTCCCGGGGAGATCGTCGAATTCACCTTTTTTTTGGGCATCGCGAATATGGCGTTCTGCCCACTGGTCGAGCAACCACATTACCAGCTCCAGGAGATGAACAGAATTGATACAGACATTGTAGAGAAGTGGGGATATCGCGGATATAAAAAAACCCGCCGGAGCGGGTTTTTTTACGTTACTGCAGATTACTCTGCAGCAGCTTCTGCTTTCTCTGAACGATCAACCAGCTCGATGTAAGCCATCGGCGCGTTGTCGCCTGCACGGAAACCACACTTCAGAATGCGAGTGTAACCACCGGCACGGCTCGCGAAACGCGGGCCCAGTTCGTTAAACAGTTTTGCCACGATCTCGTTATCACGAGTACGGGCGAATGCCAGACGACGATTAGCAACGCTGTCAGTCTTGGCAAGAGTAATCAGCGGCTCAACTACGCGACGCAGCTCTTTCGCTTTAGGCAGGGTCGTCTTGATGATCTCATGACGAACCAGTGAACCTGCCATGTTGCGGAACATAGCCTGGCGATGGCTGCTGTTGCGGTTCAGTTGACGACCACTCTTACGATGGCGCATGACCTTATCCTTCTCAGTAAAACCTTAACCTGTGATCCGGTTACTCGTCAGCAATGCTTGCTGGTGGCCAGTTTTCCAGGCGCATGCCCAGAGACAGACCACGTGAAGCCAGCACGTCTTTAATCTCGGTAAGAGATTTTTTACCCAGGTTCGGCGTTTTCAGCAACTCAACCTCGGTACGCTGTACCAGATCACCGATATAGTGGATAGCTTCTGCCTTGAGGCAGTTAGCAGAGCGGACAGTCAATTCGAGATCGTCAACAGGGCGCAGCAGGATCGGATCGAATTCTGGTTTCTCTTCTTTCACTTCCGGCTGACGTACATCACGTAAGTCAACGAAAGCTTCCAGTTGTTCTGCCAGGATGGTCGCCGCACGACGAATCGCCTCTTCAGGATCGATTGTGCCGTTGGTTTCCATTTCGATGACCAGCTTGTCCAGGTCGGTACGCTGTTCTACACGCGCTGCTTCAACATTGTAGGCAATACGCTCTACAGGGCTATAGCATGCGTCGACCAGCAGACGGCCGATTGGGCGCTCATCTTCTTCCGAATGAATTCGGGCAGAAGCCGGCACATAACCACGACCGCGCTGAACTTTGATACGCATGCTAATAGCTGCGTTCTCATCGGTCAGGTGGCAGATCACGTGCTGCGGCTTGACGATTTCAACATCACCGTCGTGGGTGATGTCGGCTGCAGTCACAGGGCCAATGCCAGATTTATTCAGAGTAAGAATAACTTCATCTTTACCCTGAACTCTCACCGCCAGCCCTTTCAGGTTGAGCAGGATTTCAAGGATATCTTCCTGAACGCCTTCTTTGGTGCTGTACTCATGAAGTACACCATCAATCTCAACCTCGGTCACCGCGCAACCCGGCATCGATGAGAGCAGAATACGGCGCAGTGCGTTACCCAGAGTATGGCCAAAGCCACGCTCTAAAGGCTCAAGGGTCACCTTGGCGTGCGTCGAACTCACTTGCTCGATATCTACCAGGCGCGGTTTTAGAAACTCTGTCACAGAACCCTGCATTGTGTCCTCTCTTTGGTACTAAGCTTTACTTGGAGTAAAGCTCGACGATCAGGTGTTCGTTAATGTCCGCAGACAGATCAGAACGTTCTGGCTGACGCTTGAACGTACCTTCCATCTTGCCAGCATCAACTTCCAGCCAGGTTGGCTTTTCACGCTGCTCAGCCAGCTCCAGAGCGGCCTTCACGCGAGATTGCTTTTTCGCTTTCTCACGAATGCTAACAACGTCATTCGCTTTAACCTGATAAGAAGCGATGTTAACAACACGACCGTTTACCATGATTGCTTTGTGGCTAACCAGCTGACGTGATTCAGCACGAGTAGCGCCGAAGCCCATACGGTATACAACGTTGTCCAGACGACCTTCCAGCAGAGCCAGCAGGTTTTCACCTGTGTTGCCTTTCAGACGTGCTGCTTCTTTATAGTAGTTACGGAACTGACGCTCCAGCACACCGTACATACGGCGAACTTTTTGCTTTTCACGCAACTGCACACCATAGTCAGACAGACGCGGTTTACGCGCACCGTGCTGGCCAGGAGCTTGTTCAATTTTACACTTGGTATCGATCGCGCGAACGCCAGACTTAAGGAATAAGTCGGTGCCCTCACGACGGCTCAGCTTGAGCTTAGGACCCAAATATCTTGCCATTTTCTATCTCCAACTAACCTAAAAAACGGAGCGTTATACGCGACGTTTTTTCGGCGGACGACAACCGTTATGAGGGATCGGAGTCACATCAGTAATATTCGTGATGCGGAAACCAGCGGCGTTCAGAGCGCGAACAGTAGATTCACGACCCGGACCCGGACCTTTAACCATAACTTCCAGATTCTTGATGCCGTATTCTTTTACGGCTTCTGCGCAACGCTCTGCTGCAACCTGAGCTGCGAACGGAGTGGATTTGCGAGAACCACGGAAACCGGAACCACCGGCTGTTGCCCAACCCAATGCGTTACCCTGACGATCAGTAATAGTAACGATGGTGTTGTTGAAAGAAGCATGGATATGAGCCACGCCGTCAGAGACTTGTTTTCTTACACGTTTACGTGCACGAACTGGTGCCTTTGCCATTATTCAATCACCCCGATTATTTCTTGATCGGTTTGCGCGGACCCTTACGGGTACGTGCGTTGGTCTTAGTACGCTGACCGCGCACTGGCAGACCACGACGATGACGCAAACCGCGATAGCAACCAAGATCCATCAGGCGCTTGATGCTCATGCTGATTTCACGGCGCAGATCACCTTCAACGACAAATTTGGCAACTTCGTCACGCAGCGTGTCGATTTGTTCTTCAGACAGCTCACTGATCTTAACATCTTCAGCGATACCCGCTGCAGCCAGAATGGCTTTAGAACGGGTCTTGCCGACGCCGTAGATCGAAGTTAATGCGATCACAGCATGTTTCTGATCAGGAATGTTAATGCCTGCTATACGGGCCACTATGCACTCCTACTATTTAATATGTACGCACCATGCTGAAAAGCCCGTTTTCAGGATACTCAAATGGAAACGTACAGACATACAAAAGATTGGCTGGCTAATCTAGCCAGCTCAACCCAACTTTGCAAGAAAAATATGCGAAATAATCAGCCTTGGCGCTGTTTATGCTTCGGCTCGGCACTGCAAATCACACGGATGACACCATCACGCTTAACGATTTTGCAGTTACGGCATAATTTCTTGACGGAAGCACGAACTTTCATTTTTACTCTCCGTAACTTCTCAGGCGACCATTTAGCGGCCGTAGCCTTTCAGGTTCGCCTTCTTCAATGCAGACTCGTACTGACTGGACATCATCAGAGTTTGCACTTGAGCCATAAAGTCCATAATCACGACAACAACGATAAGCAGTGAGGTCCCACCGAAGTAGAACGGTACTTTCATTGCATCACGCATGAACTCCGGGATCAGGCAGATAAAAGTAATATAAAGCGCACCAACCAAAGTCAGGCGAGTCATTACTTTATCGATATACTTCGCCGTTTGCTCTCCCGGACGAATTCCTGGTACAAATGCACCGGACTTCTTCAGGTTATCTGCTGTTTCACGCGGGTTGAAGACCAACGCCGTGTAGAAGAAACAGAAGAAGATGATCGCAGACGCATAGAGTAACACATAAAGTGGTTGCCCAGGCTGCAAATACAGCGAAATTGTTGTCAGCCAGTTCCAACCAGTACCGCCCCCGAACCATGACGCGATGGTCGCCGGGAACAGAATAATACTGGAAGCGAAGATAGCCGGGATAACCCCCGCCATGTTCACTTTCAGCGGTAAATGTGTGCTCTGTGCAGCATAGACACGACGACCCTGCTGACGTTTAGCGTAGTTCACCACAATGCGGCGTTGACCACGTTCAACAAAGACAACAAAGAACGTCACTGCAAATACTAATACTGCAACCAACAGCAACAGGAGGAAGTGCAGGTCGCCTTGACGCGCTTGCTCGATAGTATGGGCGATGGCTGGCGGGAGGCCCGCAACAATACCGGCGAAGATAATGATAGAGATACCGTTACCGATACCACGCTCAGTAATCTGTTCGCCGAGCCACATCAGGAACATAGTCCCTGTGACCAGACTTACAACAGCGGTGAAATAGAATGCAAAGCCCGGGTTTAACACCAGGCCCTGCATACCAGGCATATTCGGCAGACCGGTAGCAATACCGATCGACTGGAATATTGCCAGCACCAGAGTACCGTAACGGGTGTACTGACTAATCTTACGACGTCCAGACTCCCCTTCTTTCTTCAACTCTGCCAGGGCCGGATGAACGACCGTCAGCAGCTGGATAATAATAGATGCCGAAATGTACGGCATAATACCCAATGCAAAGATAGAAGCACGGCTGAGAGCACCACCAGAGAACATGTTGAACATTTCAATGATGGTGCCTCGCTGTTGCTCAAGCAGTTTGGCAAGTACAGCGGCATCGATACCAGGGATCGGAATAAAAGAGCCAATACGGAACACAATCAGCGCGCCGATAACAAACAGCAGTCTGCGTTTCAGCTCGCCAAATCCACCTTTGGCACTTTGAAAATCTAATCCCGGTTGCTTAGCCATCTGCTACTTATTCCTCAATTTTACCGCCAGCAGCTTCGATAGCAGCACGAGCACCTTTAGTAACACGCAGGCCACGAACAGTTACCGGAGTAGAAACTTCACCAGCCAGGATCACTTTCGCGAACTCGATCTGGATACCGATAATGTTTGCTGCTTTCAGCGTGTTCAGGTCTACAACGCCGCCTTCAACTTTCGCCAGGTCAGACAGACGGATTTCCGCTGTGATCGCTGCTTTGCGAGAGGTGAAGCCGAACTTCGGCAGACGACGGTACAGTGGCATCTGGCCACCCTCGAAACCGCGACGTACGCCACCGCCAGAACGAGAGTTCTGACCTTTGTGACCACGACCACCGGTTTTGCCGAGGCCAGAACCGATACCACGACCCAGGCGTTTACCCGCCTTTTTAGAGCCTTCGGCCGGAGACAGAGTATTTAAACGCATCTCTTACTCCTCAACTTTAACCATGAAGTAAACCGCGTTGACCATACCACGAACAGCAGGAGTATCCTCGCGCTCAACGGTATGACCAATACGACGCAGACCCAGGCCAAGCAGCGTTGCCTTGTGTTTCGGCAGACGACCGATTGCACTGCGGGTTTGAGTGATTTTAATAGTCTTTGCCATGGTCAATTACCCCAGAATTTCTTCAACGGATTTACCACGCTTGGCAGCGACCATTTCTGGAGAATTCATATTTTCCAGGCCATCAATAGTTGCACGAACCACGTTGATCGGGTTGGTGGAACCATATGCTTTGGCCAGAACGTTATGAACCCCAGCAACTTCCAGAACGGCGCGCATTGCACCACCGGCGATGATACCGGTACCTTCTGAAGCTGGCTGCATGAATACACGAGAACCCGTGTGAACACCTTTAACTGGGTGTTGCAGGGTACCGTTGTTCAGCGCGACGTTAATCATATTGCGACGGGCTTTTTCCATCGCTTTCTGGATCGCTGCTGGAACTTCACGCGCTTTACCGTAACCAAAACCAACGCGACCGTTACCATCGCCTACTACAGTCAGAGCTGTGAAGGAGAAAATACGACCACCTTTAACGGTTTTAGATACGCGGTTTACCGCGATCAGCTTTTCCTGCAGTTCGCCAGCCTGTTTTTCGATGTGAGCCATCTTACACCTCTACCTTAGAACTGAAGGCCAGCTTCACGGGCAGCATCTGCCAGTGCCTGGACACGACCATGATATTGGAACCCGGAACGGTCAAAGGAAACATTGCTGATGCCTTTTTCCAGAGCGCGTTCAGCAACAGCTTTACCTACAGCTGCAGCGGCGTCTTTGTTACCGGTGTACTTCAATTGTTCTGAGATAGCTTTTTCTACAGTAGAAGCAGCTACCAGAACTTCAGAACCGTTCGGTGCAATTACCTGTGCGTAAATATGACGCGGGGTACGATGTACCACCAGGCGAGTTGCACCCAGCTCTTTGAGCTTGCGGCGTGCGCGGGTCGCACGACGGATACGAGCAGATTTCTTATCCATAGTGTTACCTTACTTCTTCTTAGCCTCTTTGGTACGCACGACTTCGTCGGCGTAACGAACACCCTTGCCTTTGTAAGGCTCAGGACGACGGTAGGCGCGCAGATCTGCTGCAACCTGACCGATCAGCTGTTTATCAGCGCCTTTCAGCACGATTTCAGTTTGAGTCGGACATTCTGCAGTGATACCGGCCGGCAGCGGATGCTCAACAGGGTGTGAGAAGCCCAGAGACAGGCCTACTGCATTCCCTTTGATAGCTGCACGATAACCTACACCAACCAGCTGAAGCTTTTTAGTGAAGCCTTCGGTAACACCAACAACCATTGAGTTCAGCAGGGCACGCGCGGTACCAGCCTGAGCCCATCCATCCACGAAACCATCACGTGGACCGAAGGTCAGAGCGTTATCTGCATGTTTAACTTCAACAGCTTTGTTGAGGGTACGAGTCAGCTCGCCGTTTTTACCTTTGATCGTAATAACCTGACCGTCGATTTTTACATCAACGCCGGCAGGAATAACGACCGGTGCTTTAGCAACACGAGACATTCTTTCCTCCGATTAGGCTACGTAGCAGATAATTTCGCCACCAAGACCAGCCTGGCGCGCTGCACGATCAGTCATAACACCTTTAGAGGTAGAAACAACTGCGATACCAAGGCCAGCCATAACTTTTGGCAGCTCATCTTTTTTCTTATAGATGCGCAGGCCTGGGCGGCTGACACGCTGAATGCTTTCTACAACAGCTTTACCCTGGAAATACTTAAGAGTAAGTTCCAGTTCCGGCTTGGTGTCGCCTTCAACTTTAAAATCTTCGATAAAACCTTCTTCCTTCAGCACGTTGGCAATTGCCACTTTCAGCTTGGCGGAAGGCATGGTGACCGCAACTTTGTTCGCGGCCTGACCGTTACGGATACGGGTCAGCATATCCGCGATCGGATCTTGCATGCTCATCTGTCTTTACTCCCGTGATTCAATTGGTAATTACCAGCTAGCCTTTTTCAAGCCTGGCACTTCACCGCGCATGGCGGCTTCACGCAGTTTGATACGGCTCAACCCAAACTTGCCCACATAACCATGTGGACGACCTGTTTGACGACAGCGGTTACGCTGACGAGACGGGCTGGAATCACGCGGCAGAGACTGCAGCTTGAGAACCGCATTCCAACGATCTTCGTCGGAAGCGTTCACATCAGAAATGATCGCTTTCAGTTCAGCGCGTTTAGCGAAGAATTTATCAGCTAAAGCTACGCGCTTTACTTCGCGTGCTTTCATTGATTGCTTAGCCATTCAGTAACCCTACCTTACTTGCGGAACGGGAAGTCAAAGGCAGCCAGCAGAGCACGGCCTTCTTCGTCAGATTTCGCAGTAGTGGTAATGGTAATATCCAAACCACGCACGCGGTCGACTTTATCGTAGTCGATTTCTGGGAAGATGATCTGCTCACGGACACCCATGCTGTAGTTACCACGACCGTCGAAAGACTTAGCGGACAAGCCACGGAAGTCACGGATACGTGGAACAGCAATAGTGATCAGGCGCTCAAAGAACTCCCACATGCGTTCGCCACGCAGAGTTACTTTACAGCCGATCGGATAGCCCTGACGGATTTTGAAGCCTGCAACAGATTTGCGTGCTTTGGTGATCAGCGGTTTTTGACCGGAGATTGCTGTCAGGTCAGCTGCTGCGTTATCCAGCAGTTTCTTGTCAGCGATCGCTTCACCAACACCCATGTTCAGGGTGATCTTCTCGACCCGAGGGACTTGCATGACAGAATTGTAGTTAAACTCAGTCATGAGTTTGTTAACTACTTCGTCTTTGTAGTAATCATGCAGTTTCGCCATCGTACTACTCCAAATTACTTGATAGTTTCGCTGTTAGACTTGAAGAAACGGACTTTTTTGCCGTCTTCGAATCTAAAGCCTACACGGTCAGCCTTGCCGGTAGCCGCATTGAAGATTGCAACGTTAGAAACCTGAATAGCAGCTTCTTTTTCAACGATGCCACCTGGTTGGTTCAGGGCCGGAACCGGCTTCTGATGTTTCTTAACCAGGTTGATACCTTCAACGACAAGTTTGCCGGAAGACAGAACATTTTTTACTTTACCGCGTTTACCTTTATCTTTACCGGTTAACACGATAACTTCGTCATCACGACGGATTTTCGCTGCCATGATTCGCTCCTTAGAGTACTTCTGGTGCCAGAGAGATAATTTTCATGAACTTCTCAGTACGAAGTTCACGAGTTACCGGCCCAAAGATACGCGTGCCGATAGGCTGCTCGCTGTTATTGTTTAAAATAACGCATGCATTACCATCGAAGCGAATGACAGAACCGTCAGGGCGACGAACACCCTTCTTGGTGCGCACCACTACCGCCTTCAGCACATCACCTTTTTTGACCTTACCACGTGGAATTGCTTCCTTGATGGTGATCTTGATGATGTCGCCTACGCCTGCGTAGCGACGGTGCGAGCCACCCAGAACCTTGATACACATTACGCGACGTGCACCGGAGTTGTCGGCGACGTTCAGCATAGTCTGTTCTTGGATCATTTTAGTGCTCCGCTAATGTCAACTACTACCTGAGACTCTAAAATCAGAGCCGTTAAAAAGCCCCATATCGAGGGCGCGGCATTATAACACCGCTTCTGCAATATGGGTAGAAAAAATAAACGGCTCATCGCTGAGCCGTTTATTCGTATTGAGAAGGCGTACTGTATTACAGAACCGCTTTCTCTACAACGCGAACCAGCGTCCAGGACTTAGTCTTGGACAGTGGACGGCATTCACGGATTTCAACCTTGTCGCCGATACCACATTCGTTGTTCTCGTCATGTACGTGCAGTTTGGTCGTACGCTTGATGAATTTACCGTAGATCGGGTGTTTCACAATACGTTCGATAGCTACAACAATGGATTTCTCCATTTTGTCGCTAACAACACGACCTTGCAGAGTACGGATTTTATCGGTCATTACGCACCCGCCTTCTGAGTCAGTAAAGTCTTAACGCGTGCAACATTGCGACGCACTTGCTTCAGCAGGTGAGTCTGTTGCAGCTGGCCACTTGCAGCCTGCATACGCAGGTTGAACTGCTCACGCAGCAGGTTCAGCAGCTCAGCGTTCAGCTCTTCAACGCTTTTTTCACGCAGCTCTTTTGCTTTCATTACATCACCGTCTTAGTTACAAAGGTGGTTTTGATAGGCAGTTTCGCTGCTGCCAGGCCGAAGGCTTCACGGGCCAGCTCTTCCGGAACACCGTCCATTTCATAAAGGACTTTGCCCGGTTGGATCAAGGCAACCCAGTACTCCACGTTACCTTTACCTTTACCCATACGAACTTCCAGTGGCTTCTCGGTGATCGGTTTGTCCGGGAATACACGGATCCAGATCTTACCTTGACGCTTAACTGCACGGGTCATTGCACGACGTGCTGCTTCGATCTGACGTGCAGTCAGACGACCACGGCCAACAGCTTTCAGACCGAAAGTGCCGAAGCTAACATCCGTACCCTGCGCCAGACCACGGTTGCGGCCTTTGTGCACTTTACGGAATTTTGTACGCTTTGGTTGTAACATCAGCGACGCTCCTTATTTACGGCCTTTACGCTGCTGCTTTTTAGGTTGAGCAGCCGGTTTTTCCGGTTGTTCAACAGCAGCCATACCACCCAGGATCTCACCTTTGAAGATCCATACCTTAACGCCGATTACACCGTAAGTGGTGTGCGCTTCAGAGGTGTTGTAGTCGATGTCAGCACGCAGAGTGTGCAGCGGTACGCGACCTTCGCGGTACCATTCGGTACGTGCGATTTCCGCGCCGCCCAGACGGCCGCTAACTTCAACTTTAATACCTTTAGCGCCCAGACGCATTGCGTTCTGTACAGCACGCTTCATAGCACGACGGAACATAACACGACGTTCCAGCTGTGAAGTGATGCTGTCAGCAACCAATTTAGCGTCCAGTTCAGGCTTACGAACTTCAGCGATATTGATCTGTGCAGGAACGCCAGCGATATCCGCTACGACCTTGCGCAGTTTTTCTACGTCTTCGCCTTTCTTACCGATAACGATGCCAGGACGAGCAGTGTGAATAGTCACACGGATGCTCTTCGCTGGACGCTCGATAACGATACGAGATACAGACGCTTTAGCCAGTTCCTTAGTCAGGTACTGACGTACTTTAAAATCGCTGTCCAGGTTGTCAGCGAATTCTTTGGTGTTCGCAAACCAGGTAGAGTTCCATGGTTTTACAATACCCAGGCGAATACCATTAGGATGTACTTTCTGACCCATTGCTAGTCTCCAGAGTCTCAGCGATCGGACACAACCACAGTAATGTGGCTGGTGCGCTTCAGGATGCGATCTGCACGACCTTTCGCACGCGGCATAATGCGCTTCATGCTTGGGCCTTCATCTACGAAAATTTTCGCGACTTTCAGATCGTCGATGTCAGCGCCATCGTTGTGTTCAGCGTTAGCAATGGCAGATTCCAGTACTTTCTTGACCAATACCGCAGCTTTCTTGTTGGTATAGGTCAGGATGTCCAGGGCCTGCGACACTTTCTTACCGCGAATCAGGTCAGCAACAAGGCGAACCTTCTGAGCAGAAGAACGAGCATGGCGATGTTGAGCTAAAGTTTCCATCTCTTCCTCCTACCTTATTTCTTCTTCGCTTTTTTATCAGCAGCGTGGCCGCGATAAGTACGAGTCGGTGCGAATTCACCCAGTTTGTGACCAACCATTTCGTCGGTAACAAAGACTGGAACGTGCTGACGACCATTATGGACAGCGATGGTCAAACCGATCATGTTAGGAAAGATCGTTGAACGACGGGACCAAGTGCGCAGGGGCTTCTTGTCTCCGCTTTCCACCGCTTTCTCTACCTTCTTCAGCAAGTGCAGGTCAATAAAAGGACCTTTCTTGAGAGAACGTGGCATGGCTTATCCTCTAAAATTATTTGCTACGGCGACGTACGATAAATTTATCAGTACGCTTGTTGCTGCGGGTCTTCTTACCTTTGGTCTGAACGCCCCACGGAGTTACCGGGTGCTTACCAAAGTTACGACCTTCACCACCACCATGTGGGTGGTCGACTGGGTTCATCGCAGTACCGCGAACGGTAGGACGAACACCACGCCAGCGTGCAGCACCTGCTTTACCCAGAACGCGCAGCATATGCTCAGCATTGCCAACTTCGCCCAGAGTAGCGCGGCAGTCTGCTTCGACTTTACGCATTTCACCAGAACGCAGACGCAGGGTGACATAAGCACCATCACGAGCAACGATCTGAACGTAAGTACCAGCGGAACGTGCCAGCTGACCGCCTTTACCTGGTTTCATTTCTACGTTATGAACGGTAGAACCAACCGGGATATTGCGCATCGGCAGGGTGTTGCCTGCTTTGATTGCAGCATCAACGCCAGACTGAATCTGGTCGCCAGCTTTCAGGCCTTTAGGGGCCAGGATGTAACGGCGTTCGCCGTCTTTGTACAGAACCAGCGCGATGTTCGCGGAACGGTTCGGATCGTACTCAAGACGTTCAACAACTGCTGGGATACCGTCTTTGTTGCGTTTGAAGTCAACAATACGATAAGCCTGCTTGTGGCCACCACCGATGTGACGAGTGGTGATACGGCCATTGTTGTTACGACCACCGGATTTGCTGTTTTTTTCCAGCAACGGAGCAAAAGGTTTGCCCTTGTGCAGCTCAGGGTTAACCACTTTAACTACGTGGCGACGACCCGGAGATGTCGGTTTACATTTAACAACTGCCATTGTATTACTCCTCCGACTTACTCAGCGCCGCCAACGAAGTCCAGATTCTGGCCTTCTTTCAGGGTGACGTAAGCTTTTTTCCAGTCGCTACGACGACCGATACGCTGTCCGTGACGTTTAACTTTCCCTTTAACTACCAGGGTGTTAACGACTTCGACTTCGACTTCAAACAGTTTCTGCACAGCAGCTTTGATCTCTGCTTTGGTCGCGTCTTTAGCAACTTTGAGAACGATGGTGTTTGTTTTTTCCATCGCAGTAGACGCTTTTTCAGAAACGTGCGGTGCGCGAAGCACCTTCAGCAGACGTTCTTCACGAATCATGCCAGCATCTCCTCAACTTGCTTAACAGCATCAGCAGTCATTACGACTTTGTCGAAGGCGATCAGGCTAACCGGGTCGATACCAGTCGCATCGCGTACGTCAACCTTGTGCAGGTTGCGTGCGGCCAGGAACAGGTTCTCGTCCAGCTCACCGGTGATGATCAGCACATCTTCCAGAGCCATGTCTTTCAGTTTCTGTGCCAGCAGCTTAGTTTTAGGCGCTTCAACAGAGAACTTCTCGACAACGATCAGACGATCCTGACGTACCAGTTCGGACAGGATGCTTTTCAGCGCGCCGCGGTACATCTTTTTGTTAACTTTTTGACTGTGGTCCTGTGGACGCGCAGCGAAGGTCACGCCACCTGAACGCCAGATCGGGCTCTTGATAGAACCTGAACGCGCACGGCCGGTACCTTTCTGGCGCCATGGCTTTTTGCCAGAACCAGTTACTTCAGCACGAGTCTTCTGAGCACGAGTACCCTGACGAGCACCAGCTGCATAAGCAACAACAACCTGGTGAACCAGCGCTTCGTTGAAATCACGACCGAAGGTAGTTTCGGAAACAGTCAGCGCGCTCTGCGCGTCTTTCAATACTAATTCCATTGCTATCCCCTTACGCCTTCACAGCTGGTTTAACGATCAGGTCGCTACCGGTTGCACCCGGAACTGCACCTTTAACCAGCAGCAGGTTGCGCTCAGCGTCAACACGTACTACGTCCAGGCTCTGAACGGTCACACGTTCGTTACCCAGCTGACCTGCCATTTTCTTGCCTTTGAACACTTTGCCCGGAGTCTGGTTCTGACCGATAGAACCCGGAACGCGGTGAGACAAGGAGTTACCGTGGGTAGCGTCCTGGGTACGGAAGTTCCAGCGCTTAACGGTACCAGCAAAACCTTTACCTTTAGAGGTACCGGTTACGTCAACTTTTTTAACGTCAGCAAACAGCTCAACGCTAATGTCCTGACCTACGGTGAACTCTTCGCCTTCAGCAAGACGGAATTCCCACAGACCACGGCCAGCTTCTACGCCAGCTTTAGCGAAGTGACCCGCTTCTGGTTTGGTTACACGGTTAGCTTTTTTAGCACCAGTGGTCACCTGAACAGCGCGGTAGCCATCGTTAGCCAGATCTTTAACCTGGGTAACGCGGTTTGCTTCAACTTCGATTACGGTTACTGGGATTGAAACGCCATCTTCAGTGAAGATGCGGGTCATGCCCACTTTTTTACCGACTAAACCAATCATTGTATCAACCTCTCAATCGCTCGATGACCTGATTAACCCAGGCTGATCTGCACGTCTACACCGGCAGCCAGATCCAGACGCATCAGAGCATCAACGGTTTTCTCAGTTGGCTCAACGATGTCAACCAGACGCTTGTGAGTGCGGATTTCGTACTGATCGCGCGCGTCTTTGTTGACGTGCGGAGAGATCAGAACGGTGAAGCGCTCTTTGCGGGTCGGCAGCGGGATCGGACCACGGACTTGCGCACCAGTGCGCTTAGCAGTCTCGACGATTTCCGCGGTTGATTGATCGATCAGACGATGATCAAACGCTTTAAGGCGGATACGGATTCTTTGGTTCTGCATGAGACCAGAGCTCCAATTATTTTATAAACGAAAATGATTACTCCTCAAACCCATTACGATTGATGGGAGAGTGTAACCGTTCTTACGTAGCTCCCCAATTGGGAGCATTGTTGAGTAACAAAATGAGCTACTCTGGTTCTGATTGAACCCGCCGTCAATTACGACAAGCCCGCGCATTATACGTAAATCTGGACAAGACGCAAGTGCCGTTTAGAAATTAAGCGCCAGAGGCGCAGTATGCGTATGGGCGCGCAACTTTTTACGCAATGTATCCCTTCTCAAGGCTTTGTCTCGAGCCCCTACGCAAGTGTCGTTTTTATAGATTGCCGACCAGGTCGATTATAGCGAGGATGCGCTCAAACCCTTTTGAGGCCTTTTCCATGTTAACTACCCTCCCCTTTTTGCTGGTCTATTTTTCGCTGACTGCCTTTCTCGTCCGTGCAGATATTCGCTACGGACTGCTTCCGGATAAGTTTCTCTGCCCGCTGCTCTGGGCGGGCCTGCTCTTTCAGCTCTGCGTCCAACCTGATTTTCTGCCAAGTGCAGTGGTTGGAGCGATGGCTGGATATGTCGGCTTTGCCGTTATTTACTGGGGATATCGGTTTATCTGCCGGCGTGAAGGGATGGGATACGGCGATGTAAAATACCTGGCGGCGCTTGGTGCGTGGCATGGCTGGTGCATGCTGCCTACGCTGGCGTTACTCGCTGCGCTTATGGCGCTACTTAGCATTCTTGTGTTTTCGTTACTCACCGGCGATAAGGGAGCATTAAAAAACCCACTGCCTTTTGGGCCATTTCTGGCAGCAGCGGGTTTATGCGTAGGCTGGAAGACGGTGGTTACTCTTCCACTTTAATCTGCGACTGAAGGTAGTTCTGCAGACCGATTTTAGCAATCAGATCCAGCTCCGTTTCCAGCCAATCAATATGACCTTCTTCATCGGCCAGGATCTGGATCATCATATCGCGACTAACGTAGTCATGTACGCTGTCGGCATAGGCAATGGCTTCACGGAGATCTTTGGCGCCTTCAAGTTCCAGCCTGAGGTCGGAACGCAGCATCTCTTCGACATCTTCTCCGATGCCCAGCTTTCCAAGATCCTGCAGGTTTGGAATGCCTTCAAGGAATAAAATACGCTCGATATATTTATCAGCGTGCTTCATTTCATCGATCGATTCATGGTACTCAACGTCGTTCAGACGTTTAAGCCCCCAGTTTTTGAACATTCTCGCGTGAAGAAAGTACTGGTTAATTGCGACAAGCTCATTTCCCAATAATTTATTGAGATAACTTATGATTTTAACATCACCTTTCATTATATAGTCCCTCCGCTTCCACTCATTGAAGCGTAGATCGGGCTACAGGGATGTCAAAAAAAAGATGGGCGCTTACGCGATCTCTTTGTATTCCGGGATCTGCATCAATTCGTCCTGCATGATCTCTCGCGCAGCACGTACACATTTACCGCATTGATTTCCCACCGGAACAAATTTGCGTAGTTGCTGAAATGACTGAGGCTGAAACTGGCGAACGGCCTGACGTATTTTCTTGTCGCTTACACCATTACATAAACAAACGTACATAGAGACTCCCGTTCAAATTATGCGCAAAGTGTAAGTGAGAATGGTTATGATTACAATAGCACAAACGCCACAATACGGGGCGGGAGCAGGCAAAAAATGCGAAATTTGTGACAGTAACTGAGCGGCAGAAAACAAAAAAGGACGCCGAAGCGTCCTTTTTTTTATTCGGGGATAATTAATTAGCCCAGAACTTTAGCAACAACGCCCGCGCCAACGGTACGGCCGCCTTCACGGATTGCGAAACGCAGACCGTCGTCCATCGCGATTGGGTGGATCAGAGTCACAACCATCTTGATGTTGTCGCCTGGCATTACCATCTCAACGCCTTCTGGCAGTTCGATGGTACCGGTCACGTCAGTTGTACGGAAGTAGAACTGTGGACGGTAGCCTTTGAAGAACGGAGTATGACGGCCGCCTTCGTCTTTGGACAGGATGTACACTTCAGATTCGAACTTGGTGTGTGGCTTGATTGAGCCTGGCTTCGCCAGAACCTGACCACGTTCGATTTCTTCACGTTTGATACCACGCAGCAGAACACCAACGTTCTCACCAGCACGGCCTTCGTCCAGCAGTTTGCGGAACATTTCAACGCCAGTACAGGTAGACTTCGCAGTCTCTTTGATACCAACGATTTCAACTTCTTCACCAACTTTGATGATACCGCGCTCTACACGACCGGTAACAACGGTACCACGACCGGAGATGGAGAATACGTCTTCGATTGGCAGCAGGAACGGCTTGTCAATCGCACGCTCTGGTTCTGGGATGTAAGAATCCAGGAAGCCAGCCAGTTCGATGATTTTAGCTTCCCACTCAGCTTCGCCTTCCAGCGCTTTCAGAGCAGAACCACGAACGATTGGAGTATCGTCGCCTGGGAAATCGTACTGAGACAGCAGTTCACGAACTTCCATCTCTACCAGTTCCAGCAGCTCTTCGTCATCAACCATGTCGCATTTGTTCAGGAACACGATGATGAAAGGAACGCCTACCTGACGACCCAGCAGGATGTGCTCACGAGTCTGAGGCATTGGGCCGTCAGTCGCAGCAACAACCAGGATCGCGCCGTCCATCTGCGCAGCACCGGTGATCATGTTTTTAACATAGTCGGCGTGGCCTGGGCAGTCTACGTGTGCGTAGTGGCGAGTCGGGGTGTCATATTCAACGTGGGAAGTGTTGATGGTGATACCACGAGCTTTTTCTTCTGGTGCGTTATCGATCTGGTCGAATGCACGAGCAGAACCACCGTAGGTTTTAGCCAGAACGGTAGTGATTGCAGCAGTCAGGGTAGTTTTACCATGGTCAACGTGGCCGATAGTACCAACGTTGACGTGCGGTTTTGTACGTTCAAATTTTTCTTTAGACACGGCTATATTCCTTACTATAGTGCTCTCCCCTGTGGAGAGAGCACGGGACTTAGGTTTTAATCCTGTGGATTACTTACCACGGGCTTCAATAACGGCCTGAGCAACGTTGTTAGGCGCATCATCATACTTCAGGAATTCCATGGTGTATGATGCACGACCTTTGGTCAGAGAACGCAGCTGAGTTGCATATCCGAACATTTCAGACAGCGGAACTTCAGCGTGGATCTTAACGCCAGTTACTTCGGATTCCTGACCACGCAGCATACCGCGACGACGGCTCAAGTCACCGATAACGTCACCGGTGTTCTCTTCAGGAGTTTCTACTTCAACCTTCATGATTGGCTCAAGCAGAACTGGTTTTGCTTTCTTAAAGCCTTCTTTAAAGGCAATAGACGCAGCCAGTTTAAACGCCAGTTCAGAGGAGTCAACGTCGTGGTAAGAACCGAAGTGCAGACGAACACCCATGTCAACAACCGGATAGCCAGCCAGAGGGCCCGCTTTCAGCTGTTCCTGGATGCCTTTATCAACGGCTGGGATGTATTCGCCAGGAATTACACCACCTTTGATGTCGTTGATGAACTCGTAACCTTTCGGGTTAGAGCCCGGCTCCAGTGGGTACATGTCGATCACAACGTGACCGTACTGACCGCGACCACCAGACTGCTTAGCGTGTTTACCTTCAACATCGGTAACTTTCGCGCGAATCGCTTCGCGGTAAGCAACCTGAGGTTTACCCACGTTCGCTTCAACGTTGAATTCACGCTTCATACGGTCAACGATGATGTCCAGGTGCAGTTCACCCATACCAGCGATGATGGTCTGGTTAGATTCTTCATCAGTCCATACGCGGAATGATGGGTCTTCTTTCGCCAGACGGCCCAGAGCCAGACCCATTTTTTCCTGGTCAGCTTTGGTTTTTGGTTCAACTGCGATGGAGATTACCGGCTCAGGGAATTCCATACGCTCCAGAATGATCGGGTGATCCGGGTCACACAGGGTGTCACCAGTGGTCACGTCTTTCAGACCGATAGCTGCAGCGATGTCGCCCGCACGAACTTCTTTGATCTCTTCACGTTTGTTAGCGTGCATCTGTACGATACGGCCAAAACGTTCACGCGCCGCTTTCACGGAGTTCAGGATGGTGTCACCGGAGTTAACCACACCAGAGTAAACGCGGAAGAAGGTCAGGTTACCCACGAATGGGTCGGTAGCAATTTTGAACGCCAGTGCAGAGAATGGCTCTTCGTCGCTTGCGTGACGCTCAGCCGGAGTATCTTTACCGTCGTCCAGGATGCCGTTGATCGCAGGAACGTCAACTGGGGATGGCAGGTAGTCAACTACCGCATCCAGCATCGCCTGAACACCTTTGTTCTTGAACGCAGAACCACAGGTTACCAGGATGATTTCGTTGTTCAGAACGCGCTGACGCAGAGCTTTTTTGATCTCTTCTTCAGTCAGTTCTTCACCACCCAGGTATTTCTCCATCAGCTCTTCAGAAGCTTCAGCAGCGGATTCGATCAGGTTCTGGTGCCATTCGTCAGCCAGGTCCTGCATTGCAGCTGGGATATCTTCGTATTCGAAGGTAACGCCCTGGTCTGCATCGTTCCAGTTGATGGCTTTCATTTTCACCAGGTCGATAACGCCGGTGAAGCCTTCTTCAGCACCAATTGCCAGCTGCAGCGGAACAGGGTTCGCGCCCAGACGGGTTTTGATCTGGCCAACAACTTTCAGGAAGTTAGCACCCATACGGTCCATTTTGTTAACGAACGCGATGCGTGGAACTTTATATTTGTTCGCCTGACGCCATACGGTTTCAGACTGTGGCTGAACACCACCAACTGCGCAATAAACCATTACCGCGCCGTCAAGAACACGCATGGAACGTTCTACTTCGATGGTGAAGTCAACGTGCCCTGGGGTGTCGATGATGTTTACGCGATGCGGTTCGTACTGCTTAGCCATACCTGACCAGAATGCAGTAGTCGCTGCGGAGGTGATAGTGATACCACGCTCCTGCTCCTGTTCCATCCAGTCCATGGTGGCTGCGCCGTCATGAACTTCACCGATTTTATGGTTTACACCGGTGTAGAACAGAATACGTTCGGTAGTAGTGGTTTTACCGGCGTCGATGTGCGCACTGATACCGATGTTACGGTAGCGTGCGATGGGTGTTGTACGAGCCATTTGATTCCTCGTTTATATCTTTAGGCGTTCAGTTAAGTTACCCAGAGCGGGCGGCTTCTCTGAAGCGCCCGCCTGGTGACTAATACTCCGAAGGGATTACCAACGGTAGTGTGCGAACGCCTTGTTGGCTTCTGCCATACGGTGAACGTCTTCACGTTTCTTAACTGCAGTACCTTTGTTGTCTGCAGCATCAGAAAGTTCGTTCGCCAGACGCAGAGCCATGGATTTATCACCGCGTTTACGAGCAGCTTCAACGATCCAACGCATTGCCAGAGCATTACGACGAACCGGACGAACTTCAACTGGAACCTGATAAGTAGAACCACCAACGCGGCGGGACTTAACTTCTACGGTTGGGCGAACGTTGTCGAGAGCGACTTCGAAAGCTTCCAGTTCATTTTTACCAGAACGCTGAGCCAGGGTCTCAAGCGCGCTGTATACGATTGCTTCTGCAGTAGATTTTTTACCATCTACCATCAGGATATTTACAAATTTTGCCAGCAGTTCTGATCCGAATTTCGGATCTGGAAGAATTTTACGCTGACCAATGACGCGACGACGTGGCATGGGAATACTCCGTTGTTAATTCAGGATTGTCCAAAACTCAAAGAGTTTAGTTTGACATTAAGATAAATCAGTTTGGCCTTACTTAACGGAGAACCATTAAGCCTTAGGACGCTTCACGCCGTACTTGGAGCGAGCCTGCTTACGGTCTTTAACACCTGAGCAGTCGAGCGCACCACGAACGGTGTGGTAACGAACACCCGGAAGGTCTTTAACACGACCGCCACGGATCAGGATCACGGAGTGCTCCTGCAGGTTGTGACCTTCACCACCGATGTAGGAAGTCACTTCGAAACCGTTAGTCAAACGCACACGGCATACTTTACGCAGTGCGGAGTTTGGTTTTTTAGGAGTGGTGGTATATACACGAGTACATACACCACGTTTCTGCGGGCAGGCTTCCAGCGCAGGCACGTTGCTCTTTGCAACTTTGCGTGCGCGTGGTTTGCGTACCAGCTGGTTAACTGTTGCCATTAAATAGCTCCTGGTTTTAGCTTTTGCTTCGTAAACACGTAATAAAACGACCTCATACAATATGAGGACGCGAAATTTTAGGGCTACGTCGAAAAGGTGTCAAGAAATATACAGCGATCTCAAATCACCAGTTCATTTGACTGGCGTGCGTCACAGTAAGATTGACGAAATCAGTATAGCCAACCACGTCAATTTTGGCTGAAATTTGACCAGAAAGACCCCGCGCATCCAGATCGTCCTTCAGCGCAGAGACTGTTATGGGGGCATTCGTGAGAATTTCAACGAAACGACTGCCGTCCAGTGCGGCAAGCACGCCATCCTGAATCAGCAGCAGATCATCACCTTCGCGCAGCATACTCAGTAACGCGTCGATATCACATTGCCACGGTGAATGGCTCAGAGTATGGAGCATGTCAGCCTCAGAAAGTCAGAACGGTGTCGTAGTGGGAAAGGTGTTCGCGCAATGCAGCAGAAGACAGGACTGTCACATCCAGCACGAAAGGCGTTGCCTCGTTTAAACCGCGCGCGGCCAGGGAGTCGGCACAGACATAGAAGGTTTCGATATCGTAAAGCGGTAACACTTTGAACGTCGTGATGTAATCACGCGCCAGAATGGCCTGAGGCTGCTGCCCCGCCAGAAGCTGAAATACGCCGTCGCCCAAAAAGAAGACACCGATATCTTCGGTCAATGCTGAGGTCGCGAGCAGCGCATCCAGCCCTTCTCTGCCGGACGCATTGCCGTGCGGTGCGGAGGAAAAAACAAACGCGACACGCTTCATCAGAATTGCACCACTCTGTCGCAGGTTAATGCCGCCTGTGCCAGTGCACCCAGGCCACTCAACGAAAAGCCGGGCTGCAGGTTAGAACCCGATAAACCAAGACGTGCGGCTTCGGTTGCATCGGTCACCCCGCGGCGCAGTGCCGCCGCCACGCAGATGTGCAGTTCTACGCCCTGCTTTTCGTTTAATGCCTGCCAGGCGCGCACCAGATCGAATTCGTCGCTCGCCGGTGACGTAAACTGATTCGCGTTATACACCCCTTCCCGATAGAAGAAAACGCTCGCCAGCTCATGTCCGGCCGCCAGTAGCGCATGCGCAAACTGCAGCGCGCTGCTGGCCTGCTGAGTGCCGTACGCCGGGCCTGTCACCATTAACGCAAAACGCATTACTTGTCTTGTCCCTGGAAATCGCCGCTTTTGAACTGGCGAATATAGAGGTAGACCGTGTGCTTGGAGATGTTCAGACGATCGGCCACCTGATTAATGGCGTCTTTAATATCAAAAATCCCTTTTTCGTAGAGATTGAGCACGATCTGGCGATTCTTGGCGTTGTTCGAGACGTTGCGATCGGCATTCACCTCTTCAATCGTAAACTCAAGCGTCTGCGTCACCAGATCTTCAACGGAGGAGGCAAAGTTAACAGAAGAGCCAACGTCCGGCGTTTCTGGCGGAATAAAGGTGCTCATGATTTGCGAGAATGGCACATCAAGGTTCATGTTGATGCACAGCAGCCCAATAACACGATGCTCGCGGTTTCGAATCGCGATGGTTTCTGATTTCATCAGCACGCCGCTTTTGGCGCGGGTGAAATAGCATTTTGAGACGCTGCTGTCCGCGCCGGTCATGTCATGCAGCATACGCAATGCAAGGTCGGTAATTGGCGAACCAATTTTACGGCCAGTATGTTCACCATTCGCAATGCGGATGGCGGAACACTTCAGATCTTGCAGGGAGTGCAATACGATTTCGCAGTGGGAGCCAATGAGCATCGCTAACCCGTCCACTACCGCTTCGTAGGATTTCAGAATATCGAAGTCGGTCTGATCGAAAGGACGTTGATCCAGCAAATCAAGTTCACTGGTTTCGTTGGTTAAAAGCGACCTGGACATGAAAAAAACACTCCTTTTCAGGAGCCTGTCGTTAGGTTTTCAGGGCAGGCTCATTATCTACACGGACAACTAAATTAATACAGCGTGCGTAGCGCTTTCCAGTGTTAATTATATCTGCCCCACAATAAAAAAACCGCCGCCTGAAAGGCGGCGGTTTTTTTCAACATTACTTCTTAGCAGCAGCGGCTTTATCGTCAGCCGGTGCGTCTGCTTTCGCATCCGCTTTCGGTGCCGGTTTGATATCAAGCAGCTCTACGTCAAAGACCAGCGTAGAGTTAGCAGGGATACCCGGAACGCCGGTTTTGCCATAGGCCAGATCCGGTGGGATAACCATCTTGATCTTGCCGCCTTTCTTGATGTTTTTCAGGCCTTCAGTCCAGCCAGGGATCACACCATCCAGACGGAAGGAGAGCGGCTCACCGCGGGTGTAAGAGTTATCGAACTCTTTACCGTCGATCAGCGTACCTTTGTAGTTCACAACCACGGTGTCGCTGTCTTTAGGCGCATCGCCGGTGCCTTCTTTCTCAACTTTGTACACCAGGCCAGTAGAAGAGGTTTTCACACCTTTCTCTTTAGCAAAGGTGTCGCGGTAGGCTTTGCCTTTCGCTTCGTTGTCTTTAGCGTCCGCGTCCATCTTGGTCTGCGCGGCACCCTTCACGCGCGCTTCGAACGCCTGCAGAGTCTGTTCAATTTCCTGGTCAGACAGCTTGCTCTTATCTGCAAATGCGTCCTGAACGCCCGCGATCAGCTGAGCTTTATCCAGTTTGATGCCCAGTTTCTCTTGTTCTTTCAGAGAGTTTTCCATGTAGCGACCCAGAGATGCGCCCAGTGCGTAGGCGGATTTCTGGTCGTCATTTTTGAACGCCGCTTTGCTGTCTGCAGTGGCAGCAGGCTTCGCAGCAGTATCAGCAGCGAATGACAGCGGCGCGTTCAGCGCAACAGCCATCGTCGTCGCCAGCAGCGTTACTTTAAACAGTGATTTCATCCATATCTCCAGGGCCTGGGGACTCTCACCCCAGCGTTAAACGTAAATGAGTTACGTACTATAAAACGTTGCGGAAGAAATCTACAGACAGACACTTCCAATTCTCGCCACTTTTCAGACTATTTTTGTTTAAATAAGTTTCCTGCCAAAGGGATGCAGACTGTACTTAAGGATAAACTCAGTTAAACTGCGCCGCCGCAGGGCCATTATGGCGAATCTGAAATAAACGAGGTGAATGATGAAGGATACAGCAATAGAAGCGAGAATGGCTGAGCTGGAAAGCCGCCTGGCTTTTCAGGACATCACCATCGAAGAGCTAAACCAGACCGTGACCGCACATGAGCTCGAAATGGCAAAACTGCGGGATCATATGCGCCTGCTGACGGAAAAGCTGAAGGCTACGCAGCCGTCAAACATTGCCTCTCAGTCAGAAGAGACGCCACCCCCTCATTATTGAGGCGTAAAAAAAGCGGGATTATCCCGCTTTTTTTGTGCCCGGTGGCGCGAAGCTTACCGGGCCTACATACCAAATACCCTATGGATTTCGAGTCGCAGGAAGGCGGCAAGCTTGAAAATCCCCAGGAGCATAGATAACTATGTGACCGGGGTTTGAAAGCGCAGCCAACGCACCTGCGGCTTGAAAGACGACGGGTATTAGTGGCAACCGCAGCCGCCGTTACCGCAACCACCTTTACCGTGGTCGTGACCATGGTCGTGATCGTGGCCGTGACCACCGCAGCAGCCGTCGTGGCCGTGATCGTGGTCATGGTCGTGACCATGCGCACCGTGAACGTGGCCATGAGCCAGCTCTTCTTCGGTCGCTTCACGGATCGCAACAACTTCTACGTTGAACTTCAGGTTCTGGCCAGCCAGCATGTGGTTACCGTCAACCACGACGTGGTCATCTTCCACTTCGGTGATTTCAACAGGAACCGGGCCCTGGTCAGTTTCAGCCAGGAAGCGCATGCCAACCTGCAGTTCGTCAACGCCCATGAACACGTCTTTAGGAACGCGCTGAACCAGGTTGTCGTCATACTGACCGTAAGCGTCGTTCGCGCCTACAGCAACGTCAAATTTGTCGCCAACTTCATGACCTTCCAGCGCGTTTTCCAGGCCGGAAATCAGGGAACCGTGACCATGCAGGTAGTCAAGCGGCGCACTCACCGGAGACTCATCAACCAACACACCGTCTTCTGTACGTACCTGATAGGCCAGGCTGACCACCAGGTCTTTTGCTACTTTCATGATATCTCCTGAGCGTGGGAAAATTGCTGGCGCAGATTGTAGCGGAAATCTGCACCCGTGTACCCTTTAGCTTAAAAAAACTCAGGGCATATCGCTAGTCCGGATGAAAAATCCCGATAACTTGCTCTTCTTTGCGAACGTGATCGCGGGCCTCTTTATCGGCCTCACGCATCTGGTGACCGCACTTAACACACTCAACAACATCAACATTATTTTCCCGCCACATCGCCAGGGTATCTTGCGCCTGACAGGTCGGGCATTTTGCACCCGCGATAAAGCGTTTACGTACAGCCATCTTTCGTTACCCTTTATTCAAATTCATCCCAGCCATCAAGCTGGCGTCGTTCCTGTTGCATCTCTCGCTGGAAGATCTCCTCCAGCTCGCGACGCGCTTCCCGCACGCGGGAGATCTGCGCCGTATCGGTATGTACCGGCATAAGCTCGCGCAGCATCCGCATATCCAGCCGGCGGAAGTGCATCTGGGCGCGCTGCGCCTGATGCGGATGCATGCCGAGCGAGATCAGCGCCTTGCGGCCCAGCTCCAGCGCACTGGAGAACGTCTCACGGGAGAAGTGTTTCACACCCGCCTGCAACAATTCGTGAGCTTCAACACGTCCCCGCGCACGCGCCAGAATATGCAGATGCGGGAAATGCTGCTGGCACAGATCCACCAGCTTCATCGTATCCTCCGGATCGTTACAGGTAATCACGATGGACTCTGCCGCTTCCGCCCCCGCCGAGCGCAGCAGCTCAAGCTGGGTCGCGTCGCCGTAGTAAACCTTATAGCCATATTTACGCATCAGGTTGACCGCGCTGATATCCCGCTCCAGTACCGTAATGCGCATTTTGTTCGCCATCAGCAGGCGTCCAATCACCTGTCCAAAACGGCCAAAGCCCACCACAATCACCTGCGGCTTATCGTCTTCCACCCACGGCGCTTCGTCTTCATCGTCATTTGGGTTCAGGCGGCGCGACAGCAGTTTATCCACCAGCTTCATCAGCAGCGGCGTGGTCATCATAGACAGCGTGACCGTCACCAGCAAAAGCGCCATCTGATCGTCTTTAAACAGCTTCTGGGAGGATGCGGTAGAAAACAGCACAAACGCGAACTCGCCTCCCTGGCTTAACACGCTGGCAAACTGCATGCGTTCCGAACTGCGCAGCCCGTAGATACGTGACATGACGTACAGCACCAGCATCTTCACCGCCACCAGGATGGCGACGCTCACGACCACCCACAGCAGATGGGTATAGAGCACACCGAGGTTGAGCGCCATCCCCACCGAAATAAAGAACAGGCCTAACAGCAGCCCTTTGAAGGGATCGATGGCAATTTCCAGCTCGTGCCGATACTCGCTCTCCGCCAGCAGCACCCCGGCGATAAAGGTCCCGAGCGCCATCGACAGACCAAGCGCGTCCATAAACAACGCCGATCCCAGCACCAGCAGCAGCGTCGCGGCGGTAAACACCTCGCGAACGCCCGACGCGGCAATAAAGCGGAACACGGGACGTAGCAGGAAACGACCGCCAATCAGCATGCCCGCGAAGGCCAGCACCTTCATGGCGATTTTAGCCCAGTCGAAGTGATCGTCCCCGGACCCCGCCAGCAGCGGCACCAGCGCCAGCGCCGGGATCACCGCCAAATCCTGGAACAGCAGCACCGAAAAGCCCAGCTGACCGGCTTCGTTGCGATTCATCCCTTTATCGCGCATCAGCTGCAGCGCCATCGCCGTCGACGACATTGCAAGGCCTATCCCGCCAATCACCGCCGCCTGCCATGAAAAGTGGGTCAGCATTAACAGGCCGCCCAGGATCGCGGCGCTGAATAACACCTGCGCGGCGCCCACGCCAAAGATAGAGCGTCGGAGCTGCCACAATTTCGAAGGATTCAGCTCCAGGCCGATGATGAACATCAGGAACACCACGCCCAGCTCGGAGAAATGGAGGATCTCATCGACATCGCTGATGAATCCCAGCCCCCATGGCCCAATCGCGATCCCCGCCAGCAGATACCCCAGCACCGCACCGATACCAATACGGGCTGCAAGCGGCACCGCGACGACGGCCGCAAATAAAAACAGCACCCCGGCGAGGAGTAAATTCGATCCTTCCATTAACGACCTCCTGCCGGAATAGGTGACGCCAGCCATTCACCGTAGGCTCTGGCGTGGCTTGCCAGCTCTTTCGGATCCTGACGCCGCGCCCAGTAGACAATAATCGGGCTCATCCAGTGCATACGGCACATCGCCGCCGTCAGCTCGAATGGCCTGAGGATATCGCTCATCGGATAGCGGTTCAGCCCGTCGTGGCGGTAAGCGCTTTCGGGTTCACCGGTCGTAATCACACTACGCCAGTACTTTCCCGCCAGCTGGTTGCCCCCCACCCCGCTGGAGAAGCCCCGGCTCAGCACGCGGTCCAGCCACTCTTTCAGCAGCGCCGGACAGCTGTAGGTATAAAGCGGATGCTGGAACACAATCACGTCATGCTGACGCAGCAGCTCCTGCTCGTAAGGGATATCAATAAAGAAATCAGGATAGTGCGCGTAGAGATCGTGCACCGTTACGTTACTAAGCTGTGTGGCCGGCTTAAGCAGCACCCGGTTTGCCACCGAGTCCTGAGATTCCGGATGGGCATACAGCAGCAGCACTTTTGCTGTCTGAGACATCATTCCCCTCCAGGTCTTGTTTCTGTTTTTGTGTATCGTCGCTGTTTTGGGCTACCATGGCGGCCCGGTGCGGAAAATGGCCCACACCTTACATTATCATAATGACAAATTAACATAGTCGGAACATACGGCGCTTCTATGATTGTTTTCTCCTCGTTACAAATTCGTCGCGGCGTGCGCGTCCTGCTGGATAACGCCACTGCTACCATCAACCCGGGCCAAAAAGTGGGTCTGGTCGGCAAAAACGGCTGCGGTAAATCCACCCTGCTGGCGCTGCTGAAAAACGAGATTAGCGCGGATGGCGGTAACTTTACCTTCCCGGGAAACTGGCAGCTCGCCTGGGTAAACCAAGAGACGCCTGCGCTGAGCGAACCGGCACTCGACTATGTTATCGACGGCGACCGTGAATACCGTAAGCTCGAAGCGGAACTTCATTCTGCTAACGAGCGCAACGACGGTCACGCCATCGCCACCGTTCACGGCAAGCTGGACGCCATCGACGCGTGGACCATTCGCTCCCGCGCCTCCAGCCTGCTGCACGGCCTGGGCTTCAGCAACGAACAGCTGGAACGCCCGGTCAGCGACTTCTCCGGCGGCTGGCGTATGCGCCTCAACCTGGCGCAGGCGCTGATCTGCCGCTCTGACCTGCTGTTGCTCGACGAACCGACCAACCACCTCGATCTCGATGCGGTTATTTGGCTGGAGAAGTGGCTCAAGAGCTATCAGGGCACTCTGATTCTGATCTCCCACGACCGCGACTTCCTTGACCCGGTGGTGGATAAAATTATTCATATCGAACAGCAAACGATGTTCGAGTACACCGGCAACTACAGCTCCTTCGAGCGCCAGCGCGCGACGCGTCTCGCCCAGCAGCAGTCCATGTACGAAAGCCAGCAGCAGCGCGTGGCGCATCTGCAGAGCTTCGTGGATCGCTTTAAGGCCAAAGCCTCAAAAGCCAAGCAGGCCCAGAGCCGCATCAAGATGCTGGAACGCATGGAGATGATCGCCCCGGCGCACGTGGATAACCCGTTCCACTTCAGCTTCCGCGAGCCGGAAAGCCTGCCTAACCCGCTGCTGAAAATGGAAAAAGTCAGCGCTGGCTATGCCGACCGCATTATTCTCGACTCCATCAAGCTCAACCTGGTGCCGGGTTCCCGCATTGGCCTGCTGGGGCGTAACGGCGCCGGTAAATCGACGCTGATCAAACTGCTGGCGGGCGAGCTTAACCCGGTCAGCGGCGAAATCGGCCTGGCGAAGGGCATCAAACTGGGTTACTTCGCCCAGCATCAGCTGGAATTTTTACGCGCGGATGAATCGCCGATTCAGCACCTCGCGCGTCTTGCGCCGCAGGAGATGGAGCAGAAGCTGCGCGACTATCTCGGCGGCTTCGGCTTCCAGGGCGATAAGGTGACTGAAAACACCGAGCGCTTCTCCGGCGGCGAAAAGGCCCGTCTGGTGCTGGCGCTGATCGTCTGGCAGCGCCCGAACCTGCTGCTGCTCGATGAACCGACCAACCACCTGGATCTCGACATGCGTCAGGCGCTGACCGAAGCGCTGATTGAGTTCGAAGGCGCGCTGGTGGTGGTTTCGCACGACCGTCACCTGATCCGCTCCACCACGGACGATCTCTATTTAGTGCACGGCGGCAAAGTCGAACCGTTCGACGGCGATCTGGAAGACTATCAGCAGTGGCTGACGGACGTGCAGAAGCAGGAAAACCAGCCGGAAGAGTCAGCGAAAGACAACGCCAACAGCGCGCAGGCGCGTAAAGATCAGAAGCGCCGTGAAGCGGAGCTGCGCACCCAGACGCAGCCCCTGCGTAAAGAGATTACCCGTCTCGAAAAAGAGATGGAAAAACTCAACGCCACGCTGGCTATCGTTGAAGAGAAGCTCGGCGATAGCGGCCTGTATGACCAAAGCCGCAAGGCTGAGCTGACCGACTGCCTGCAAACCCAGGCGAAGACCAAATCCAGTCTCGAAGAGTGCGAGATGGCGTGGCTCGACGCGCAGGAACAGCTGGAAGCGATGCTGCAGGCTGACTGACTTATTTACCCCGTTTGAAGAGCAGAATCCGTACCGGGTTCGGAAATCCAGCTTAAACGGGGTACAATTCGGAAAGTATCGTAAATTTCCGACAAGAATCAGCATCGCGCTTATGACCCAAATCATTCCATCAGACTTCGACATTGCGGCCGAAGACAGCACTGAGTTCGTGCCTATGCGCGGCGTGGCCAATCCGCATTTGCAGACCATGCTGCCGCGACTGATCCGCCGCAAGGTTCAGTTCACCCCGCACTGGCAACGGCTTGACCTGCCAGACGGTGATTTTCTGGATCTCGCCTGGAGCGAAGCGCCTGAACAGGCTCGCCATAAGCCGCGTCTGGTGGTTTTCCACGGTCTGGAAGGCAGCCTGCACAGCCCGTATGCGCATGGGCTAATTGAGGCGGCAAAAGCGCGCGGCTGGCTCGGCGTGGTGATGCATTTTCGCGGCTGCAGCGGTGAACCGAATCGTCAGAAACGCATTTATCACTCGGGTGAAACCGAAGACGGGACGTGGTTTTTACACTGGCTGCGGGAAAATTATGGCACCGTGCCAACGGCCGCCGTGGGCTACTCGCTGGGCGGGAATATGCTGGCCTGTCTGCTGGCCAAAGAGGGTGAAAGCGTACCGCTGGATGCCGCCGTCATTGTCTCCGCGCCGTTTATGCTCGAGCAGTGCAGCTACCACATGGATAAAGGCTTTTCCCGCGTCTACCAGCGCTACCTGCTCAACCTGCTGAAGGCCAACGCGGCGCGTAAGCTGAAGGCCTACCCGGATACCCTGCCGGTAAGCCTGCGCCAGCTGAAAAAGGTGCGTCGTATCCGCGAGTTCGACGACCTGATCACCGCGAAAATCCACGGCTTCGCCGATGCGATTGACTATTATCGTCAGTGCAGCGCCATGCCGCTGCTCAGCAAGATCACGCAGCCGACGCTGATTATTCATGCCAAAGATGACCCGTTTATGGATCATCACTCGATCCCCGCTCAGGAATTCCTGCCCGACAACGTTCACTATCAGTTGACCGAGCACGGCGGCCACGTCGGCTTTATCGGCGGCACGCTGCGTCGCCCGAAAATGTGGCTTGAGGCGCGTATTCCTGACTGGCTGACCCCTTATCTGGACGGTGCAAAATGATTATTCCCTGGCAGGATCTGGCTCCCGAAACGCTCGATAATCTGATTGAAAGCTTTGTATTACGCGAAGGCACCGATTATGGTGAACAGGAACGCTCGCTTGAGCAAAAGGTCAACGATGTTAAGCGCCAGCTGAAAAGCGGCGACGTGGTGCTGGTGTGGTCAGAACTGCATGAGACGGTCAATATCATGCCCCGCAACGCGTTTCACGGCTGATCTTCCATCCTTTTCAGTCAGGGAGTTGCTATGTCTGCCAGACATCCGGTTATTGCCGTTACGGGGTCGAGTGGTGCGGGAACCACCACCACCAGCCTCGCATTTCGCAAGATTTTCGCCCAGCTGAATCTCCGTGCGGCGGAGGTCGAAGGCGACAGCTTTCACCGCTACACGCGCCCGGAGATGGACATGGCCATTCGTAAGGCGCGCGATTCGGGTAAACACATCAGCTACTTCGGCCCGGAGGCCAATGACTTCGGCCTGCTGGAACAAACCTTTATAGAGTACGGTAAGAGCGGCAAAGGGCAGTCCCGCAAGTATCTGCACACCTATGATGAAGCCGTACCCTGGAATCAGGTGCCGGGAACCTTTACCCCGTGGCAGCCGCTGCCGGAACCCACCGACGTCCTGTTTTACGAAGGATTGCACGGCGGCGTGGTCACCCCTCAACACGACGTGGCGCGCCACGTGGATCTGCTGGTCGGCGTGGTCCCTATCGTTAACCTGGAGTGGATCCAGAAGCTGACGCGCGACATGAGCGAGCGCGGCCATTCGCGAGAGGCGGTGATGGACTCCGTGGTGCGCTCCATGGAGGATTACATTAACTTCCTGACGCCGCAGTTCTCCCGCACCCATATCAACTTCCAGCGCGTGCCGACGGTGGACACCTCCAACCCGTTTGCCGCTAAAAGCATCCCGTCGCTGGATGAGAGCTTTGTGGTGATCCATTTCCGCAATCTCGAAGGCATTGATTACCCCTGGCTGCTGGCAATGCTGCAGGGCTCGTTTATTTCGCACATGAATACGTTAGTCGTGCCGGGCGGGAAAATGGGGCTGGCGATGGAGCTCATCATGACGCCGCTGGTGGAGCGACTGATGGAAGGGAAGCAGATCGCGTGAGCATGTTCCCTCTCCCTGTGGGAGAGGGTTAGGGTGAGGGCATCAACACGCACGATGCCCCATCAATCACGCCTCGATCACTTCATACGAATGCGTGATTTTTACCGCTTTCTCCAGCATTAACGCCACAGAGCAGTACTTCTCCGCAGACAGGTCCACCGCACGCGAGACCGCCGCGTCTTTTAGTTCTTTACCGGTGACCACAAAGTGCAGGTTAATATGGGTGAACAGACGTGGCGCCTCTTCGCGACGCTCTGACGTGAGTTTAACCTCACAATCCGTCACGTCATGACGTCCTTTTTGCAGAATCGACACCACATCAATTGCGCTGCATCCGCCTGCCGCCATCAGCACCATTTCCATTGGGCTGGGTGCTTTATCGCCGGAGTTACCGTCCATCAAAATCTGGTGTCCTGACGCGGACTCGCCCAGGAACGTTAAACCTTCAACCCATTTCACGCGCGCTTGCATATTCATTAACTCCAACGTTGCATTTTTGGTGACAGATTACGCGTGCGTTACATTTATCGCAATGGAAGGCGACCTGCATCATGCTGAAGCGAGACACCAGGAGACACGCGGCGAAAGCTATGCTAAAACACTCAGGATGCTACAGTAATACATTGACGTTACACGTGTATGCAGAGGACATCAAACTTTACTGGCTGCGAAACGTTACGGTAGCCGACTTCCCAGGGTATGGGTAAGAATTCGATTGCAACCCCAGAGTCCGGATGCATCTGATGACTCTGGTGACAGCTTATAACAGAGGATAACAGCGCATGGTGCTTGGCAAACCGCAAACAGACCCGACTCTCGAATGGTTCTTGTCTCATTGCCACATTCATAAGTACCCATCGAAGAGCACGCTGATTCACCAGGGTGAAAAAGCGGAAACGTTGTATTACATCGTTAAAGGCTCGGTGGCAGTGCTGATCAAAGATGAAGAAGGGAAAGAGATGATCCTTTCTTATCTGAACCAGGGCGATTTCATCGGTGAACTGGGCCTGTTTGAAGAGGGCCAGGAACGTAGCGCCTGGGTTCGAGCAAAGACAGCATGTGAAGTGGCTGAAATTTCTTACAAGAAGTTCCGTCAGCTGATTCAGGTTAACCCTGACATCCTGATGCGTCTTTCTTCCCAGATGGCGCGCCGTCTGCAGGTCACGTCAGAGAAAGTGGGTAACCTCGCCTTCCTGGACGTTACCGGCCGTATCGCACAAACCCTGTTGAACCTGGCGAAACAGCCAGACGCCATGACCCACCCGGACGGCATGCAAATTAAAATTACCCGTCAGGAAATTGGTCAGATCGTCGGCTGCTCCCGTGAAACAGTGGGCCGTATCCTGAAAATGCTGGAAGATCAAAACCTGATCTCCGCCCACGGTAAAACCATCGTGGTCTACGGAACGCGTTAATTCCGCTTAAACGGCGTGCCATCGCAAGGTGTCACGCCGTTTTTGTCTCTACTCCCCATGTGGCGCAGGCTGATCTATCACCCGGAAGTTAACTACGCACTGCGACAAACGCTGGTGTTGTGTCTTCCTGTGGCCATAGGCCTGATCCTCGGACATCTTCAACAAGGCCTGCTGTTTTCCCTCGTGCCCGCCTGCTGCAACATCGCCGGTCTGGACACTCCGCATAAGCGCTTTTTCAAACGCCTGATTATCGGTGGCTGCCTGTTTGCGGGCTGTAGCCTCGCCGTACAACTTCTGCTTGCCCGGGATATCCCGCTGCCGCTGATCCTGACCGTGCTGGCGATGACCCTTGGCGTCACGGCGGAAATCAGTTCGCTGCATGCTCGCCTGCTTCCCGCCTCGCTGATTGCGGCCATTTTCACGCTGAGCCTCGCCGGGAACATGCCGGTATGGGAGCCGCTGCTGATCTACGCCCTGGGGACATTATGGTACGGGCTGTTTAACTGGTTTTGGTTCTGGCTGTGGCGGGAGCAGCCGCTGCGTGAATCCCTGAGCCTGCTCTATGTGCAGCTTGCGGATTACTGCGAAGCCAAATACACCCTGCTCACCCAGCATACCGACCCGGAAAAATCCTTACCGCCGCTGCTGACGCGCCAGCAGAAGGTGGTGGATCTCATAAGCCAGTGCTATCAGCAGCTGCATATGCTCGCCGCCAACAAGAACCACGAATACAAACGGCTGCTGCGCACCTTCCAGGTCGGGCTGGATCTGCAGGAGCACATCTCCGTAAGCCTTCATCACCCGCAGGAGGTGCAAAAGCT
Source organism: Enterobacter asburiae (assembly GCF_007035645.1). NCBI lineage: Bacteria > Pseudomonadati > Pseudomonadota > Gammaproteobacteria > Enterobacterales > Enterobacteriaceae > Enterobacter > Enterobacter asburiae. The sequence goes on from NZ_AP019632.1 coordinate 4,209,660, forward strand.
GGTCGAGCGCAGCCACGCCGAAGCAGTGATCCGCTGGAACGCACAAACCGTGTCCGCACGTCTGCGCGTGCTGGCCGATGATATTCTCTATCACCGTTACCCGACGCGCTTTAACATGGACAAGCAGCTGGGCGCGCTGGAGAAAATCGCCCGTCAGCATCCCGATAACCCGGTCGGCCAGTTTGCCGCCTGGCACTTCAGCCGCATCGCCCGCGTGTTGCGCACCCAGCGCCCGCTTTATCCCCGCGACCTGATGGCGGATAAGCAAAAACGGCTTCCGTTATTGCCCGCGCTCAAAAGCTATCTTTCTCTTAAATCGTCCGCCCTGCGCAACGCCGCAAGGATTAGCGTTATGCTCAGTACCGCCAGCCTGATGGGCATGGCGCTGCATCTGCCGAAACCGTACTGGATCTTAATGACCGTGCTGTTTGTCACCCAGAACGGCTACGGCGCCACGCGGGTGCGTATTCTGCATCGGGCTGGCGGAACGCTGGCCGGGCTGATCATTGCAGGCGTGACGCTGCACTTCCACGTGCCGGAAGGCTATACCCTGGCAGGGATGCTGGCGATTACGCTGGTGAGCTACCTGATTATCCGCAAAAACTACGGCTGGGCGATGGTGGGCTTTACGGTGACGGCGGTATATACGCTGCAGTTGCTCACGCTCAATGGCGAACAGTTTATTGTCGCCAGACTGATTGATACCCTGATCGGCTGCCTGATTGCCTTTGGCGGCATGGTCTGGCTGTGGCCGCAGTGGCAGAGCGGGCTGCTGAGGCAGAACGCCCACGACGCGCTGGAAGCCGACCAGCAGGCTATTCGCCTGATCCTGAGCAACGACCCGCAGCCCTCCCCGCTGGCCTATCAGCGGATGAAGGTCAACCAGGCGCACAACGCCCTGTTTAACTCGCTCAACCAGGCGATGCAGGAGCCGGGCTTTAACTCGCACTATCTGGCAGACATGAAGCTCTGGGTGACGCACAGCCAGTTTATCGTCGAGCATATTAACGCCATGACCACGCTGGCGCGCGAGCACACGATGCTAACGCCGGATCTGGCGCAGCGCTATTTGCAGTCGTGTGAAATTGCGTTGCAGAGGTGCCAGCAGCGTCTGGAGTATGACGCGCCGGGCGAGTCGGGCGACTCAAATATTCTGGAAGCGCCGGAGACGTTGACCCACGGGCCAATGAGCACCCTGGAGCAGCATTTACAGCGCGTTCTGGGGCATCTGAACACCATGCACACCATTTCGTCGGTGGCATGGCGTCAGCGTCCGCATCACGGCATTTGGTTAACGCGCCGGCTAAAGCGAACCGAGTATTAGCCTTTTACGATCTTCTCGACCGCTGCGGCAAAGCGGGTTAACCCGTCTTCGATGTCTTTGTCTTCTACCACCAGCGACGGCGCAAAGCGCATCACGTCAGGCCCGGCATTAAGCACCATCACCCCTTCGTGCGCGGCGGCGTGCAGGAAGTCGCGCGCCCGGCCTTTGTACTGCGGCTTCAGCTCGGCACCAATCAACAGCCCCATCCCGCGAATTTCGCTGAACACATCGTACTGTTCATCAATCTTTTGCAGGTGTTTTACGAACAGCTCGCGCTTCGCGCTCACGGCGTTCAACACCTCCGGCGTGTTGATAATGTCGAATGCGGCACCCGCCACGGCACTCGCCAGCGGGTTACCGCCGTAGGTGGAACCGTGAGAACCGACGTGGAACGCGGAGGCGATCTCCTGCGTCGTCAGTACCGCACTCACCGGGAAACCGCCGCCGAGCGCTTTGGCGCTGGTCAGGATGTCCGGCGTCACGCCGTAATGCATATAAGCGAACAGATCGCCGGTACGCCCCATCCCGCACTGCACTTCATCAAAGACCAGCAGCGCCTGATGCTCGTCGCACAGCGCGCGCAGCCCTTTCAGGAATTCCGGAGTTGCCGCCGTCACGCCGCCTTCCCCCTGGATCGGCTCGACAACAACGGCGCAGGTATGGTCGTCCATGACCGCTTTCACCGCGTGCAGATCGTTAAACGGCACGTGGACAATGTCGGCCGGTTTCGGGCCAAACCCGTCGGAATACTTCGGCTGGCCGCCAACGGAGACGGTAAAGAAGGAGCGTCCGTGGAAGGCATTGTGGAAGGCGATGATTTTGGTTTTGTACGGGCTGTGGCGCGTTGTCGCGTAGTAGCGCGCCAGCTTAAACGCAGTTTCGTTGGCTTCAGTGCCGGAGTTCATAAACAGCACGCGCTCGGCAAAGGTCGCATCGATGATCTTCCGGCCCAGGCGCAGCGCCGGTTCGTTGGTGAACACGTTGCTGGTATGCCACAGGGTTTCGCCCTGGGTTTTCAGCGCCTCAACCAGCGCGGGATGGCAATGACCCAGCGCCGTGACCGCAATACCGCCCGCGAAATCCACATACTCTTTACCCTGCTGATCCCAGACGCGGCTGCCTTTCCCCTTCACCGGGATAAACTCAGCCGGTGCATAAATCGGCAGGATCACTTCATCAAATGTCGCGCGGGTAATTGCTGGTTGTTCAGTTGCCATGTCATGACCATCCATTTTTATGTCACAGTGATTGTGAAAATATAATCACAAAATATGCATAAAAAATCACAGCAAGGCAACAGATATTCAGCGATTGAGGAAATTTGCCAGCAGCGCGTGCCCCTGCTCGCTGAGGATGCTTTCCGGGTGGAACTGCACGCCTTCGAGGTCCCATTCGCGGTGGCGAATCCCCATGATCTCCTGCGTATCGCTCCAGGCGGTCACCTCAAAGCAGTCGGGCAGTGTAGACGGGTCAATCACCAGGGAATGGTAGCGCGTCACGGTTAACGGGTTATTGAGCCCCGTGAATACCCCGGTGCCGGCGTGGGTGACCGGAGAGGTTTTACCGTGCATCACTTTCGCGGCGCGCACGATGGAGGCACCAAACGCCTGAGCAATCGCCTGATGGCCCAGACAGACGCCCAGGATCGGCAGCTTGCCGGCATAGTGCTGGATAACATCCAGAGAAATACCCGATTCTGACGGCGTACACGGCCCCGGAGAAATCACGATTTTCTGCGGAGCCAGCGTCCCGATATCGGCCAGTCCGATCTCGTCGTTGCGGCGGACAACCACCTCTGCACCCAGTTCACAAAAATACTGGTAAAGGTTCCAGGTGAAGGAATCGTAGTTATCAATCAGCAGAATCATGGCGGCTCCCGAAAAAAATGCCGCCCTATTCTACTCAGATTCCCGCGCTTCGCTCACTACTTTGGCAAAGATAGCGTTCAGCGCGGTTAAATCCCCCGTTGCGCCGCTTCGGTTAGCCGCCACCCACTGGTCGGGATCGATATCGCGCCAGTCCAGCGAGTAGCCCGCGTGGAGCGCCAGCTGCTCGAAGAAAACGCGTTGGGCAATACCGTTGCCGCGCATAAACGGATGCAGCATGTTGATTTCGCAGTAATAGTGGCTAACCCGGTCAACAAACGCCGCTTTCTCAAGACCCACGAGATACTTTTCGCTTTCCAGCGCCGCCATCAGCTCGTTGCCCATCTTCTCGATGTATTCGAAATGGCAGAAAGGAATGTCACCCTTAAAAATATCGTCGGTACGTAACTCGCCTGCCCGCTTCATCTCGCTGCGGTACAAATGACGATGAATGAGGCACAGATGGGGCAACCCGGGCGCGGAAGGCCCAAGCTCCAGCGTCTCAATATGGGGCTCTGAGGGACCATTACCTTTTTCAAGGAGACAACTGGCCTGTAAATTGACGTTACGCTGCTGTTCCCAGAGACGGGATTTTTGCTTGTCGGTGAGCTTTTTCACTTAACGCCTCCCTGAATAGTCCGTTTGCCACAAGTATAAGCAGCAAAACGCGCTTTCGCAGGGAGGGTCATATAACGCGGGCAGAAGAAGCCCGCGTTCAGAAGAATTACGGCAGAACTTTTGCGGAGAGGATAACCACCGGTTTTGACGGCACATTCTGGTACGGACCGACGTCGTGAGTAGGCACCTGAGAAATCTTATCGGCCACGTCCATGCCTTTCACAATCTTACCGAAAACGGCATAGCCAAAGTCGCGCTGACCGTGGTCGAGGAAGGCGTTATCCGCCACGTTCAGGAAGAACTGGCTGGTCGCGCTATCTTTGTCTGCGGTACGCGCCATGGAGATGGTGCCGCGCTTGTTCAGCAGGCCGTTGTCCGCTTCGTTTTTGATTGGCGGGTTAGGCTGCTTCTGCTGCATCTGCTCGTTGAAGCCGCCGCCCTGTACCATAAAGCCTGGGATCACGCGGTGGAAAGTGGTGTTGTTATAGAAACCACTGTTCACATAGTCGAGGAAGTTTTTCACGGAAACAGGGGCTTTCTGGCTATTCAGTTCCAGCTCAATATTCCCGGCGGAGGTGGTCAGCAGAACGTGAGGGTCCCCTTTGGCTGCCAGCGCAGCAGGGGAAACGGCAGAAAGAGCAAACACAGCTGCGACAGCCGCCAGTGTTGATTTGAGCATGAGAATTCCTTAACAAAGCGCAGTATAAAAAGCGAATGGCTTGATTCTAAAGAGCAGTATGAACGGAGACCAGCCTTTTACCTAATTTTACGAAATTGAAACAATTATTACCGCGCAAACGATTGGTTACGCCGTCAATTAATGTGATTTAGATCACACTAAAACCTGCAATGACGTAATCATTACCCTTAAAAGATAGGAATAGATCACTTTAGCGACTAAAATCTGCCCGCTCTCAGCGCCCCCCGGGCGCTTTTCTTTTTCTGAACAGGCCAGACATGACTAACAGCAATCGCATCAAGCTCACATGGATCAGCTTCTTCTCCTACGCCCTGACCGGCGCGTTGGTGATCGTCACCGGGATGGTGATGGGGAATATCGCAGACTACTTCCAGCTGCCCGTTTCCAGCATGAGTAACACCTTTACCTTCCTCAACGCGGGGATCCTGATCTCTATCTTCCTGAATGCCTGGCTGATGGAAATCGTCCCGCTGAAAACCCAGCTGCGCTTTGGCTTTGTGCTGATGGTTGCCGCCGTGGCGGGCCTGATGCTGAGCCACAGCATCGCCCTGTTCTCCGCCGCCATGTTCGTGCTCGGTCTGGTGAGCGGGATCACCATGTCGATCGGTACGTTCCTGATTACCCACATGTATGAAGGCCGCCAGCGCGGCGCGCGTCTGCTGTTTACCGACTCCTTCTTCAGCATGGCCGGAATGATTTTTCCGATGCTCGCGGCGGTTCTGCTGGCGCGCAGCATTGAGTGGTACTGGGTCTATGCCTGCATCGGCCTGGTCTACGTGGCGATCTTTATTCTGACCTTCGGCTGCAAGTTCCCGGTGCTGGGCAAGAAAGCGCAAACCACCGCAGAGCCTGTTGCGAAAGAAAAGTGGGGCATCGGCGTGCTGTTCCTCTCCATCGCCGCGCTGTGCTACATCCTGGGCCAGCTGGGCTTTATCTCCTGGGTACCGGAGTATGCCAAAGGTCTGGGCATGAGCCTGAACGACGCGGGTAAACTGGTGAGCGATTTCTGGATGTCTTACATGTTCGGCATGTGGGCGTTTAGCTTCATCCTGCGCTTCTTCGACCTGCAGCGCATTCTGACCGTGCTGGCGGGGCTGGCGACCGTGCTGATGTACCTGTTCATCAACGGTTCACCGGAGCATATGCCGTGGTTCATTCTGACCCTGGGCTTCTTCTCCAGCGCCATTTATACCTCTATCATCACCCTGGGCTCCCTGCAGACCAAAGTGGCCTCGCCGAAGCTGGTTAACTTCGTCCTGACCTGCGGCACCATCGGCACCATGCTGACCTTCGTGGTCACTGGCCCGATCGTCGCCCACAGCGGTCCGCTGGCGGCGCTGCACACCGCAAACGGCCTGTATGCCGTGGTGTTTATCATGTGCTTCGTTCTGGGCTTCGTGACCCGCCACCGCCAGCACAACGCGGCGGCAGCGTCTCACTAACCCCTACGCCCCTTTGCGCTCGGCAGAGGGGCTGTTTCTGGCAAAACTTACCTCTTCTCCTCCGATATCCATCTGGATCCACGTCTGCGCCAGCTGCGTCGTGGCGATCACCCGTCCCTGACGAATCGACCAGCGCACAGGCACCTGACAGCGCACCGCTTCAAACCCGCTCTCGGCAGGCAGAATAATCAGGTTCGCCGGGTTCCCCGTGGCAATACCGTAATCGCTCAGGCCGAAGGTACGGGCGCTGTTATGGGTGATGAGATTCAGGCCGCTGTCGATTTGCGGATAGCCCATCATCTGACAGACGTGCAGCCCCATGTGCAGCACCTGCAGCATGTTGCCGGTGCCGAGCGGGTACCACGGGTCGAAGACGTCGTCATGACCGAAGCAGACGTTAATGCCCGCTTCCTGTAGCTCTCTCACCCGGGTGATGCCGCGGCGCTTCGGATAGTCATCAAAGCGCCCCTGAAGATGAATATTGACCAGCGGGTTAGCGACGAAGTTAATCCCCGACATTTTCAGCAGACGGAAGAGCCGCGAGGTGTAAGCGCCGTTGTAGGAATGCATGGCGGTGGTGTGGCTGGCCGTCACGCGCGGGCCGATGCCGGCCTCATACGCCAGCATTGCCACTGTCTCGACAAATCGCGACTGCTCGTCGTCGATTTCATCGCAGTGGATATCCAGCGGACGGTCATATTTCTTCGCCAGTTCAAAAGCGATATGCAGCGACTGCACGCCATACTCGCGGGTGAACTCGAAGTGCGGGATCGCCCCAACCACGTCGGCCCCCAGCCTTAACGCCTCTTCCAGCAGCGCCGTGCCGTTCGGGTAAGAGAGAATACCTTCCTGCGGGAACGCGACGATTTGCAGCGTCACCCACGGGGCAACCTCCTGCTTCACCTCCAGCATCGCCTTCAGGGCGGTGAGCGTCGGGTCGGAGACATCCACATGGGTACGGACAAACTGGATGCCGTTGGCAATTTGCCACTTCAGCGTTTTCCAGGCGCGCGCTTTAACATCCTCATGGCTGAGCAACGCCTTGCGCTCCGCCCAGCGCTCAATGCCTTCGAATAGCGTGCCGGACTGGTTCCAGTTCGGCTCACCCGCGGTCTGGGTCGTATCAAGATGAATATGCGGCTCAATGAACGGCGGGATCGCAAGCCCGCCGCGCGCGTTCAATACTTCATAACTTTCGGCGTGGGTGTCGTCCATCGGAGTGATGTCACCAAATCGCCCGTTCCCAATGGCGAGCTGCCACAGCCCTTCCCGACCCGGTAAACGAACATTCTGAACAAGCCATAACGGTGCTGTAGACATACCCTTCCCCTAAAAAACGCCGCTGATATTCAGGCGTATCGATTTTGGCAAAACCGCCCCTGATTTGTACACAAATTCAACGAGCACGAAAAGCCTGCGATTTCCGCCACTTATAAAAATCCTGACAAATCAGTTATATACCACCTAAGGAGTAGGCGAAGACGTATTTGATTTGCATCAATAAGCGCCCCTGCTGAATCGTTAAGGTAGGCAATAATAGAAAAGAAATCGAGGCAATAATGAGCAAAGTCAGACTCGCTATCATCGGTAACGGCATGGTCGGCCACCGCTTTATCGAGGATCTTCTCGATAAGGCCGATGCTGAGCAGTTCGATATTACCGTGTTCTGTGAAGAACCCCGCAAGGCGTACGACCGTGTGCACCTGTCTTCCTACTTTTCCCATCATACCGCCGAAGAGCTCTCTCTGGTGCGCGAAGGTTTCTACGAGAAGCATGGCGTAAAAGTGCTGGTGGGCGAACGCGCTATCACCATCAACCGTCAGGAAAAAGTGATCCACTCCAGCGCCGGGCGTACGGTTTTTTACGACAAGCTGATCATGGCGACGGGCTCCTATCCGTGGATCCCGCCGATCAAAGGCTCGGAAACTCAGGATTGCTTCGTCTACCGTACCATTGAAGACCTCAACGCCATCGAATCCTGCGCCCGTCGCAGCCGTCGCGGCGCGGTCGTCGGCGGCGGCCTGCTGGGTCTGGAAGCGGCAGGCGCGCTGAAAAACCTCGGCGTTGAAACCCACGTCATCGAATTTGCCCCGATGCTGATGGCCGAACAGCTCGACCACATGGGCGGTGACCAGCTGCGTCGTAAAATCGAAAGCATGGGCGTGAAGGTTCACACCAGCAAGAACACCAAAGAGATCGTTCAGGAAGGGACTGAAGCGCGCAAAACCATGCGCTTTGCCGACGGCAGCGAGCTGGAAGTGGACTTCATCGTCTTCTCCACCGGTATTCGTCCGCGCGACAAGCTGGCGACCCAGTGCGGGCTGGCCGTGGCGCAGCGCGGCGGGATCATGATCAACGACGCCTGCCAGACCTCCGATCCGGATATCTACGCGATTGGCGAATGCGCCAGCTGGAATAACCGCGTATACGGTCTGGTGGCGCCGGGCTACAAAATGGCGCAGGTCGCCGTGGACCATATCCTCGGCAGCGAAAACGCGTTTACCGGTGCAGACATGAGCGCCAAGCTGAAGCTGCTGGGCGTGGACGTGGGCGGTATTGGCGATGCGCATGGCCGCACGCCCGGCGCTCGCAGCTATGTCTATCTCGACGAAAGCAAAGAAGTCTACAAACGCCTCATCGTCAGCCAGGACAACAAAACCCTGCTCGGCGCGGTGCTGGTGGGCGACACCAGCGACTTCGGCAACCTGCTCCAGCTGGTGCTGAACGCCATCGAACTGCCGGAAAACCCGGACGCGCTGATCCTCCCGGCGCACGCGTCCAGCGGCAAGCCGTCTATCGGCGTGGATAAACTGCCGGACAGCGCGCAGATTTGCTCCTGCTTCGACGTCACCAAAGGCATGCTAATCTCCGCCATCAACAAAGGCTGCCACACAGTTGCGGCGCTGAAAGCGGAAACCAAAGCCGGTACCGGCTGCGGCGGCTGTATTCCGCTGGTCACTCAGGTGCTGAACGCCGAACTGGCGAAACAGGGCATCGAAGTGAACAACAACCTGTGCGAGCACTTCGCGTATTCTCGCCAGGAGCTGTATCACCTGATCCGCGTGGAAGGCATCAAGTCCTTCGACGAACTGCTGGCGAAACACGGCCAGGGCTACGGCTGCGAAGTGTGTAAACCGACCGTCGGCTCCCTGCTGGCCTCCTGCTGGAACGAGTACGTACTCAAGCCGGAACACACGCCGCTACAGGACACCAACGACAACTTTCTGGCGAACATCCAGAAAGACGGCACCTACTCCGTTATTCCACGCTCAGCCGGTGGCGAAATCACGCCGGAAGGGCTGGTCGCCGTGGGTCGTATTGCGCGTGAATTTAACCTCTACACCAAAATTACCGGCTCCCAGCGTATCGGCCTGTTTGGCGCGCAGAAAGACGATCTGCCGGAAATCTGGCGTCAGCTGATTGAAGCGGGCTTCGAAACCGGTCACGCGTACGCCAAAGCGCTGCGCATGGCGAAAACCTGCGTGGGAAGCACCTGGTGCCGCTACGGCGTCGGCGACAGCGTGGGCTTCGGCGTGGAGCTGGAAAACCGCTACAAAGGCATCCGCACCCCGCACAAGATGAAGTTTGGCGTCTCCGGCTGTACCCGCGAATGTGCGGAAGCGCAGGGTAAAGACGTAGGTATTATCGCCACCGAAAAAGGCTGGAACCTGTACGTCTGCGGCAACGGCGGGATGAAGCCACGCCACGCGGACCTGCTGGCGGCGGATCTCGATCGCGACACGCTGGTTCAGTATCTCGACCGCTTCATGATGTTCTATATCCGCACCGCCGATAAGCTGACCCGTACCGCCTCCTGGCTCGATAACCTGGAAGGCGGCATCGACTACCTGAAAGCGGTGATCATCGACGACAAGCTGGGGCTGAACGAGCATCTGGAAGCCGAGATGGCGCGCCTGCGCGAGGCGGTGATCTGCGAGTGGACGGAAACCGTCAACACCCCGGCGGCGCAGACGCGCTTCAAACACTTTATCAACAGCACCCAGCGCGACCCGAACGTACAGGTTGTACCGGAGCGTGAACAGCATCGTCCGGCGACACCGTATGAACGTATTCCGGTCACGCTGGTGGAGGAAAACGCATGAGCCAGTGGATAAACATTTGCGATATTAACGACATCATCCCGGCCACCGGCGTATGCGCGCTGCTGGGCAGCGAGCAGGTTGCGATTTTCCGCCCTCGCCACGATGAACAGGTTTTTGCCATCAGCAATATCGACCCGTTCTTCGAGGCCAGCGTGCTTTCCCGCGGACTGATTGCCGAGCATCAGGGCGAACTGTGGGTCGCCAGCCCGCTGAAAAAGCAGCGTTTCCGCTTAAGCGACGGCTACTGCATGGAAGATGAGAGTCATTCAGTGAAGCACTATGACGTTCGCGTGAAGGACGGCAAGGTGCAGCTGAAAGGCTGATCCCCCGCCTTTTCAATACGAAAAGCTTATGACCCCTTATGGGTAACGGCAGGAAAAACCGTATGTTTTGTACGATTCCTGCTGTTATCCTGACGTCAATTCTTACCCCCTCCATGAAAGCTGCGAGGTAACGTCGTGGATCACCTGCCGATTTTCTGTCAATTACGCAACCGCGACTGCCTGCTCGTGGGCGGCGGCGACGTGGCTGAACGCAAAGCGCGCCTGCTGCTAGAGGCTGGCGCCCGGCTCACCGTCAATGCCCTCACCTTCGCCCCACAGTTTGAGGTCTGGGCTCAGGAAGGGATGCTCACGCTGGAACAGGGTGAGTTTGATGAATCCCTGCTCGATACCTGCTGGCTGACGATTGCCGCAACGGACGACGATGAAGTGAACCAGCGCGTCAGCGACGCCTGCGAAGCGCGTCGAATCTTCTGCAACGTGGTGGATGCGCCGAAAGAGGCCAGCTTTATCATGCCCTCGATTATCGACCGCTCGCCGCTGATGATTGCGGTATCGTCCGGCGGACGCTCGCCGGTTCTCGCCCGCCTGCTGCGGGAAAAGCTGGAGGCCGTGCTGCCGCAGCACCTTGGTCAGATTGCGCATTACGCCGGGCAGCTCCGCTCCCGCGTGAAGCAAACCTTCTCGACCGTGGGCGAGCGCCGTCGCTTCTGGGAAAAATTCTTTGTGAACGACAGGCTGGCGCAGTCGCTGGCGAATCAGGACACCAAAGCCGTTGAAGAGACGACCGAACAGCTGCTCAGCGAGCCGCTGGACCATCGCGGTGAAGTGGTGCTGGTGGGCGCAGGCCCCGGCGATGCGGGCTTGCTGACGCTGAAAGGGCTACAGCAGATCCAGCAGGCCGATACCGTGGTTTACGATCGCCTGGTCTCCGATGACATCATGAACCTGGTACGCCGCGATGCCGACCGCGTATTCGTTGGAAAACGGGCGGGCTATCACTGCGTGCCGCAGGAGGAGATTAACCAGATCCTGCTGCGCGAGGCGCAGAAAGGTAAGCGCGTGGTGCGCCTTAAGGGTGGCGATCCGTTTATCTTTGGTCGCGGCGGCGAGGAGCTGGAAACCCTGTGTGACGCGGGCATTCCGTTCTCCGTGGTGCCGGGCATTACGGCGGCATCCGGCTGCTCAGCTTACTCTGGCATTCCGCTGACCCACCGCGACTATGCCCAGAGCGTGCGTCTGGTGACGGGCCATCTGAAAACCGGCTGCGAGCTGGACTGGCATAACCTGGCCGCGGAAAAGCAGACGCTGGTCTTCTACATGGGGCTGAACCAGGCCGCGACGATTCAGGCGAAGCTGCTGGAGCACGGCATGGAGGCTGATATGCCGGTTGCGCTGGTGGAAAACGGTACGTCCATCAAGCAACGCGTAGTGGATGGCGTACTGACGCAGCTCGGTGAACTGGCGCAGCAGGTCGAAAGCCCGGCGCTGATTGTGGTGGGTCGCGTGGTTGAGCTGCGCGATAAGCTGAACTGGTTCTCAAATCACTAACGCATATTCTTCCTTTGCGGAGTAGTCCTTATGCGGACTACTCCCCTCTTACCGCTGTCGATAACATACCGCCCCGAAGTGGAATTTCTCCCTTTATTCCCCTGAGTTACATCCAACTTTCGTTTTTAAGACAAGGAATGCGTATGTTCAAACTGGCAAAAGCCGCCGTTCTGGTTGGCCTGTTATCGACTCTGACTGCCTGTACCGGTCATGTACAGAACACCAAAAATAACTGCAGCTACGATTACCTGCTGCACCCGGCGATCTCCATTTCGAAGATCATCGGCGGTTGCGGCCCGGCGGCGCAGCAGTAAGCGTTTTTCAGGCGTAAAAAAACCGGGAATTTCCCGGTTTTTTAGTTTAGGGACGTGCGGCCTGATGCCCTCACCCTGACCCTCTCCCACAGGGAGAGGGAACAAACCCTAAAAACGGTAACGCTGTTACCGTTTTGCTTTTACCTACGGTTTACCCACAAACCCAATCGCTTCGTACACCGCTTTCAGGGTTTCGGACGCGCGCGCGCTGGCTTTTTCCGCGCCGTCTTTCATCACCTTCTGCAGGAAAGCTTCGTCGTTACGGTAGCGGTGATAACGCTCCTGCAGCTCGGTAAGCATGCCGGAAACGGCGTCTGCCACTTCACCTTTCAGGTGGCCGTACATCTTGCCTTCGAAGTGTTTTTCCAGTTCAGGAATGCTCTGGCCGGTCACGCCGGAGAGGATATCCAGCAGGTTGGAGACGCCCGCTTTGTTCTGCACGTCGTAGCGCACTACAGGCGGCTCGTCGGAGTCGGTGACTGCGCGCTTGAGCTTTTTGACGACGGATTTCGGATCTTCCAGCAGGCCGATAACGTTGTTGCGGTTATCGTCAGACTTGGACATCTTCTTGGTCGGCTCCAGCAGCGACATCACGCGCGCACCGGACTTCGGAATGAATGGCTCTGGCACTTTAAACACATCGCCGTAAATCGCGTTAAAGCGCTGGGCGATATCGCGGCTCAGCTCCAGGTGCTGCTTCTGGTCTTCACCTACCGGTACCTGGTTGGTTTGATACAGCAGGATGTCCGCCGCCATCAGCACCGGATAGTCGAACAGACCGGCGTTGATGTTTTCAGAGTAGCGCGCGGATTTATCCTTGAACTGGGTCATACGGCTCAGCTCGCCGAAATAGGTGTAGCAGTTCAGCGCCCAGCCCAGCTGCGCGTGCTCCGGCACGTGAGACTGAACGAAAATGGTGCTCTTCTCAGGATCGATGCCGCAGGCCAGGTACAGCGCCAGGGTGTCCAGGGTGGCTTTACGCAGCTTCTCAGGATCCTGACGCGCGGTAATCGCATGGAGATCGACGATGCAGTAAATGCAATGGTACTCATCCTGCATGCTGACCCACTGACGTAACGCACCCATGTAGTTACCAATGGTCAATTCACCTGAAGGCTGTGCGCCACTAAAAACGATGGGCTTAGTCATTATTCAATTCCTGATGTTCACTGTGCGAAAGCCCGAGTGCGGGCAACAAATCTTTGAAGTGGTCGAAGACCACATCCGGCTCACTTAATGTGATGGCTTCACCGTAGTTGTAGCCATAGGTTAATCCGACGGAAGGACACCCAGCCGCTCGGGCAGCCAGAATATCGTTGCGCGAATCCCCGACAAAGAGCAGCTCCGCAGGCGTTAAGGATAATTTTCCTGCCACCAGCAACAGCGGTTCCGGATGCGGCTTTTTGTTCTGTACGTCGTCGCCGCCCACAATCACGGAGAAATACTTCGCGATATCGAGCGCTTCCAGCAGCGGTGCAACAAACGGCGTCGGTTTGTTGGTCACCAGCCCCAGCGGAATGCCCTTCGCGTGCAGCGCGCTCAGCGTTTCCTGAACGTCCGGGAACAGGAAGCTGCCCTCCTCGACGGTCTCTTCGTAGAAACGATCGAACAGTTTGCGCAGAATCCGCAGCTGTTCATCCTTAGGGATGTCAGCGTGGTCAACGCTCGGTTTACCCTGCGCGGAACGCTGCGACGTGCGCTCCTGACGCGCCCACGTCAACGCGCGCTCCATCAGGACATCGGCGCCGTTGCCAATCCACGTTACCACGCGCTCTTCTCCCGCAACGGGGAGTTCAAGGGCGTACAGCGCCTGGTCTACGGCGCTCGTTAAGCCCGGCGCGCTGTCGACCAGCGTGCCGTCGAGGTCAAATGCCACACCCCGAATTGCCTGCAATTTATCCATGACTTACCTTCGCCAGCTCACGGCGCATTTCATCAATGACTTTTTTGTAATCCGGTTGGTCGAAAATTGCCGAACCTGCAACGAACATATCCGCGCCGGCTGCCGCAATTTCACCAATGTTATTTACTTTCACACCGCCGTCCACTTCCAGGCGAATATCGTAACCTGACTCATCAATACGACGGCGCACTTCACGCAGCTTATCCAGCGTGTGGGGAATGAACGACTGACCGCCAAAGCCCGGGTTAACGGACATCAGCAGAATCACGTCCAGCTTGTCCATGACATAGTCGAGATAGCTCAGCGGCGTGGCCGGGTTAAACACCAGGCCCGCCTTACAGCCGTTCTCTTTGATCAGCTGCAGCGTGCGGTCCACGTGTTCAGAGGCTTCCGGATGGAAAGTGATGATGCTGGCACCCGCTGCGGCGAAGTCAGGCACGATGCGATCAACAGGCTTAACCATCAGGTGAACGTCGATCGGCGCGGTAATGCCATAGTTGCGTAATGCCTTGAGCACCATTGGGCCAATGGTCAGGTTAGGGACGTAGTGGTTGTCCATAACGTCGAAATGGACGACATCTGCGCCAGCCGCGAGAGCTTTGGCGGTGTCTTCACCCAGGCGGGCAAAATCGGCCGACAGAATTGAGGGAGCAATCAAAAACTGTTTCATCCGCTTCTCCTTGAAATGTGTTTACCGGCGGGCAAAACGGCTCAGGGGCGATAAAGAGCCAGAAGTTCGTCCACCTTTTTACGTGTGCCGCCGTTGCTGCTAATGCTACGCCGCACTTTGACCTGAAAATGCTTCGCGGCTTTATACCATTCGCGCGTATCAGGCGTGTCGTGATTCGAAATTAACACCGGAATTCTTTTGCTGACCAGCTTTTCTGCCATCTCCGCCAGACGGGCCTGTTCGGCCGGGCTGAAGCTGTTGGTGTGATAAGCGGTGAAATTCGCCGTTGCAGACAGTGGTGCGTAAGGCGGGTCACAGTAAACCACCGAGTTTACGCCTGCCAGCTCCATACACTCTTCATAGGAGAGGCAATGAAACTCTGCGTTCTGCGCTTTTTCGGCAAAGTGGTACAGCTCGTCCTGCGGGAAATACGGGCGCTTATAGCGACCAAACGGCACGTTAAACTCCCCGCGCAGGTTATAGCGGCACAGGCCGTTGTAACCATGACGGTTGAGATAGAGGAACAGCAGCGCCCGACGGAACGGATCCTGACTCTGATTAAACTCAGTGCGGAACTGGTAGTAAACGTCCGGCTGATTGTTCTCCGGCGTAAACAGTTTGCGCGCCTCTGCGACATACTCTTCGGTACGCAGCTTAACAATGTTATAGAGGCTGATGAGGTCGTTGTTGATATCCGCCAGGATATAACGAGAAAAATCGGTGTTCAGGAACACCGATCCTGCGCCCACGAAAGGCTCGATTAGACACTCGCCTTTTGGCAGGTGCTTTTTAATATCATCGAGCAGGGGGTATTTCCCCCCTGCCCATTTCAGAAAAGCGCGATTTTTTTTCATGCTGACTAACTGATTACACCTTCTCCGGCTGTGGAGAAAGCTCCGACAGCATCCTGCGCTTTAAACATTACTTCAGATCGGCCTGAACCTGATGAATCGGCTTCGCCCAGGGATTTTTTGCCTGAACATCCGCTGGCAGTGCCGCTACGGCACGTTTCGCTTCATCTTTGGACGAATAAACGCCGCTGACCAGCACATACCACGGCTGACCGTTACGGGTCGTCTGATAAACAACATAGTCTTTCAGATTTGATTTCTTCGCCCAGCTGTTGAGGTTGTCATAGTTAGACGAACTGCTCAGCTGCAGCGTGTAATTGCTGGATGGCGCAGACTTCATCGAGCCAACGTTACCTGCAGTTTTGCCTGCGGCGCTGCTGGAGGCTGTTGCCGTGGCTGCCGGAGCCGTTGCTGCAGGTGCCGCTGTGGCAGCCGGTGCCGCTGTGGTCGCCGTTGCTTTCGGCGCAGTCTGAGTGACTGGCGCTTTAGCAGGCTCGCTCACCGCAGCCGTTTCGGTGCGTTTCGGCTGTGCCGGTACGGCTTTCACTTCAGGCGCTTTTACGACTGCCTGAGGTTTGGTTTCACGCTTAGGCTCAATCACCGCCTGCTTACGTTCAGGACGCGTCGCAGTTTGCGTCTGGCGCGGTTTGGTTTCCGTCGCAGCCGTTTGTGGCTGAGCGTTACCGCCGCGAATTGGGGCAACGGTTGCCGGCTCAGTTGGCAGCGTAGAGTTAACCACGACGTTATCAACCTGCTGCTGGTTCTGCGGCTGCGTCAGCGCATTGTTCAAATCACCCTGAACTTCTACGCGCTGCTGGCCTTCAGGCGTAGCAGGTGCCTGACCCTGAGCAGGGGTTGAAGAAACGGGCGGCAGAGAAACATCCTGCGGCGCTGTGGTGTTACCTGCGGTCTGCTCTGCGGAAGTCGCACCCGGTGCAGGCTGTGCGCCATTCGCCTGATTGGTCGCATCGTTACCGGACAGGTTGATGCTCTTCTCAGCGGAAGCAGTTTGCTCGGTTGAGTTCGTTGACGGTGCTTTAAGCGCGGAGCCAATGCCGACAATCAGCAGCACAAGCACCAGAACGCCCAGGCCCATCATGATGTACTGGCGGGAAGCCGGTTTCGGCGCAGCGGCTTTTTTACGTTTACGTGGGCGACGCTCTACAGGCTGTTCGTCCATTGAATCTTCTTCGGACTCATAATCCTCTTCTGCTCGCTCTTCGTGCGCGTTGCGGCTGCGCGAAGGGCGACGATCGTCTGCATCCAGATCAACATCGTCAAAGTTGATCTGCGGCTCGTTATCACGTTCTGAAGATTGACGAGAACGACCAGTACGACGATCGCTGGGATCGGGTTTCAGCTCGTCTTCTGGTTTGAATTCATCCATTTAACACCCCACTCAAAGGCTTATGCTAACGACTTTGCATTTCACCTGAAGCTAAACGACCACCTGCGACAGTGGCCTGACCTTTCTAGTTGTTACGCCTGCTGACAATCAGCGATAGCGCCAAGAACGACATCGTGCGGCACTCCGCCGCGCACTTCACTCTTCCCTATTGCAAGCGGGAGTACAAGACGCATCTCACCTGCCAATACTTTTTTATCGCGCATCATGTGGGGTAAATACGCTTGCGCCGACATCTCCTGCGGCCCGGTTACCGGCAAACCTGCACGCTCAAGCAGCGCAATGATGCGTGCCGTCTCTTCAGGTTTAAACTGCCCCAGACGTTCAGAGGTGCGCGCTGCCATGACCATACCGGCCGCGACGGCTTCACCGTGCAGCCAGTTGCCGTAACCCATCTCGGCTTCAATGGCGTGGCCAAACGTATGCCCAAGATTCAGTAAAGCACGTAAGCCCGTTTCACGCTCGTCTGCAGCGACAACTTCTGCTTTCAGTTCACAACAACGACGAATGCAGTATGCCAGTGTAGCCTCATCCAGGCACAGCAGCGCATCCATATTCTCTTCAAGCCAGCTAAAGAACTCGCCATCGAGAATAATGCCGTATTTGATCACTTCTGCCAGACCCGAAGCCAGTTCGCGCTTCGGCAGGGTTTTCAGACAGTCGAGATCCACCACCACCGATGCGGGCTGGTAGAACGCGCCAATCATGTTTTTGCCGAGCGGATGGTTGACTGCCGTTTTGCCACCCACAGAGGAGTCGACCTGGGACAGCAACGTGGTCGGGATTTGAATAAAACGGACGCCACGTTGATAGCTTGCGGCCGCAAATCCGGTCAGATCGCCCACAACACCGCCGCCCAGGGCAAGCAGTGTTGTATCGCGACCGTGCGGTTTTTGCAGCAATGCGGTAAAGACGGTATCCAGTACCGTCAGGCTTTTATACTGCTCGCCATCGGGGAGAATCACACTGTCGACTTTTACGCCCGCCTGCTCAAGCAGGTGGCGTACGCGGTCGAGATAAAGCGGAGCCAGCGTCTCATTGGTGACCAGCATCGCCTGATCACCCGCTTTCAGTGGTAAAAAGGAAGCTGGGTCGTTAAACAAACCAGCCGCGATGGTGATAGGGTAACTACGTTCCCCGAGAGTAACTGTAATCCTCTCCATGACGCGACATCCACCTTTAATGCTTTTACCCGCAGGCGAGTGTATATAAAGCCAGAATCAGTTGCTTTCCAGCATATGAATAATCTGGTTTGCAACCACTTTAGCGCTCTGGTCGTCAGTACGAATGGTCACGTCGGCAATCTCTTCATACAGCGGATTGCGTTCATCGGCCAACGCTTCCAGAACTTCGCGTGGTGGCGTTTCAACCTGCAGCAGCGGGCGCTTTTTATCGCGCTGCGTACGTGCCAGCTGTTTCTCGATGGTCGTCTCAAGATAGACCACTACGCCACGGGCGGAGAGACGGTTACGGGTTTCGCGAGATTTCACAGAACCGCCGCCTGTTGCCAGAACGATGCCCTGTTTTTCCGTGAGTTCGTTGATCACTTTTTCTTCTCGGTCACGGAAACCTTCTTCGCCTTCTACATCGAAAACCCAGCCCACATCAGCTCCGGTTCGTTTCTCAATCTCTTGATCAGAATCGTAAAATTCCATATTGAGTTGTTGAGCTAACTGACGCCCAATAGTGCTTTTGCCGGCACCCATAGGCCCAACCAGAAAGATATTGCGTTTCTCTGCCATTTTATCGGTACTACTAAGACTATTCGTTAATGGTAATTCCCGCTTCGCAGACACCCAGCGTAGCAGGACATGAACTGAAACCTCATATGCAATAGAGCGAGAGTCAGACTAAAAATTATCTCAATACTCCGGCTTGTTTGGCAACTGATTAAATCACCGCGCCGGGCGCATAAGGTAATAAGACGTAAGTCCAACTCAAATCGGTACTCCTTGTATGCTAATTCATGCCCCACGTCAAACATCTGCAACAAACTGAATGCAAAATCATTGCGGGGATCGTTACCCGTCAGCGAATACCGACCAGACGTGGTGTAATAAACACCACTAGCTCGCGCCGTTCATTATCCTTCCCATCGTGGCGAAAAAGCTGCCCAAGCCAGGGGATTTTCCCCAGCCCCGGCACGCTGTCGCTGCCGGTTTTGTTCTTCTGCGAAAAAATTCCGCCCAACGCCAGCGTTTCTCCACTTTTTACCTCCACCTGGGTTTCTATCTCCTGTTTGTCGATCGCCAGCGTTTCGCCGTCCGCCTGCTGCAGAACCTGTCCCGGCATATTTTCACTGATGTGCAATTTCAGGCGCACGCGCCCTCCCGGTAAGACCACCGGCGTGACCTCCATCCCTAATACCGCCTCTTTAAACTCAACGGAGGTTGCGCCGCTTTCACCGCTTGAGACCTGATACGGTATTTCACTCCCCTGCTTGATGCTGGCCGGTTGCATATGCGAGGCCAGCAGCCGCGGGCTGGCGATGATATCGACCTGCTGTTTTTGCTCCAGCGCAGAGAGCTCCAGATCCAGCAGCCGACCATTGATCCGTCCGATGTTAAAACCCACGTGGCTGGTGGCGCTGGCGACGGAAAGATCGCTGCCAAGCGTGGTGAGCTGGCCAACCTTTCCCGCGTCGGCGGCGTCGGCGAGATTCCATTTCACTCCCAGCTCACGCAGGCTTTTTTCATTAATGGTCACAATATGCGCCGCCAGCTCGACCTGTTCGACAGGAATATCCATCTGAGCGGCCCAGCGCTGCAGCGTCTCCACCACCGTCTGGTTATCGCGAATCAGCAGCCGGTTGGTGCGTTTGTCGAGAGACAAACTTCCCTTTGGGCTCAGGAGTTTTTCAGCGTCTTTTTGCAGCTCTCCGGCATCGGCATAGGAGAAAGCGAGGCTGTGAGAAACCAGCGGCGCCTCAAGCTGTCGACGCGTTCGCTCCTGTTCTGAGCGCTCCTGCTGTTCACGCTGCCAGGCCGCGGTATGAACATAAAAAATGCCGCCCTCCTCTCGCAAAACGAGGCCAGCGCTGGTGACAACCGTTTGTAACGCTTGCCGCCAGGGGACGCGCGTCAGGTTGAGCGAAAGCGAGCCGCCGACGTCAGGCGATATCACCAGATTTCGGTTCTCCTGTGCGACCAGGCTCTGCAGCACCTGGACTACAGGCACGTCATCCACCACCAGCGTGACCGGTTTTGGCGCGGCGGCCCACAGCGGATGGCTGAACGCCAGCAGCCACAGCATTATCCGTAAATTCATTCTTATTCGTTCCTTCTCGTTGCCACGTCCATTTTCCTGGTTCACATGTGTCACCCACATCAACAACCAGTTCCGTTTCATTTATGGCTGTTATCGTCCAGCCTGCCGGGAAGCGCTCATGCATTTTCAGGCGGTACCAGCGCTTTTGCCCATCCTGTAAAATACCGATAGCCTGCTGTCCTCCCACCATGCCGCGATAGCGCCACTGCGCCAGCTCGCCAATGGCGCAGGGATCGTCCGGCGGGCGAAACGGATCGCGCATGCCGGTCAATAGCAGCGCTGAGCAAACCAGCAAATATCGCGCGCTATTTCGCATGTTCCAGCTCCAGCCGCAGGCGCAACGCTGTACCTTGTGGGGCAATCGCGAAAGCGGCGATCTGCACATCCCGCTGCGCCAGCCGGGAAAAAAGCGCCGGGAGAGCCTGCCACTCCACCTCCAGCATCAGTTCCCCTCCGTTCTGCAGCGGCTTCCAGTGAACCAGCGTCGCGTTATCACCCTGAAAATCGAGCGGGGAAAACGGCGTCAGCTCGCGTATTTCCGTTGTTTCCGTAAGAAACGGCACCTTTCTGACGACAGGCCATAACGCCGCGTTCGTCCTCGCGTCCTGAATCAGCTGTCGCTGTCGTTCAGCACACTGCCTGTCCAGCGGTCTGAGCAAGGTGCCCCACGCGGCCAGTCCTGCCAGGAGACTCCCCAGACACCAGAAAAGCACCCGATACCAGGGACGGCTTTCGCACCAGCGTTCTAACAGGGTATCCATGCGTTACCCCTCGCTTTTAAGATGGAGGGTGAACATCCAGCGCCCCTGGCTGTCCTGCCGAAGCTCACCCGCCGTTCCGGGCGTAAAACCCGCTATTTGGCCCAGCGCATCGCGCAGAGCAGACAGGGCTGGCAGGGTTATGGCATACCCACTCAACATCAGAGCAGGAGGCTGATAGCGAAGCTCTGTCAGCCAGACCTGTGAAGGAGTGGCGCGGGAAAGGGATTCCAGCACCGGCTGCCATGCGCGTTGTTGACGTGTCTGCGCTGGCTTCTGCGCCTGTGAGGCGAGTTTCTGCCGGGAGGCAAGCGCATGCTGCACGGTCTGCATTCCCGTCAGCTCCGTTTGCAGCGCGTGCAGCCTCATAACAGGGTTTATCCGCAGGCAGAAAATGATCGCGAACATCAACAGCACGGTGCCGACACACATTGCCCCCCAGAAACGCAGGCATCGTGCGCGCCGCTGCTGTCGCCAGGGCAGAAAGTTCATGAGGCTCATCTGGGCACCTCGCTCATGGCCAGCGCCAGCGCAACGGTATAATCAGCGCCGCAGTCCGGTAGCGGGGCCTGGCAGCGCTCCAGGATTTCCCACGGGTCACGTCGGTTATCAAACAGCGCGATGTCATCCGGACCAAGCGCCAGCAGCGCCGCCAGCTCGGCCACGCTTTCGGCTTCTGTGGTAAAGCGGCGTCCCCACTGGTGACGCATCGCCCACAGCCACTGCCGCTCGTCGCGCCAGGCGACGCACGTCGCTGGCGCCACCGCAGGAAGAAGATTCGCCAGCGCGCTGGCATCCGGCGTAATGGCCACCAGCCGCAAACGCAGCGTTTTCGCCAGCGCCAGTAGGGTATCAACCTCGTTGTTTTGCGCGGCGGTCACGTGAAAGGTATTGCTGAAGGTATCCTGCGCGTAATCGAAACAGAGCGTATCGGCAGACATCTCCAGTTCGCGCGCGAGCGCCGCGCCAAGCCATGAGAGCTGCTCGCTGTCGCGCAGCGCAACGGTCGGACGGGGGAGCGACCGTTGCAGGGTGCGTGCTGCCGGGAAAGAGAGGAACACCCGATGGTAGTGCGGCAGCGTTTTCCGCCAGTCGCGTAACGCATCAACCAGCCGTTCTGGCTGACAAATTTTGCCGTCACGAATGATGCCCTCGTCCAGAGGAATCGCCCACCAGCGGCGCAAGCACCAGCCCGACTTCTCCCGGGTCAAGGCGACGATCTGCACCCTATCCTGTTGAATATGAACGCCCGTTTGCCATGTTTTGAAAGCCATGCTTCACGATCTCCTTATCGCCCGTCGGGTTGACGGCTATATCAATGAATCAGGCTTGCCTTTATACTACCGCGCGATTGTTTAGAAACTGCCCAAGTGAAACCAAATGGGAAATCTCCGGTGAAGTTCGTAAAGTATTTATTCATCCTTGCAGTCTGTTGCATTCTGCTGGGAGCAGGCTCGATTTACGGTTTATACAAATATATTGAGCCACAGCTACCTGATGTCGCCACGCTTCGCGATGTGCGCCTCCAGATCCCGATGCAAGTCTATAGCGCCGATGGCGAGCTGATGGCGCAGTATGGCGAGAAGCGTCGTATTCCGCTGACCTTAAACCAAATCCCCCCCGTGATGGTGAAAGCCTTTATCGCCACGGAGGACAGCCGTTTTTACGAGCACCACGGTGTCGATCCGGTGGGGATTTTCCGTGCCGCGAGCATTGCGTTGTTCTCTGGTCACGCTTCTCAGGGGGCGAGTACCATTACGCAGCAGCTGGCGCGTAACTTCTTCCTCAGCCCTGAAAAGACGCTGATACGTAAGATCAAAGAGGTGTTCCTCGCGATCCGTATTGAGCAGCTGCTGAGCAAAGACGAAATCCTTGAGCTGTACCTCAACAAAATCTACCTGGGTTACCGCGCCTATGGCGTGGGGGCTGCCGCACAGGTGTACTTCGGTAAGCCTGTTGAGCAGCTCACCTTAAGCGAAATGGCAACCATCGCCGGTCTGCCGAAAGCGCCGTCCACCTTTAACCCGCTCTACTCGCTCGATCGCGCCACCGCGCGCCGTAACGTCGTTTTGTCACGTATGCTGAGCGAAGGCTACATCAGCCAGAGCGAGTACGACCAGGCGCGTAACGATGTCATTGACGCTAACTACCACGCCCCTGAGATCGCTTTCGCGTCCCCTTACCTGACCGAAATGGTTCGCCAGGAGATGGTGAATCGCTATGGTGACAAGGCCTACGAAGATGGCTATCGCGTGTACACCACCGTCACCCGTAAGGTCCAGCAGGCGGCTCAGGAAGCGGTGCGGAACAACGTGATGGACTACGATATGCGTCACGGCTATCGCGGCCCGTCAAACGTGCTCTGGAAAGTGGGCGAAAGCGCGTGGGACAGCAAAAAAATCACCAGTACGCTGAAGGCGCTGCCAACCTATGGTCCGCTCCTTCCTGCCGTGGTAACGCAGGCCGATCCTCAGGAAGCCGTTGCGACGCTCGCGGACGGTACGTCCGTCTCGCTGCGTATGGACGGTATCCGCTGGGCGCGTCCTTACCGCTCGGATACGCTGCAGGGCGCAACGCCGCGTAAAGTGACCGATGCCGTCCAGACCGGGCAGCAAATCTGGGTGCGGAAAGTAGGCGAATCCTGGTGGCTGGCACAGGTGCCGGACGTCAACTCGGCCCTGGTCTCTATCAATCCACAGAACGGTGCCATCCTGGCCCTGGTCGGCGGATTTGATTTCAACCAGAGCAAATTTAACCGCGCCACCCAGGCGCTGCGTCAGGTCGGTTCCAATATCAAACCGTTCCTCTACACGGCAGCGATGGATAAGGGCTTGACCCTCGCCAGCATCCTTAACGACGTGCCAATCTCCCGCTGGGATGCCGGTGCCGGTTCCGACTGGCAGCCGAAGAACTCCCCTGCGGAGTATGCCGGCCCAATTCGTCTCCGTCAGGGTCTGGGACAGTCGAAAAACGTGGTGATGGTGCGCGCCATGCGCGCGATGGGCGTCGACTATGCCGCAGAGTATCTGCAGCGCTTCGGTTTCCCGGCGCAGAACATCGTTCGCACCGAGTCGCTGGCGTTAGGCTCCGCCTCGTTTACGCCGCTTCAGGTCGCACGCGGGTACTCGGTGATGGCCAACGGCGGCTTCCTGATTGACCCGTACTTCATCAGCAAGATTGAAAACGATCAGGGCGGCGTGCTGTTCGAAGCTAAGCCGAAGATTGCCTGCCCTGACTGCGATATTCCGGTGATTTATGGCAATACGCCAAAATCCGAGGTGCTTGAGAATAAGGACATGGAAGACCCTGCCGTGTCTCAGGAGCAGCAGAACGGCGTCGTGCCGCAGCCGCAGCTTGAGCAGGCTAACCAGTCGCTGGTGGCACAGACCGGCGCGCCGGAGTATGCCCCGCACGTGATCAACACGCCGCTGTCGTTCCTGATCAAAAGCGCGCTGAACACCAACATCTTCGGTGAACCGGGCTGGCAGGGCACAGGCTGGCGCGCAGGGCGCGATTTGCAGCGTCATGACATCGGCGGTAAAACGGGGACAACCAACAGCTCGAAAGACGCGTGGTTCTCCGGCTACGGCCCGGGCGTGGTGACGTCGGTCTGGATCGGTTTCGACGATCACCGCCGTGACTTAGGTCGTACAACGGCCTCCGGCGCGATTAAGGATCAGATTTCCGGCTACGAAGGCGGAGCGAAGAGCGCGCAGCCGGCCTGGGACGCCTACATGAAGTCCGTTCTTGAAGGCGTGCCGGAGCAGCCGTTAACGCCACCGCCAGGCGTGGTGACGGTTAATATCGACCGCAGCACGGGCCAGCTCGCCAACGGCGGTAATAGTCGCGAAGAGTATTTCATCGAGGGCACGCAGCCAACCACGCAGGCGGTGCACGAGGTGGGGACAGAGATTATTGATAACGGCGAGACGCACGAGCTGTTCTGACAACAAAGCAAAACGGCAACCTCTGGTTGCCGTTTTTGTGTTTGCTCTCTCCCGTGGGAGAGGGTTGGGGTGAGGGCATCAGGCCACTACAATCGCCCCTGCCCCTTCAACCACTCCCGTACCAGGAACAGCGCGCTCACGTTGCGAGCCTCATTAAAGTCAGGGTCTTCCAGCAGATCCATCAGGTGCGCTAGCGGCCAGCGAACCTGCGGCAGCGGCTCCGGTTCATCCCCTTCCAGCGATTCAGGATAGAGATCTTCAGCCACCACGATATTCATTTTGCTGGAAAAATAGGACGGCGCCATGCTCAGCTTTTTCAGGAATGAAAGCTCATTCGCACCAAAGCCGACCTCTTCTTTTAGCTCGCGGTTTGCCGCTTCAAAGACGGTTTCACCCGGGTCGATAAGCCCTTTCGAGAACCCAAGCTCGTAAGATTCCGTTCCCACAGCGTATTCGCGGATCAAAATCAGATGATCGTCGACAATGGGAACAATCATCACCGCTTCGCGCGAAGAGGGGCGCATACGTTCATAAACGCGACGCACACCGTTGCTGAACTCCAGGTCCACACTTTCGACATTAAACAGGCGCGATTTGGCGACAGTTTCAACATTCAGAATGGTGGGTTTTTGTAGTGGTTTGCTCATCTTGATGGGTCTTAGCAGTGAGAACTGGCGTTATTGTGCGATATGCCGCACGGTTTCGGCAATGTCAATCGTTCTTTATTTACATTTATGCAACGTAACTGGGATCAATCCTCAATTCAAAACAAATGTCAAGAGGTTGAAATGTTTCCAGGAATTTGCTGATATCGCGCCATAACAGGCTTTGCTATCATCACCGGTCACTGGGATGCGCTTCAGAATGCTCAAGTTCGACTCCATACTTGCCGATAGCCAGCCACAGACTCTCATTCAATGTAAAGGTGCTACTGACTACACCTGTAAGAAGATAAGTAAGATGGGGAAAGCATGAGCACCATTTTGATTGTTCTCGCTGCTATGCTGGCCGGCGCGTTGGTTGCAGGATGGTTGTACAGGCGCCGCGTACAGCGCCGTTATCGTCTGCCCTTTTTAAATGCATTTGCGGGTGCGAGCACGCGTAAACTCACGCAGGACGAGCGCGATGCGGTTGAAAACTATCTCGAAATCCTGAACCGTACTCAGTTAACGCCTGGGCCAACGGGAGCCACCGCTGCGCCCGTCGCGCTAAAGCTTAATGCGCAAAGTGATACCGTGCTCTGCGTGACGCGCTCCATCACGCGCTATGGCATCACCACTGATGACCCCAACAAATGGCGCTATTACCTTGATTCCGTCGAAGTGCATCTGCCCCCGTCCTGGGAGCAATACATTAATGACGAAAACAGCGTTGAGCTGATTCACACCGATTCGTTGCCTCTGGTTATCACGCTTAACGGCCATACGCTGAATGAATACCTTCAGGAAGCCCCGCGTTTTGCGCTGGAACGCGCGAGTTCAACGCAGGCGTCCATTCGTGGCGAAGAGACAGAGCAGATAGAACTGCTGAACATTCGCCAGGAGACGCATGAAGAGTACGCCCTGAGCCGCCCGGACGGCATCCGTGAAGCCATTCTGATCGTTGCTGCTTTCCTGCTCTTTTTTATCTGCCTGCTGACGCCGGATGTGTTTGTCCCCTGGCTGGCTGGCGGCGCGGTGCTGCTGCTGGCCGGCGGGCTTTGGGGTCTCTTTGCTCCACCGGCTAAAACCTCGTTGCGCGAGATCCACTGCCTGCGCGGGACGCCAAAGCGCTGGGGCCTGTTCGGTGAAAACGATCAGGAGCATCTCAACAATATCTCGCTCGGTATTATCGACCTGATCTACCCGCGTCACTGGCAGCCGTGGATCGCACAGGATTTAGGGCAGAAAACCGATATTGATATCTACCTTGACCGCCACGTTGTGCGTCAGGGGCGCTTCCTGTCTCTGCATGATGAAGTGAAAAATTTCCCGCTTCAGCACTGGCTACGCAGTACGGTCATTGCCGGCGGCGCCGCGCTGGTCTTAGCCATGCTGCTGCTTTTCGTGCCGCTGGATATGCCCATTAAATTCACCCTGTCGTGGATCAAAGGGGCGCAAACCATTGAAGCGACCAGCGTCAACAAACTGGATGAAGCCGGTGTACGCGTGGGGGACACGCTGCGCCTGAAGGGGACCGGGATGTGTAATATTCACACCCCGGGGGCGTGGAACACGCGTCAGAGTTCGCCGTTCATGCCGTTCGATTGTTCGCAAATTATCTGGAACGACGCGCCGCCGCTGCCGCTGCCGGAATCCGAAGTGGTGAACAAGGCCACGGCTCTCACCCAGACGGTTAACCGCCAGCTGCATCCGAAACCGGACGATGATTCGCGCGTCAGCCCCGCGCTGCGCTCGGCCATTCAGAAATCAGGCATGGTTCTGCTGGATGATTTTGGTGACATCGTCCTGAAAACGCAGGATTTATGCTCCTCTCAGGATGAGTGCATACGCCTTAAAAACGCCCTGGTAAACCTGGGGAACAGCAAAGACTGGGACTCGCTGGTAAAACGCGCCGAAGCGGGACGACTGGATGGCGTTAACGTGCTGCTGCGTCCGGTGAGCGCGGAATCGCTGGATAACCTGGTCGCCACCTCGACGTCGCCGTTCATGATGCGCGAGACCACCCGTGCGGCTCAGGCGCTGAACAGCCCGGCGCCGGGTGGCTTTGTGATAGCAAGCGATGAAGGCAGCGATCTGGTCGATCAGCCCTACCCGCAGGTTGCGCTTTATGACTACCCGGCGCAGGAGCAGTGGAGCCAGTTCCAGCGCCTGGCGCAGATGCTGATGCAAACGCCGTTCAGCGCCGAAGGGATTGTCACGAGTATTTATACCGACGCCAACGGCACTCGCCATATCGGCCTGCACCGGATGCCGGATAGCGCAGGCTTGTGGCGTTACATCGGCACCTCTTTGCTGATGACCGCGATGCTGATCGCCATTTTCTGGAACGGCTTTATGGCCCTGCGCCGCTACCAGCGCTCGCGCACCCGGCTTGCAGACATTCAGCAGTATTATGAAAACTGCCTCAATCCAAAGCTGATCCCCTCGTCTGAGAGCCTGATCTGATAACGTCGTTGCGCGGCAAGTTGTGCTACCCTGTCGCGCACGTTTCTTCTGGCTGGAGTTCCCCCTTATGCATCTTGATATCGCCTGGCAGGAGGTAGATACCGTTCTGCTGGATATGGACGGCACGCTGCTCGATCTCGCCTTTGATAACTATTTCTGGCAAACGCTGGTTCCTGAAACCTATGGCGAGCAGCAGGGGATCTCCCCGGCAGAAGCGCAGGCATTCATTCGTTCGCAATATAGTGCGGTGCAACATACGCTAAACTGGTACTGTCTTGACTACTGGAGCGAGCGCCTCGGTCTGGATATTTGTGCCATGACCACCGCCCAGGGCCCGCGCGCCGTTCTGCGCGAGGATACCGTGCCCTTTCTGGATGCGCTGAAAGCGAGCGGCAAGCGCCGTATTTTGTTGACCAACGCGCATCCACATAATCTGGCGGTGAAGCTGGAGCATACAGGTCTGGCGTCGCACCTTGATTTATTACTTTCCACCCACACATTTGGTTATCCGAAAGAGGATCAGCGGTTGTGGCATGCGGTGAAGGAAGAGACGGGTTTGCAGCCAGAACGTACGTTGTTCATTGATGACAGCGAGCCCATTCTGGATTCCGCGGCAAGGTTTGGCATTCGCTACTGTCTGGGCGTGACCAATCCTGACTCTGGCCTGGCTGAAAAAAGCTATCTGCGCCACCCTGGACTGAACGACTATCGCCAGATGATCCCCTCACTGATCGTGAAGGAGACGCCATGAAAGAAAAACCCTCTGACGGGGTAAGACTGGATAAATGGCTGTGGGCAGCGCGTTTTTATAAAACACGCGCCCTTGCCCGCGAGATGGTTGACGGCGGAAAAGTGCATTACAACGGCCAGCGCAGCAAACCGAGCAAGCTGGTTGAGCTGAATGCCACCTTAACGCTGCGTCAGGGCAACGATGAACGTACGGTGGTGATTAAAGCCATTACCGAACAGCGTCGACCTGCAGCGGAAGCCGTACTGCTTTATGAAGAGACGGCGGAGAGCATTGAAAAGCGCGAGAAGACCGCGCTGGCGCGCAAAATGAACGCGCTGACGATGCCCCACCCGGACCGGCGACCGGATAAAAAAGAGCGTCGCGATCTGATGAAATTTAAACACGGTGAGACTGATTAACCTCACCCGCACGAGAGATGAAAATGGCCCAACACGACCAATTACACCGCTATCTGTTTGAACAATTCGCCGTGCGCGGCGAGCTGGTCACCGTATCCGAAACCTGGAAACAGATTCTGGAAAACCACAATTACCCGCTGCCGGTGAAGACCCTGTTGGGCGAACTGCTGGTTGCCACCAGCCTGCTGACGGCGACGCTGAAGTTTGCCGGTGATATCACCGTGCAGCTGCAGGGCGACGGCCCGATGACGCTGGCGGTGATCAACGGCAATAACCAGCAGCAGATGCGCGGCGTGGCGCGCGTTCAGGGCGACGTGCCTGAAAATGCAGACCTCAAAACGCTGGTGGGTAATGGCTACCTGGTGATCACCATCTCCCCTGAGGAAGGTGAGCGCTATCAGGGTGTGGTGAGTCTGGAAGGCGATACCCTGGCAGCCTGCCTGGAAGATTACTTCATGCGTTCTGAACAGCTGCCGACGCGTCTCTTCATCCGCACCGGTGAAGTGGACGGTCAGCCTGCTGCGGGCGGTATGCTGCTGCAGGTTCTGCCTGCGCAGGACGCACAGACCAATGACTTTGAGCACCTGGCGACGCTGACCGAAACCATCAAAGCGGAAGAGCTGTTCAACCTGTCGGCGACCGACGTACTGTGGCGTCTGTACCACGAAGAAGAAGTGACGGTTTACGATCCGCAGTCCGTGGAATTTAAGTGCACCTGCTCACGCGAGCGCTGTGCTGGCGCGCTGAAAACCCTGCCGGATGAAGAGATCGACAGCATCATGGCGGAAGACGGCGAAATCGATATGCACTGTGACTACTGCGGTACGCACTACGTGTTCAATTCGATGGATATCGCTGAGATCCGCAATAACGCCTCCCCGGCGGATCCGCAGGTTCACTAAACCTCTTTCCCCTCACCCTAACCCTCTCCCCAAAGAGGAGAGGGAACTTGAACCCCCTCTCCCCTTTGGGGAGAGGGCTGGGGTGAGGGGTAAAAAACTCCCCCCAAGCTGAATCGTTTTCCTTATGTAACTCTTACGTAATTTTCTTACGTGTATGCGATTACATTCACATTCTTTCCGATAAAATCACCACTCTTTAACCTTTTCGGAACATTTTCCCCAACCAAAAAGCGATTCCTGCGATAATCCGCCTGCGCTGTGACTGGAGTCGCAGCGTTTTCCGTTAGTAAGGGTTTTGTCCAGATGCGTAAATCTATGAGCCCCGTCGCGGTTAACAACCTCAGAAAAACCCTACAATTTCAGGCAGTACATATTGGCTAAGGAGCAGTGATATGCGTGTTACTGGTTTAACCCCGCAAGATCTCAAGGCTTATGGTATTCACGACGTCCAGGAAATCGTCTACAACCCCGACTACGATACGCTGTATCAGGAAGAGCTCAATCCAGCACTGGAAGGATACGAGCGTGGTGTGTTGACGAATCTTGGTGCTATCGCCGTCGATACCGGTATTTTTACCGGTCGTTCGCCGAAAGATAAGTATATCGTCCGAGACGAAACCACCCGCGATACGCTGTGGTGGGCTGACAAGGGCAAAGGGAAGAACGACAACAAACCGCTCTCCCCGGAAACCTGGCAGCACCTGAAAGGGCTCGTCACCCATCAACTTTCCGGCAAGCGTCTGTTCATTGTCGACGCTTTCTGCGGCGCTAACGCCGATACCCGTCTCTCCGTGCGTTTTATCACTGAAGTGGCCTGGCAGGCACATTTCGTGAAAAACATGTTTATTCGTCCAACCGACGAAGAGCTGCAGGATTTCACCCCGGATTTCATCGTGATGAACGGTGCGAAATGCACGAACCCACAGTGGAAAGAGCAGGGTCTGAACTCCGAAAACTTTGTGGCCTTCAACCTGACCGAGCGTATCCAGCTGATCGGCGGTACCTGGTACGGCGGCGAAATGAAGAAAGGGATGTTCTCGGTCATGAACTACCTGCTGCCGCTGCGGGGCATCGCCTCCATGCACTGCTCGGCTAACGTCGGTGAAAAAGGCGACGTGGCGGTATTCTTCGGCCTGTCCGGCACCGGGAAAACCACCCTGTCCACCGATCCAAAACGTCGCCTGATTGGCGATGACGAACACGGCTGGGATGACGACGGCGTATTCAACTTTGAAGGCGGCTGCTACGCGAAGACCATTCGCCTGTCTGAAGAGGCCGAGCCGGATATCTTCCACGCGATCCGTCGCGATGCGCTGCTGGAAAACGTCACCGTGCGTGCCGACGGCTCCATCGACTTCGACGATGCGTCGAAAACGGAAAACACCCGCGTCTCTTACCCGATCTACCACATCGACAATATCGTGAAGCCGGTGTCAAAAGCGGGTCATGCCACGAAGGTCATTTTCCTGACCGCGGATGCGTTCGGCGTGCTGCCTCCGGTGTCTCGCCTGACGGCCAGCCAGACGCAGTACCACTTCCTCTCCGGTTTTACCGCCAAGCTGGCGGGTACCGAGCGTGGCGTGACGGAGCCAACCCCAACCTTCTCCGCCTGCTTCGGCGCGGCCTTCCTGTCGCTGCACCCGACGCAGTACGCTGAAGTGCTGGTGAAACGCATGCAGGCATCCGGCGCGCAGGCATACCTGGTGAACACCGGCTGGAACGGTACCGGCAAACGTATCTCCATCAAAGATACCCGCGCGATTATCGACGCCATTCTGGATGGTTCTCTGGACGACGCCGAAACCTTTACGCTGCCGATGTTTGACCTGGCGATCCCAACGTCGCTGCCGGGTGTGGATACGCATATCCTCGACCCGCGCAACACGTACGGTTCTCCGGAGCAGTGGCGCGAGAAGGCGGAATCGCTGGCGAAGCTGTTTATCGAGAACTTCGAGAAGTATACCGATACCCCGGCGGGTGCTGCGCTGGTGAGCGCGGGTCCGAAGCTGTAGTCATTCTCCCTCTCCCCGTGGTAGAGGGCCGGGGTGAGGGCATCAGACCGCAGAGACCGCATTTTGTCGGGTGGCGGCTTCACCTTACCCGACCTACAAAAAGGGTGGCAATTGCCACCCTTTTTTTAACCCTCTTTCACCTGCCCCCGCGTCACCGGTACCGGCAGCCAGGCGCGAATGCTCAGTCCACCACGCTCGCTGGTGCCAATCTCCAGCAGTCCGTTGTGGTTATCGATAATACGCTGAACAATCGCCAGGCCTAAGCCCGTGCCGCTGGTGCTGCGCGCGCTGTCGCCGCGCACAAACGGCTGGAACAGATGCTTACGCTGCTCGGGCTTGATGCCCGGACCGTCGTCTTCCACCTGGAACCAGGCGCGGTTGAGTTCAGACCCGCTGCTGACTTTGATCCAGCCATTGCCGTAGCGCGCCGCGTTGACCACCATGTTCGCCACCGCGCGCTTAATGGAGAGCGGGTGCATGCGTACCTGAATTTCACCCGCCTGCAGGTCGGTATCAATCTCCCGCTCGTAGCCGCTTTCCGCCGCCACCACCTCGCCCAG
Source organism: Enterobacter asburiae (assembly GCF_007035645.1). Taxonomy (NCBI): domain Bacteria; kingdom Pseudomonadati; phylum Pseudomonadota; class Gammaproteobacteria; order Enterobacterales; family Enterobacteriaceae; genus Enterobacter; species Enterobacter asburiae. The sequence continues at coordinate 4,242,389 of NZ_AP019632.1, forward strand.
CACCGCGTTCAGATCCGCCATCTCCATCGGCATCTCCTGCCCGGTGCGCAGGTAGTCGATGAACTGCTCGATGATGGCATTACACTCTTCGATATCCTTGTTAATGGACTCGGCGAGATAACCGTCCTCTTCCCCCATCATCTCCGTCGCCAGACGAATACGCGTTAGCGGCGTGCGCAGGTCATGGCTTACGCCCGCCATCAGCAGCGTACGATCGTCCGCCAGCTGCTTCACGCCTGCCGCCATATGGTTAAACGCGCGCGTCACCGAACGGACTTCCGAGGCGCCATACTCGCGCAGCGGAGGTGGAATAATCCCTTTACCGACCTGCAGCGCAGCGTGCTCCAGGTCGACCAGCGGTCGGTTCTGTATACGGATAAATAGCCACGCGCCGCCTATCGCCAGCAGCATAATCGCCAGGGTGTAGCGGAACAGCGGCGAGAAGTCGCCCTGATGGATTTCGGTCAGCGGGACGCGCACCCAGATATTGGGTGACAGCCAGGTTTTCAGCCAGACGACGGGCGAACTTTTGTTGACCTCAACGCGCACTTCCGTTGGGCCGCCCAGCTGCTGCGCCATCTGCTGGCTGAGGAATTCATAGTGCTGAGCCCAGCGCAGGCCAGCGTCTTCCGCCGCTTCGTTGGAGTAGAGCGAAATGCCCAGCTCACGGTAGATTTCACGGCGAAACGCCGGGGGAACGACGAGCTGCGTGCCGTCCTCCAGCTGCAGTTTGTCGGTCATCAGCATACGGACTTCGTAGGCCAGGACCTTATTAAACTGCTGGAGGCTCGGCAGGATCGCAAAGTTCAGCACCACCAGATAGGTCGTCACCAGGCTGACGAACAGCAGGGTGACGATCAGCAACAGGGTGCGGGCAAACGAGCTACGCGGCGAGAAGCGCATTCGCCTCATGCTTTAGAGCCGTCCGGGACGAACACGTAGCCCAGACCCCATACGGTCTGAATATAACGAGGATGCGCAGGATCTTCTTCCACCATGCGGCGCAGGCGGGAGATCTGCACGTCAATGGAGCGTTCCATTGCGGAGTATTCGCGACCGCGCGCCAGGTTCATCAGCTTGTCGCGGGAAAGCGGTTCACGCGGGTGGCTGACCAGCGCTTTCAGAACCGCAAACTCGCCGCTGGTGAGCGGCATTGGCTCATCTTCACGGAACATCTCGCGCGTGCCGAGGTTCAGCTTGAACTTGCCGAAGGCAATGACGGCTTCTTCCTGAGACGGTGCGCCAGGCAGTTCGTTCGCCTGACGGCGGAGAACAGCGCGAATACGCGCCAGCAGTTCACGCGGGTTAAACGGTTTTGGAATGTAGTCATCCGCGCCGATTTCGAGGCCGACGATACGGTCAACTTCCTCACCCTTCGCCGTCACCATGATGATTGGCATCGGGTTGCTCTGGCTGCGCAGACGGCGGCAAATAGAAAGCCCGTCTTCGCCAGGCAGCATCAGGTCGAGAACCATCAGGTGGAAAGATTCACGGGTCAGCAGACGGTCCATCTGCTCAGCGTTCGCGACGCTACGAACCTGGAAGCCCTGCTCGGTCAGATAACGTTCCAGCAGCGCACGCAGGCGCATGTCGTCATCCACGACCAGAATTTTGTAGTTCTCTTGCATTGTGTGTACTCCCAAAGGTTCGGATAGTCTTTGTAACAGCGTATTCTAAAAAAGTGCACGTATTCGACCAGTTAATTCTGGTATAAATTCTAGTCGAAATTGTTACAAAGCATATTTAACAGCAGCTTATCTGCTCATTTCATCACATAAATCATTATTAATCCTGTCTGTTACACTGTGTGGTACGTATTGTGCGCAAGACAGTTAACCGGCAGGCAGCAAAGGCTTTACCATGAAAACGCCCCTGATCACCCGCGAAGGGTACGAAAAGCTCAAAAAAGAGATGGATTACCTCTGGCGCGAAGAGCGTCCTGAAGTAACCAAAAAGGTGACCTGGGCGGCAAGCCTGGGCGATCGCAGCGAAAACGCTGACTACCAGTACAACAAAAAGCGGCTGCGCGAAATTGACCGCCGGGTTCGCTATCTGACAAAGTGCCTCGAGAATCTCAAAATTGTCGATTACTCCCCGCAGCAGGAGGGCAAAGTGTTCTTCGGCGCGTGGGTGGAGATTGAAAACGACGACGGTGACACCCTGCGTTTTCGCATTGTCGGCTACGATGAAATTTTTGGTCGTAAGGATTACATCTCCATCGACTCCCCGATGGCCCGCGCGCTGCTGAAAAAGGAAGTGGGCGATCTGGCCGTCGTTCAGACTCCAGCCGGTGAAGCCAGCTGGTACGTCAATGAGATCGTCTACGTAAAATAGTCCGAGAGCGCCCTCCCCGGCTGGCATTTTGCCGTGTCAGCCCGTATAACTATCCCCTGATTTTTCGACTCAACAGATGATAAAGCCATGATGAAAGATTCGCTCTGCCGCATTATTGCGGGTGATATTCAGGCCAGAGCCGAACAGGTAGAAGCTGCCGTTCGCCTGCTTGATGAAGGGAACACCGTGCCGTTTATTGCACGCTATCGTAAGGAAGTCACCGGCGGTCTGGATGACACGCAGCTGCGTAACCTGGAGACCCGTCTGGGCTATCTGCGCGAGCTGGAAGAACGTCGTCAGGCGATCCTCAAATCCATAGGCGAACAGGGCAAGCTGACCAGCGAGCTTGAAAGCGCCATCAACGGCACCCTGAGCAAAACCGAACTCGAAGATCTCTATCTGCCGTATAAACCGAAGCGCCGCACGCGCGGGCAGATTGCGATTGAAGCGGGTCTTGAGCCGCTTGCCGCTCTGCTGTGGAACGAGCCGTCCCACGATCCGGAAACCGAAGCCGCCAAATTTATCGACGCCGACAAAGGCGTAGCGGACACCAAGGCCGCCCTTGACGGCGCGCGCTACATTCTGATGGAGCGCTTCGCCGAAGACGCCGCCCTGCTCGCTAAAGTGCGTGATTACCTGTGGAAGAATGCCCACATCGTCTCTACCGTCGTCGCGGGTAAAGAGGAAGAAGGCGCGAAATTCCGCGACTACTTCGATCACCACGAACCGATCTCTACCGCCCCTTCACACCGCGCGCTGGCGATGTTCCGCGGCCGCAACGAAGGCGTGCTCCAGCTCTCCCTGAACGCCGACCCGCAGTTTGACGAGCCGCCGAAAGAGAGCCACTGCGAGCAGATCATTATCGACCATCTCGGCCTGCGCCTGAACAACGCCCCGGCGGACAGCTGGCGCAAAGGCGTGGTGAGCTGGACCTGGCGCATCAAGGTGCTGATGCACCTCGAAACCGAGCTGATGGGCACCGTGCGCGAGCGCGCCGAAGACGAAGCGATTAACGTCTTCGCCCGTAACCTGCACGACCTGCTGATGGCCGCCCCTGCCGGCCTGCGCGCGACTATGGGTCTCGATCCGGGCCTGCGTACCGGCGTGAAGGTCGCTGTGGTTGACGGCACCGGCAAGCTGGTGGCGACCGATACCATCTATCCGCACACCGGCCAGGCAGCGAAAGCGGCCGTCGTGGTAGCGGCGCTGTGCGAAAAATACAACGTGGAGCTGGTTGCTATCGGCAACGGTACGGCCTCACGCGAAACCGAGCGTTTCTACCTCGACGTGCAGAAGCAGTTCCCGAAAGTGACGGCGCAGAAAGTAATCGTCAGCGAAGCGGGAGCATCCGTCTATTCCGCGTCCGAGCTGGCGGCCCAGGAGTTCCCGGACCTGGACGTTTCCCTGCGCGGTGCGGTCTCTATCGCACGCCGCCTGCAGGATCCGCTGGCGGAGCTGGTGAAGATCGACCCGAAATCCATCGGCGTGGGCCAGTATCAGCACGACGTGAGCCAGACTCAGCTGGCGCGCAAGCTGGATGCGGTGGTGGAAGACTGCGTAAACGCCGTCGGCGTTGACCTGAACACCGCTTCCGTTCCCCTGCTGACCCGCGTGGCGGGCTTAACCCGCATGATGGCGCAGAACATCGTCGCCTGGCGTGATGAGAACGGCCAGTTCCAGAACCGTCAGCAGCTGCTGAAGGTGAGCCGTCTGGGGCCAAAAGCCTTTGAGCAGTGTGCGGGCTTCCTGCGCATCAACCACGGCGATAACCCGCTGGATGCCTCCACCGTTCACCCGGAAGCGTACCCGGTTGTGGAGCGCATTCTGGCCGCCACCCAGCAGGCACTGAAAGATCTTATGGGTGACAGCAGCGCCCTGCGCAACCTGAAAGCCGTTGATTTCACCGATGACAAATTTGGTGTCCCCACCGTCACCGACATCATCAAAGAGCTGGAAAAGCCGGGCCGCGATCCGCGTCCTGAGTTCAAGACGGCGACCTTTGCTGACGGCGTGGAAACCATGAACGACCTGCTGCCCGGCATGGTGCTGGAAGGCGCGGTGACCAACGTCACTAACTTTGGCGCGTTTGTGGATATCGGCGTGCATCAGGACGGTCTGGTGCATATCTCTTCCCTTGCCGACAAGTTCGTTGAAGACCCGCACACCGTGGTCAAAGCGGGCGACATCGTGAAGGTGAAAGTGCTGGAAGTCGATCTGCAGCGCAAGCGTATCGCGCTGACCATGCGTCTGGACGAGCAGCCGGGCGACACCAGCGCGCGCCGCGGCGGCAATGGCGGTGGCCGCGAGCAGCAGCGCCCGGCCGCAAAAGCGGCAAAACCGCGCGGACGTGATGCTCAGCCTGCAGGCAACAGCGCGATGATGGATGCGCTGGCGGCAGCGATGGGTAAGAAACGCTAAGGTTACAATGCCCCTCACCCTAACCCTCTCCTCAAAGGGGAGAGGGGATCGCACGGTGCGGTCTTTCCCCCTCGTCCTCATGGGTGGGGGAATAAAATCATATCGAAATATATGAAACCGATTGCATAGCCATATTTAAACCACGAATTATCACCCCGTTAACAAATACTCCCCTTTTCGTTTTCCTGGCAATTCAGCAAATATTGAGCCAGGTCAAACAGGCCGTAAATTAATACCGTAAACAACATTCCGTCACAGTTTTAATATTGCTGATAAAAACTATTCTCATTATCATCCCATAGTAGATAATTTAACCTTTCGTGGAATCAGGCGTTATGCAATTCACTCCAGACAGTGCATGGAAGATTACCGGTTTTACCCGCGAAATTAGCCCAGCCTATCGGCAAAAGCTGCTGTCGCTGGGCATGCTGCCCGGCTCGTCATTCCAGGTCGTGCGCGTGGCGCCGCTGGGCGATCCGGTTCATATCGAAACCCGCCGCGTGAATCTGGTGCTGCGTAAGAAAGACCTCGCGTTAATAGAAGTCGAAGCCTTATCCCGATAACAAGCCAGCGGTTTCAGTGAGTCTAAAAAAATGAAAAAGTTAACTATTGGCTTAATTGGCAATCCTAATTCCGGCAAGACGACGCTTTTTAACCAGCTAACCGGAGCCCGCCAGCGCGTGGGCAACTGGGCGGGCGTGACGGTTGAGCGTAAAGAGGGCCAGTTCACGACAACGGACAACCAGGTGACGCTGGTTGACCTTCCCGGCACCTACTCCTTAACCACCATTTCGTCGCAAACCTCGCTCGATGAGCAGATTGCCTGCCACTATATTCTTGGCGGCGACGCGGACCTGCTGATCAACGTGGTCGACGCTTCCAATCTCGAACGTAACCTTTATCTGACGCTGCAGCTGCTGGAGCTGGGCATCCCCTGCATTGTGGCGCTCAACATGCTCGACATTGCGGAGAAACAAAAGCTGCGCATCGACGTCGATGCCCTCTCCGCGCGCCTGGGTTGCCCGGTCGTTCCGCTGGTCTCGACGCGCGCTCGCGGTATTGATGCGCTGAAGCTGGCCATTGACCGTCACCAGGGAAATCATGACATTGAGCTGGTGCATTACGCGAAGCCTCTCCTGCGCGAAGCCAATGTGCTGGCGCAGGAGATGGACCAAAGCATGCCTGCGAAACAGCGCCTGTGGCTCGGCCTGCAGATGCTGGAAGGGGATATCTACAGCCGCGCTTACGCCGGGCATGCGGCTGATAAGCTGGACGCGACGGTGGCCCGTCTTAGCGACGAGCTGGACGACCCGGCGCTGCACATCGCCGACGCGCGTTACCAGGCCATCGCCTCGATTTGCGACGTTGTCAGTAACGCGCTGACGGCAGAGCCCAGCCGCTTTACGGCAGCGGTGGATAAGGTCGTGCTTAACCGCTTCCTCGGTTTGCCCATCTTCCTGCTGGTGATGTACGTGATGTTCCTGCTCGCCATTAACATCGGCGGCGCCCTCCAGCCTATTTTCGACGCCGGTTCCGTCGCGGTCTTCGTTCACGGAATTCAGTGGGTGGGTTACACTCTGCACTTCCCGGAATGGTTAACCATCTTCCTCGCACAGGGGATCGGCGGCGGTATCAACACCGTTCTGCCTCTGGTGCCGCAGATCGGCATGATGTATCTGTTCCTCTCGTTCCTGGAAGATTCCGGCTACATGGCGCGCGCCGCGTTCGTGATGGATCGTCTGATGCAGGCGCTAGGTCTGCCAGGTAAATCCTTCGTCCCGCTGATTGTCGGCTTCGGCTGTAACGTACCGTCGGTGATGGGCGCACGCACCCTGGATGCGCCGCGTGAACGTCTGATGACCATCATGATGGCGCCGTTTATGTCCTGCGGTGCCCGTCTGGCCATCTTTGCGGTCTTTGCCGCAGCCTTCTTTGGTCAGCAGGGCGCGCTGGCGGTCTTTTCGCTGTACGTGCTGGGCATCGTGATGGCGATCCTCACCGGTCTGATGCTGAAGCACACCATTATGCGCGGTGAAGCGTCGCCGTTTGTGATGGAGCTGCCGGTGTATCACGTGCCGCATCTGAAAAGCCTGGCGATCCAGACCTGGCAGCGCCTGAAGGGCTTTGTGCTGCGCGCCGGTAAGGTGATTGTCATCGTCAGCATTTTCCTGAGCGCGCTGAACAGCTTCACCCTCAGCGGGCAGGCGGCAGAAAACATCAACGACTCTGCCCTCGCCTCCGTCAGCCGCGTCATCACGCCGGTCTTCAAACCGATTGGCGTGCATGAGGATAACTGGCAGGCGACCGTCGGGCTGTTCACCGGCGCGATGGCGAAAGAGGTGGTTGTCGGCACCCTGAACACGCTTTACACCGCAGAGAACATTCAGGAACAGGAATTTAATCCGGCAGAGTTTCATCTCGGTCATGAACTGCTGGGTGCCGTAGAGGAAACCTGGCAGAGCCTGAAAGACACCTTCAGCCTGAGCGTGCTGGCGAACCCTATTGAGGCCAGCAAAGGCGACGGCGAAATGGCAACAGGTGCCATGGGCGTGATGGGCGAGAAATTTGGCAGCGCGTCCGCGGCCTACAGCTACCTCATCTTTGTTCTGCTCTACATTCCATGCATCTCCGTGATGGGGGCGATTGCCCGCGAGTCCAGCCGCGGCTGGATGGGCTTCTCCATCCTGTGGGGGTTAAACATTGCGTACTCGCTGTCGACGCTCTTTTATCAAACCGTTAATTTCAGCCAACATCCGCGCTACAGCCTGGTCTGCATTCTCGCGGTTGTGCTGTTTAACGTGATAGTGCTCGGTTTGCTGCGGCGTGCGCGCAGCCGCGTCGACATCGACCTGCTGGCAAACCGTAAAACCGCCGCGACCTGCTGCAGCAGCCCGGCGGGCGACTGTCACTAAGGAGTAAACCATGGCATCGTTGATTCAGGTTCGTGACCTGCTGGCACTGCAAGGGCGAATGGAGGCGAAACAGCTGAGCCTCAGCCTGCATACGCCGCAGCCGATGATCGATGCCATGCTGGAAAGACTGGAAGCCATGGGGAAAGCCGTGCGGATTCAGGAAGAAGCGGACGGTTGTCTCTCCGGCAGTTGTAAAAGCTGTCCGGAAGGAAAGTCCTGCCTCAGGGAGTGGTGGACGCTGCGTTAACAAAGCCGGGCATCGCTGCCCGGCTTTATCGTATTACTTGTAGACGTCCGCCGTTGCGCGTACGTTTTTGGTCTGTTTTTCTGCACTGGTGACGACATAGTACGTTCCGCCCAGCTCATCCGCTTTCTTCGACAGCTCTCTGCGAGCATCCATCGGCGCGGTGGTGTCAGACGTAGAAATCTCACCAATTTTCGTCAGATTCATGCCGGCAACTTTATCTTTTTCCAGCTCTTTTGCCGCAAAGACGCCAAATGACAGTGACCCAATAACCAGAGAAGTGACAATACCTGTAACAAGTTTCATAGCCTGACTCTCCATAGGATTGTTGTTTTGATTATCGTAGGCAGAACAACCGCAACGACATCTGGAGTATGGTTGCGGTGTGTTACTTTTTCCAGGCAGGATAGAAAATAATCAGTCGAAACGTTGACTTAACGCAATCAGCGCTGAACAAAATTCCGTCGGATGAGAGATAAACGGGGCATGTGCGGCTTTGGCAATGATCTGCGATTCACTCTCCGGCCAGAGCGAATCCAGCAGCGGAACCACTTTGCGCGGCACAATCCCGTCGAGATAACCGTAGATACGCAGGTGCGGCACCGTCAGCGCGGCCAGCGGCTCGCGCAGGTCAACCGTTTTCAGGAGCTCAAGTCCGCCGTTTAGCACCTCAACCTCCGGCATCGGCAGCGAAAGCACGGTCTGCTTCAGCGTTCGGGCATCCTTACGCGCGGTGTCAGTGCCCATTGTCTGCAATGCCAGGAACCGCTCTACGGTCCGCTGGAAATCTTCGCTCAGCTGCTGCTGGAAGCCCGCCAGCACGTCAGGCTTGATCCCCGGCCACTCTTCCTGCGCGCTAAAACAGGGCGATGACGCCACCGTCACCAGCGCTTTTACGCGTTCAGGCCGCGACAGCGCAATCTGGCTCGCCACCAGCCCGCCCAGGCTCCAGCCCAGCCAGACCGCGTTTTGCGGCGCAGCGTCCAGAACCTGCTGCGCCATTTCATCAAGCGACAACGCGCCATACCCGCGGCTGCGGCCAAAGCCGGGTAAATCCACCAGATGCAGCGTGAAATGCGAGGCAAGTTCCTCACGTATGCAATGCCATATCTCCGCATTCAGGCCCCATCCGTGCAGCAGCACAAGATGGCAATTTCCTGTCCCTACGGTCTGCCACCACAGCGTCTTCATCAGTTACTGTTCTCTTTTTTCACATGGAGGTTGCACATGCTAACAGTACCCGGCTTGTGCTGGCTATGCCAAATGCCGCTGGCGCTCAGCGGGTGGGGCGTCTGCTCCGTCTGCACGCGATCGCTGCAATGGCGTATCGGGATCTGTCCACAATGTGGTTTACCGGCCACGAACCCCTCGTTGCCCTGTGGCCGCTGCCTGAAAAAATCCCCGCCGTGGAGCGCGCTGGTGGCCGTGGATGATTATGTTCCGCCGCTGAACAGGCTGATCCACGCGCTGAAGTTTTCCGGGCAGAGCTCGCTGGCACAGCCCCTTGCCCGCCTGCTGTTGCTGGCGGTTTTGCAGGCGAGACGTCACCGGGCACTGCCGAAAATTGACATGGTGGTGAATGTCCCTTTATACCGACATCGGCACTGGCGGCGCGGCTATAACCAGAGTGATCTGCTCTGCCGTCCCCTCGCACGGTGGCTCGGCTGCCGGTATGAGGCCCGCGCGCTGACACGCGTTCATGCCACCGCCATCCAGCATCAGCTCAGCGCACGGCTTCGCAAAAGAAACCTCAAAAATGCCTTTCGCCTTGAATTGCCGGTCGACGGTCTCCATATCGCGATTGTGGATGATGTCGTCACCACGGGCAGTACCGTTGCTGAACTTTCCCGACTGCTTTTGCGAAGCGGCGCCGCGTCGGTTCAGGTATGGTGTCTGTGCCGTACCTTGTAGCCCTTCTTCAATGGGCGTATGATTATACCCAGGTAATTTAGTCAACTATTAGGCCAAAGCTATGATCCGTATTTCCGATTCTGCACAAGCGCACTTTGCCAAACTGCTGGCAAATCAGGAAGAAGGGACGCAGATCCGCGTGTTTGTGATTAATCCAGGCACTCCGAATGCAGAATGTGGTGTTTCTTATTGTCCTCCGGACGCTGTGGAAGCGACTGACACTGCCCTTAAATTTGAACAGCTCACAGCCTACGTTGATGAGCTGAGCGCACCGTATCTTGAAGATGCGGAGATCGACTTCGTCACCGATCAGCTGGGTTCTCAGCTGACCCTGAAAGCGCCGAACGCGAAAATGCGTAAAGTGTCTGACGATGCCCCGCTGATGGAGCGCGTTGAGTATCTGCTGCAATCCCAGATCAACCCACAGCTGGCGGGCCACGGCGGTCGTGTTTCCCTGATGGAAATCACCGACGAAGGTTTTGCCATTCTGCAGTTTGGCGGCGGCTGTAACGGCTGCTCAATGGTCGATGTAACGCTGAAAGAAGGGATCGAGAAGCAGCTGCTGAACGAGTTCCCGGAACTGAAAGGCGTGCGTGACCTGACCGAGCACCAGCGCGGCGAGCACTCTTACTACTAATTCAGTATCCGTCTGTATCGCCCGGTGGCGCTGCGCTTACCGGGCCTACAGAAATAGTGAGGTCTGATTGCCCTCACCCCCGGCCCTCTCCCACGGGAGAGGGTGAAAACATTAAAAACGGTAACCTCATGGTTACCGTTTTGCGTTTACCTCCCATATGTTGACCTGCGTCTCATAATTCAAATTTAGCCTCCCAGGGTGATTCTCAATCGAGCCATGTTACCCGTATCATTCTCGTGGGCACTCAGCATCCTTATAACAGCCGACTAAACTTAATGGTTTCGAAGGCATCAGTATGAGTGCCGTTAACACTCTGTTCCCAGTTGGGACAATCGGAATTTGTCGTTGAAACAATGACGTTACCCATAACAATTCAAAGGCCAGGTAAATCATGCCATTAGTCATCGTTGCTATCGGTGTTGTGTTATTACTGCTCTTGATGATCCGTTTCAAAATGAACGGATTTATCGCTCTGGTTCTGGTGGCACTTGCAGTCGGTCTGATGCAGGGTATGCCGCTGGTTAAAGTTATCAGTTCCATCAAAGCCGGCGTCGGCGGCACGCTCGGCAGCCTGGCGCTGATCATGGGCTTCGGCGCCATGCTCGGTAAAATGCTGGCAGACTGCGGGGGCGCCCAGCGTATCGCCACCACGCTGATTGCCAAATTTGGCAAGAAGAACATCCAGTGGGCGGTGGTATTAACCGGTTTTACCGTCGGCTTCGCGCTGTTCTATGAAGTGGGCTTCGTGCTGATGCTGCCGCTGGTGTTCACCATCGCGGCTGCGGCAAACATTCCGCTGCTGTATGTCGGTGTGCCAATGGCTGCGGCGCTGTCCGTGACTCACGGCTTCCTGCCGCCGCACCCGGGTCCAACCGCTATCGCAACCATCTTCCACGCGGATATGGGTAAAACCCTGCTGTTCGGTACGATTCTGGCGATCCCAACCGTGATTCTGGCGGGCCCGGTTTATGCCCGCTTCCTGAAAGGCATTGATAAGCCGATCCCAGAAGGTCTGTACAGCGCCAAAACCTTCACCGAAGAAGAGATGCCGGGCTTTGGCGTCAGCGTCTGGACCTCTCTGGTACCGGTTATCCTGATGGCGATGCGTGCCGTGGCGGAGATGATTCTGCCGAAAGGTCATCCGTTCCTGTCCGTTGCGGAATTCCTCGGTGACCCGGTCATGGCAACGCTGATTGCGGTGCTGATCGCGATGTTCACCTTCGGCCTGAACCGCGGCCGTTCTATGGATCAGATCAACGACACGCTGACCTCTTCCATCAAAATCATTGCCATGATGCTTCTGATCATCGGCGGTGGCGGTGCATTCAAGCAGGTTCTGGTCGACAGCGGCGTGGATAAATACATCGCTGCCATGATGCATGAAACCAACGTATCGCCGCTCCTGATGGCCTGGTCTATTGCCGCGGTTCTGCGTATTGCGCTGGGTTCTGCGACCGTTGCAGCGATCACCGCGGGCGGTATCGTTGCCCCGCTGATTGCGACCACGGGTGTTAGCCCTGAGCTGATGGTTATCGCCGTCGGTTCCGGTAGCGTGATTTTCTCTCACGTTAACGACCCTGGCTTCTGGCTGTTCAAGGAGTACTTCAACCTGACGATCGGTGAAACCATCAAGTCCTGGTCCGCGCTGGAAACCATTATTTCGGTGTGCGGTCTGGTCGGGGTACTGCTGTTGAATATGGTGGTTTGATGTAAAAAAGCCGGGTAGCGCTGACGCTTACCCGGCCTACATTCTATTTCCTCTCCCTCTGGGAGAGGGTTAGGGTGAAACTACCGCTTCTTGCCCACCGCCCTTCTGCGCTTGTCCAAATCCTTAATCAGCTTGTTCACCCCGTCATCGGCAAACATCTTCTCAAGCGATGTGGACAGCTTGCGACGCCAGTTCTTGTACTGATAGCTGGTGCCCGGAATGTTCACCGGCTCCGCCATATCAATCCAGTCTTCCGGCTGCAGGCCCAGCAGGGCGCTGTTGCTGTCGGCAATATAGCGCTGCAAGCCGCGATTGAGGGTAGCGGTCATCGACATCAATGACGCCTTATGTCCGGCACGTTTCGGCAGACAGCCCTGCTTGTGCAGCGCATCCAGCAGCCCCTGTTTGGAGAGCTCGCGATCCTGATACAGGCCGCGCAAAACCTCTTCATCTGGATACAGTCCCAGCGTTTTGCCGAGCGTCAGATCGCCGCTTTCCCAATAGCCACGAAGCGTAGGAAGGTCATGCGTCGTCGCGACTGCCATTGACTGTTCAGGGTACGCTTTCGGCGCGCGGAAGGTTTTCTCATGGTCGTTTTCAAAATAGAGCACTTTATAGGAGTAGACGCCGCTGTCGCGGAGCTTGCTGACAATTTCCACCGGCACGGTACCGAGATCTTCACCGATCACCATGCACTGGTGGCGTTTACTTTCCAGGGCCAGGATCGACAGCAGATCGTCAACCGGATACTGCACGTACGCCCCGTGATCGGCCGTTTCACCGTACGGGATCCACCACAGACGCAGCACGGACATCACGTGGTCGATACGCAGCGCGCCGCAGTTCTGCATGTTCGCGCGCAGCAGGTCGATGAACGGCTCGTAGGCGCGCGACGCCATGACGTGCGGATCCATCGGCGGTAATCCCCAGTTCTGACCGAGCGGACCAAGAATATCCGGCGGCGCGCCGACGGAAGCTTTCAGACAGTAAAGCTCACGGTCGCACCAGGTTTCCGCGCCGCCCTCTGCCACGCCGACGGCCAGATCGCGATACAGGCCGATCGGCATCTTATAGCCCTGGCTCACCTGCCAGCAGGCGGCAAACTGGCTGTACGCCAGCCACTGCAGCCACAGGTAGAAGTCCACTTCATCGGCATATTTTTTACAGAACGCTTTTACTTCAGGCGTGTCGACGGACTGATACGCTTCCGGCCAGACCGGCCAGCCCCAGCGCATTTCGTCCTCCTTCACCTGATACGCGTGCAGTGCATCAAACGCCGCCTGCCAGTACAGGCTCTCGCCCTCCTGCGTCACAAACTGGCGGAACGCGGCCATCTGCTCGTCATCGCGCTGCGAAAAGCCTTTCCACGCCAGACGCAGCGCGGCCATTTTCAGCGCCGTGACGGTGGAATAGTCCACCCACTCCGCGTCGCGCGCCTGCTTCAGGGCCTGCTGCGTGGTGCTGAGTTTCCACCACGCCTGCGCCTCTTTGCTGTTTTTGAAGTCATCTAACGCGTTAACGTCGATATAAATCACGTTCAGCCAGCGACGGGACGACGGGCTGTACGGGCTGGCGCTCTCCGGGTTGGCCGGATAGAGCGCGTGGATCGGGTTGAGCCCGATAAACGCGCCGCCGCGCTCGCCCACATCCACCAGCATCTTTTTCAGATCGCCAAAATCACCGATGCCCCAGTTGCTGTCGGAGCGCAGCGTATAGAGCTGCACGCAGGCGCCCCACAGCTTTTTACCCTCAAGCAACGCCTGCGGCTCGTAGCAGCGTTTTGGCGCGACGATCACCCGGCAGTGGAAACGACGATCGTCCTGGGTGAGCGTTAAGGTGTGATACCCCTCCGGCAGCTTCGCCGGAAGGTTTAACGTTTTGCCGCCGGTGGCGTGGCCTTTGTGCTGATGCCCCTCTTCGGTGGTAAGCAGCCAGCTAAACTCGCCGCGCCCCTCCACCGCCAGCGGCATCTTTTTGCCTGCGGTGAACACCTTCACGTTCGGCACCGGCGCAACCGACGCTTTCGCGTCGGCTTTGTGCATGGCATCCAGCAAACGTCTTTTGGTGTCGGCGCCAATAGACTGCGGTTTGCCGTGCGCATTAATGTAACTGAGGCTGATCCCCGCCGCCTGCGCGGCGCTGTCCAGACGTTTACTCTCCATCGCGCTTCCTTAGCGTTTTGCCTGCCAGATACGGGCCTGATAATCACGGATTGAACGGTCAGAGCTGAACATACCGCAGCGCGCGGTGTTCAGAATGCACGCGCGGGTCCACGCCTCCTGGTCACGATACAGCACGTCGACCTGCTTTTGCGCTTCTACATAGGCCGTGAAGTCCGCCATCACCAGATACGGGTCACCGCCGTGTTTGTCCATGCTGTGCAGCATCTGGTCAAACGCGTGCTTGTCGCCGTCGCTGTATTTACCGCTTTCCAGCTCCTTCAGCACCGCGTCAAGCACTTTGTCTTTCTTACGCCATTTCACCGGGTCATAGCCTTTGGCTTTGATGGCCTTCACCTCTTCCACGGTATGGCCGAAGATAAAGATATTCTCTTCCCCGACCTTCTCGGCGATTTCGACGTTTGCCCCGTCGAGCGTACCGACGGTCAGCGCGCCGTTCAGCGCCAGCTTCATGTTGCCGGTACCGGACGCTTCTTTACCTGCCGTCGAGATCTGCTCGGAAATATCCGCCGCCGGGATCAGCATTTCAGCCGCCGAGACGCAGTAATCCGGCAGGAACACCACCTTCAGCTTGTCGCCCACTTTCGGATCGCTGTTGATCGCCGCCGCCACTTTATTGATGGCGAGGATAATGTTTTTCGCCAGGTAATAGCCCGGTGCCGCTTTCGCACCGAACAGGAACACGCGCGGCACGCGGTCGGCCTGCGGGTTCTCGCGGATCTCTTTGTACAGCGCCAGAATATGCAGCAGGTTCAGGTGCTGGCGTTTGTACTCGTGCAGACGTTTGATCTGGATATCGAAAATGGCATTCGGGTTGATCTCAATGCCGGTACGCACTTTCACAAACTCCGCCAGGCGAACCTTGTTCTCCAGCTTGATCGCGCGGTACTGCTCGCGGAATTTCGCGTCGTCAGCGTATTTTTCCAGGTTGATGAGCTGGTCCAGATCGTTGGCCCACTCTTTCTTCAGGGTCTTATCCAGCAGACCGGCCAGCAGCGGGTTGCACTGCTTGATCCAGCGACGCGGCGTGATGCCGTTGGTCACGTTGTGGAATTTGGTCGGCCAAAGCTGGTGGTATTCCGGGAAGAGATCTTTGACCACCAGATCCGAGTGCAGCGCCGCCACGCCGTTCACCGCAAAGCCGCTGACCACGCACATGTTCGCCATGCGCACCTGCTTATCGTGAACCACCGCCAGCTTCGCCCAGACCGCTTTGTTGCCTGGCCAGGTTTTATCCACCAGGTTTTTAAACTGGTCGTTAATCTTGTTGATGATCTGCATGTGGCGCGGCAGCAGCGTTTTCACCAGCTTCTCATCCCAGCACTCGAGCGCTTCTGGCATCAGGGTGTGGTTGGTGTAGGCAAAGGTACGGCTGGTGATGGCCCAGGCGTCATCCCAGCTCAGCTGATGCTCGTCGATCAGCACGCGCAGCAGTTCCGGGATCGCAATCGTCGGGTGCGTGTCGTTGAGCTGAATCACTTCGAAGTCCGGCAGCTGCGCCAGCTTGCGGCCCGCCAGGTGATGACGACGCAGAATGTCTGCCACGGAGCAGGCGCACTGGAAGTACTGCTGCATCAGGCGCAGCTTTTTACCGGCCAGGTGGTTGTCGTTCGGGTAGAGGACTTTGGTCAGCTTCTCGGCGTCGATGCCCTGCTGCTCGGCGCGCAGGAAATCGCCGTCGTTGAATTTGGTCAGGTTAAACGGATGCGCGTGCTTCGCCTGCCACAGACGCAGCGGCTGCGCCACGCCGTTACGGTAGCCGAGCACCGGCAGATCCCAGGCTTCACCGGTAATGGTGAACGCCGGTTCCCAGAGCCCCTGCTTTGTCACTTTCCCGCCAATACCGACCTGCACATCCAGCTGCGCGTTGTGGCGGAACCACGGATAGGTATTGCGATGCCAGTCGTCCGGCGCTTCCATCTGATGGCCATCGGCAAACGACTGACGGAACAAGCCATACTGATAGTTCAGGCCATAGCCAATTGCCGACTGGCCGACGGTCGCCATGGAGTCGAGGAAACAGGCTGCCAGACGTCCCAGACCGCCGTTGCCCAGCGCCGGGTCAATCTCTTCTTCCAGCAGGTCGGTCAGGTTAATGTCGTGTTCTTTAAGGACGTCACCAACGTCCTGATACCAGCCGAGGTTCAACAGGTTGTTGCCCGTCAGGCGGCCAATCAGGAATTCCATTGAAATGTAGTTTACATGGCGCTGGTTCTTCACCGGCTTTGCCAAAGGCTGAGCATCCAGCTGTTCTGCGAGCGCACCGCTCACGGCCTGCCACCACTGGTGAGGCGTCATCTCGTTTGCAGCATGAAGGCCAAAACGCTGCCACTGACGCGTCAGGGCAGCCTGGAATTGAGCTTTGTTGAAGGTAGGCTGTGACATAGGGGATCGGCATCCTTTAGAAAGAAAACACAAGTTGGCGCTAGTGTGCCTGGCTCATTTCCCCTCTTCCTCCTCCTGTGGGGGATTAGACAGGGAGGAGTAGCGGGGATGAGCATAAAAGTGTGATCGAGGCCACTCTCAGAGCATAGTTCGAGTGTGCCCGGAAGATAAAAAAGTAACCGGAGAGAATGTCAAAGAAATGAAATGCAGTTTCGGGTGAAATTAATCCGTTCTGAAATGATTACTTACGTAGAATAATAATTTAGCCATCGGGACAGATCTCAAAAGACTATTACTCTCACTCAACTTTACCCGCACTTTATTAAATTTGACGTCACTATACCTTTCTGAAACCAGTTTCAGCGCAGCGGCAATGTATACAGACAAACCAGCAGTGACGCGGCGTTACGGCCCTTTCGAGAAAGTTCCAACATTTGCCTGAATGTTTTGTGACAGAGTGCAAATTCAGAACCACAAAACCCATACATAACTTGCAATAGTTCTCTTTCTGTTCGACCTTATATCGTATTAATTACGAAGCGCAAAAAAAATAAAATCTCTCGTTCCCCACAGTGAAGTGAAACCTATGTTGATTCCGTCTAAATTAAGTCGCCCGGTTCGTCTTGACCATACAGTGGTCCGCGAGCGTCTGTTGGCTAAACTTTCCGGCGCGCATAATTTCCGACTGGCGCTGGTTACGAGCCCTGCAGGCTATGGAAAAACAACGCTCATTTCGCAATGGGCCGCGGGTAAAAGCGATCTTGGCTGGTACTCCCTCGACGAGGGCGATAACCAGCAAGAGCGTTTTGCCAGCTATCTGATTGCCGCCATACAGCAAGCCACCCATGGACACTGCGTCGCCAGTGAGGTGATGGTGCAAAAGCGCCAGTACGCCAGCCTGTCCTCTCTTTTCTCTCAGCTGTTTATCGAACTGGCCGAATGGCATCGCCCGCTTTACGTGGTGATCGATGATTACCATCTCATCACGAATCCGGTGATTCATGAATCGATGCGTTTCTTCCTGCGCCATCAGCCGGAAAACCTGACTTTAGTGGTGCTGTCACGCAACCTGCCGCAGTTGGGTATTGCCAACCTGCGCGTGCGCGATCAGCTTCTGGAAGTGGGCAGCCAGCAGCTGGCCTTTACCCACCAGGAAGCGAAACAGTTCTTTGACTGCCGCCTGACATCACCGATTGAGGCCGCCGAGAGCAGCCGTCTGTGTGATGACGTTGCCGGCTGGGCCACGGCGCTGCAGCTTATCGCGCTCTCTGCCCGACAAAACAACAGTCCGGCGCATCAGTCTGCGCGGCGTCTGGCGGGCATCAACGCCAGCCACCTTTCCGACTACCTGGTGGATGAGGTACTGGACAGCGTCGATCCCTCGACGCGTAATTTCCTGCTGAAAAGCTCTCTGCTGCGCTCCATGAACGATGCGCTCATCGTGCGCGTGACGGGCTGTGAAAACGGTCAGCTGCAGCTCGAAGAGATTGAACGTCAGGGCCTTTTCCTGACGCGCATGGACGATCCCGGCGAGTGGTTTAGCTATCACCCGCTGTTTGGCAGCTTCCTGCGCCAGCGCTGTCAGTGGGAACTGGCGGTTGAACTGCCGGAGATCCACCGCGCCGCTGCCGAAAGCTGGATGGCGCAAGGCTTCCCGAGCGAGGCCATCCACCACGCGCTGGCCGCCGGTGATGCCAGCATGCTGCGCGATATCCTCCTCAACCATGCGTGGGGCCTGTTTAACCACAGCGAACTAACGCTGCTGGAAGAGTCCCTCAAAGCCCTGCCGTGGGAAAGCCTGCTGGAGAACCCGCGTCTGGTGCTGCTGCAGGCCTGGCTGATGCAGAGCCAGCACCGCTACAGCGAAGTGAACACCCTGCTGGCGCGCGCCGAGCAGGAGATGGAAAGCGAAATGGATACCACCCTGCACGGCGAGTTCAACGCGCTGCGCGCTCAGGTGGCCATTAACGACGGCGATCCGGACGAAGCTGAACGGCTGGCGATGGTCGCGCTGGATGAACTGCCGCTGGCTAACTTCTACAGCCGCATCGTGGCGACCTCGGTGCACGGTGAAGTGCTGCACTGCAAAGGCGACCTCACCCGTTCGCTTTCACTGATGCAGCAAACCGAACAGATGGCGCGTCGTCATGATGTCTGGCATTACGCGCTGTGGAGCCTGATCCAACAGAGCGAGATTTTATTCGCGCAGGGGTTCCTGCAGGCCGCCTGGGAAAACCAGGAAAAAGCGTTCCAGCTGATTCGTGAACAGCATCTGGAACAGCTGCCGATGCACGAGTTCCTGTTGCGTATTCGCGCTCAGCTGCTGTGGGCATGGTCGCGTCTGGATGAAGCCGAAAGCTGCGCCCGCCAGGGTGTGGATGTCCTTTCCAGCTTCCAGCCTCAGCAGCAGCTGCAGTGCCTGGCGCTGCTGGTGCAGTGCTCGCTGGCGCGCGGCGATCTCGATAACGCCCGCAACCATCTGAACCGCCTGGAGAACCTGCTCGGCAACGGTCAGTATCACAGCGACTGGGTCTCAAATGCCGATAAGGTCCGGGTGATTTACTGGCAGATGACCGGCGATAAAAAATCCGCCGCCAACTGGCTGCGTCAGACGCCAAAACCCGAATTTGCGAACAACCACTTCCTGCAGAGCCAGTGGCGGAACATTGCCCGCGCGCAGATCCTGCTCGGTGAATTAGAGCCCGCAGAGATTGTGCTGGAAGAGCTGAACGAGAACGCGCGCAGCCTGCGTCTGATGAGCGACCTGAACCGCAACCTGCTGCTGCTGAACCAGCTTTACTGGCAGGCGGGTCGTAAAAACGATGCCCAGCGCGTGCTGCTGGAAGCGCTGCAGCTGGCTAACCGCACCGGCTTTATCAGCCACTTTGTGATTGAAGGTGAAGTGATGGCGCAGCAGCTGCGTCAGCTTATTCAGCTCAACACGCTGCCGGAGCTGGACCAGCATCGCGCCCAGCGCATTCTGCGCGAGATTAACCAGCATCATCGACACAAGTTCGCGCATTTTGACGAGAACTTCGTTGAACGTCTGCTGAACCACCCGGAAGTGCCGGAGCTTATCCGTACCAGTCCGCTCACCCAGCGCGAATGGCAGGTTCTGGGTCTGATCTATTCAGGCTACAGCAACGAGCAGATTGCCGGTGAGCTTGCGGTGGCGGCGACCACCATCAAAACGCATATCCGCAATCTGTATCAGAAGCTGGGCGTGGCGCATCGTCAGGATGCGGTGCAACATGCGCAGCAGCTGTTGAAGATGATGGGGTATGGCGTTTAGGACCTCTGCGGTCTGATGCCCTCACCCCGGCCCTCTCCCACAGGGAGAGGGAGAACGGCTTTTCAACACAACTCTAACTGCAAATTATTATCTTTAATCACCTGCATCACGCCCGCCGGCGGCATCACGTCGGTATAAACAGCATCCACCATGCTGATGCTGCCCATGTTTACCATCGCATTTCGGCCAAACTTCGAATGGTCTACCACCAGCATCACGTGACGTGAGTTCTCAATAATCGCGCGCTTGGTGCGCACCTCGTGATAATCAAACTCCAGCAGCGAGCCGTCGCTGTCGATGCCGCTGATCCCGAGAATGCCGAAGTCGAGGCGGAACTGAGAGATAAAATCGAGGGTCGCTTCGCCGATAATGCCGCCGTCGCGGCTGCGCAGTTCGCCGCCCGCGAGGATGATGCGGAAGTCGTCTTTCTGCATCAGGGTATTGGCCACGTTCAGGTTGTTCGTGACCACGCGCAGGTTCTCGTGATCCAGCAGCGCATGGGCGACCGCTTCCGGCGTGGTGCCGATATCAATAAACAGCGTCGCCCCGTTCGGGATCTGGCTGGCGACCTTGCGGGCAATGCGCTCTTTCTCTGCCGTCTGCGTGGCTTTACGGTCGTGCCAGGAGGTATTGACCGAACTGGACGGCAGCGCCGCGCCGCCGTGGTGGCGAAGAATGCGGTTCTGATCGGCCAGGTCGTTCAGGTCACGACGGATGGTTTGTGGGCTGACGGCAAACTGCTCCACCAGCTCTTCGGTGCTAACGTATCCCTGTTTTTTTACCAGTTCGATAATAGCGTCATGACGTTGTGTTTGTTTCATCAATTATCCCTGAGAATTATGTTCGTTTTCGCGCATGGAGCGTGTCGGCAAAGGCCATCGCCAGCCCCACGGCCAGCCCGGCGACGTGCGCACCGTTGGCAATAGACATACCAAACAGATCAAACCATCCGGCAATAAGCCATATTAACGCAAAGGTTATTAATCCGCGCTGCAGATAGATGCCGCTTTCCGGATCGCGCTCCCCGCGAAGCCAGACATAGCCCATCAGGGCATACACGACGCCCGACAGCCCGCCGAACCACGGCCCGCTGAACTTGTGCTGCACATAGCCGCTCAGCAGGGCGCTGATAAGGGTGATAACGATCAGCTTGCCGCTGCCCAGACGCTTTTCAACAGCGCCGCCGAGATACCACCACCAGAGCAGGTTGAAGAGAATATGCATCA
This sequence comes from Enterobacter asburiae, assembly GCF_007035645.1. Lineage (NCBI taxonomy): Bacteria > Pseudomonadati > Pseudomonadota > Gammaproteobacteria > Enterobacterales > Enterobacteriaceae > Enterobacter > Enterobacter asburiae. Next base: position 4,263,636 of record NZ_AP019632.1, read on the forward strand.
CCGAGAAGTGCATCAGCGCGTGGCTAAAGTAGCGCCAGACGTCAAACTCAAGAGACGGGTCATAGGGCCAGGCCAGGGCAATCATCACGCTCTGGTCGCCCACCACGTTCATGATAATGAAGACGATAATGCAGGCCGCCATCAGCAGCAGCGTAAACGGGCCGGCGCGCTCGCGGATGGTGGCAAGGAAGGGAAAACGGCTGTAGTGCAGTCCGCTGTCGGTCTGCCCGGACTGCCAGCTGGCCGCCAGATAGCGCGGGTCGCCGGGGTTCTCAAGAAAACGCGCCAGCTCTTCGTTTACGCGCGCGGCCTGGCTCTCGTCGGCCAGCCAGACGTCGGTCTGCGTATGTTGCTGAATGGTCAGAATAACGCCCTGCGTCGCCATATAGTCGACAAACGCCTGGGCGACGCGCGGGTTGGTAAAAGAGGTGATCATCAACATGGGCAGCGGTCGCTTATTTCCACACAAAAGGGGACAGTATAGCGGGATCAGCGCTCAAAAGCGTATTCCACTTCTGCCGGGAAATGACGATGCCAGGCATCGAAGCCGCCGTCGACGCTGTATACCGCGTCGTAGCCCTGCTGAAGCAGATACTGCGCCGCGCCTTTGCTGCTGTTGCCGTGGTAGCACATGACCATCACCGGCGTCTCGAAGTCGTTATCGCGCATAAACGCGCCCAGCGTGTCGTTAGTGAGATGAAACGCGCCCGGCGTGTGGCCCATCGCAAAACTCTGCGGATCGCGGATGTCCACCAGCACCGCTTTTCCCTGGTGCATCTTCTGGTGGGCTTCTTCTACGTTAATACATTCAAACTGATCCATGGTGTTCTCTTTCTGTTGTTCAGGTTGGGTGCGCGCTGATGCCCTCACCCCAGCCCTCTCCCACGGGGAGAGGGAGAAAAGTTAGTCGCACTATTTTACCCCGTAGTGTACGTCCTGGCGGCGGGTAAACGCCATTATGTTATCCATATCACTCTAAATTGTTTTTTTGATGTTACCAAAAGCGCGTTCCTTTGCTATTATGAGCGATATCGAACATTTCTGAGCTTTAACGAAAGTGCATGAGGGTGTTATGGAAACCAAAGATCTGATTGTGATAGGCGGTGGCATCAACGGTGCCGGTATTGCGGTCGATGCCGCAGGACGCGGTTTATCCGTACTGATGCTGGAAGCTAACGACCTCGCCTGCGCGACGTCGTCCGCCAGCTCCAAACTGATTCACGGTGGCCTGCGCTACCTGGAACACTACGAATTCCGCCTGGTCAGCGAAGCGCTGGCCGAACGTGAAGTGCTGTTGAAAATGGCCCCGCATCTGGCGATTCCGATGCGCTTCCGCCTGCCCCATCGCCCGCATCTGCGTCCGGCGTGGATGATTCGAATCGGTCTGTTTATGTACGATCATCTGGGTAAACGCACCAGCCTCCCGGGTTCGACAGGTTTGCGTTTTGGCTCAGAATCGGTCCTTAAGCCTGAAATCGTGCGCGGTTTCGAATATTCCGACTGCTGGGTGGACGATGCGCGTCTGGTGCTGGCGAATGCCCAGATGGTCGAGAAGAAAGGTGGCGAGGTGAAAACCCGTACCCGTGCGACCTCTGCCCGTCGTGAAAACGGCCTGTGGATTGTAGAAGCGGAAGACATCGATACCGGCGAGAAATTCAGCTGGAAAGCGCGCGGTCTGGTGAACGCCACCGGCCCGTGGGTGAAGCAGTTCTTCGACGACGGCATGCATCTGCCTTCGCCGTACGGCATTCGCCTGATCAAGGGCAGCCACATTGTGGTACCGCGCGTGCATACGCAGAAGCAGGCCTACATTCTACAGAACGAAGACAAGCGCATCGTGTTTGTGATCCCGTGGATGGACGAGTTCTCAATCATCGGCACCACCGACGTGGAGTACAAAGGCGATCCGAAGAACGTCGAGATCGACGAGAGCGAAGTGAACTACCTGCTCAAAGTGTATAACGCGCACTTTAAGAAACAGCTGTCACGCGATGACGTGGTCTGGACCTACTCCGGCGTGCGTCCGCTGTGCGATGACGAGTCTGACTCACCGCAGGCGATTACCCGCGACTACACGCTCGATATTCACGACGTTGACGGTCAGGCGCCGCTGCTTTCCGTGTTTGGCGGCAAGCTGACCACCTACCGCAAGCTGGCCGAGCACGCGCTGGAAAAACTGGCACCGTACTATAAAGGCATTGGCCCGGCGTGGACCAAAGGCGCGGTACTGCCCGGCGGTGATATCGGCGACAATCGCGATGATTACGCCGCGAAGCTGCGCCGTCGCTTCCCGTTCATCACCGAAGGGATGGCGCGCCACTATGCCCGCACCTACGGCAGCAATACCGAGCTGTTCCTGGCCGACGCGAAGGACATTGCGGATCTGGGCGAACATTTCGGCCACGAGCTGTACGAAGCCGAGCTGCGCTACCTGGTTGAGCACGAGTGGGTTCGTCGTCTGGATGATGCTATCTGGCGTCGTACCAAAGAAGGGATGTGGCTCAACGCCGAGCAGCAGTCTCGCGTGGCGCAGTGGTTACAGCAGAATGCGGGGAAGCGTGAGCTGTCGCTGGCGTCTTGATGCGATCGGTGCGGGCTGATGCCCTCACCCTGACCCTCTCCCACAGGGAGAGGGAACAAACACTAAAAACGGCAACCGAGGTTGCCGTTTTGCTTTTACAACCTCACCGGATCAATATGCCAGATCGTCTCGGCATACTCCTTGATGGTCCTGTCAGACGAGAAATAGCCCATATTGGCGATGTTATACATCGCGGCGCTGGTCCACTTCTCCTGCTGACGGTACAGCTCGTCAACCTTATCCTGACAGTCCACGTAGCTGCGATAGTCCGCCAGCACCTGGTAGTGATCGCCAAAGTTAATCAGCGAATCCACCAGATCGCGATAGCGGCTCGGTTCATCCGGGCTAAACACGCCGGTCGCGATCTGCGTCAGCACCTGGCGTAACTCTTCATCCTCTTCGTAATATTGACGTGGCGAGTAGCCTTTCCTGCGCAGCGCCTCCACCTCTTCCGTCGTGTTACCGAAGATAAAGATATTTTCTTCGCCCACGTGCTCCAGCATCTCGACGTTCGCCCCGTCAAGCGTACCAATGGTCAGCGCGCCGTTAAGGGCAAACTTCATGTTACTGGTGCCGGATGCTTCCGTACCCGCCGTAGAAATCTGCTCAGAGAGATCCGCCGCCGGGATGATCATCTGCGCCAGGCTCACGCTGTAGTTCGGAATGAACACCACCTTCAGCTTGTCGCCAATGTCCGGATCCTGGTTAACCACCTTCGCCACATCGTTGATGAGATGAATAATGTGCTTCGCCATGTAGTAGGCGGAAGCCGCCTTACCGGCGAAGATCTTCACGCGCGGCACCCATTCGGCCGTTGGATCGGCCTTAATGCGGTTGTAATGGGTGATCACGTGCAGCACGTTCATCAGCTGACGCTTGTATTCGTGGATGCGTTTGATCTGAACGTCAAACAGCGCTTTCGGGTTTGCCACCACGTTGAGGTGCATCGCCAGCCAGACCGCCAGACGCTTTTTATTTAGCAGCTTGGCTTCGCGCACGGCTTTGTTCACCGTCGGGAAATCAATATGCTGTTCCAGCTCGCTCAGCTGGCTCAAATCGGTACGCCAGGTACGGCCGATATTCTCGTCCAGCACCTCAGAGAGCGGCTGGTTGGCCAGCGCCAGCCAGCGGCGCGGCGTGACGCCGTTGGTCACGTTGCAGAACCGCGTCGGGAAGATTTTCGCGAAGTCCGCAAAAAGCGACTGCACCATCAGGTTCGAGTGGAGCTCGGACACGCCGTTGACCTTGTGGCTGATGACGACCGCCAGCCAGGCCATGCGCACGCGGCGCCCGTTCGATTCATCAATGATGGAAGCGCGGCTCAGCAGCCCGGTATCGTTCGGGTATTGCTCCTGCAGGGTCTTGAGGAAGTAGTCGTTAATCTCAAAGATAATCTGCAGATGGCGCGGCAGGATTTTGCCGAGCATGTCTACCGGCCACGTTTCCAGCGCTTCGCTCATCAGCGTGTGGTTGGTGTAGGAGAATACCTGACAGGTCACTTCAAACGCGTCATCCCAGCTGAACTTGTGTTCGTCGATCAGCAGGCGCATCAGCTCCGGAATGGAGAGCACCGGGTGGGTGTCGTTAAGGTGGATCGCGGTTTTCTCCGCCAGGTTGGCGTAGGTTTTGTGCAGCTGATGGTGGCGGCTGAGGATGTCCTGAATGGTCGCCGAAACGAGGAAATACTCCTGACGCAGGCGCAGCTCGCGGCCGGAGTAGGTCGAGTCATCCGGGTACAGCACGCGGGACACGTTCTCGGAGTGGTTTTTGTCTTCCACCGCCGCAAAGTAGTCCCCCTGGTTGAATTTACCGAGGTTAATTTCGCTACTGGCCTGGGCGCTCCACAGGCGCAGCGTGTTGGTGGCATCGGTGTCATAGCCGGGGATAATCTGGTCGTAGGCCACGGCCAGGATCTCTTCCGTTTCTACCCAGCGGGATTTTTTGCCTTCCTGCTGGATACGTCCGCCAAAGCGCACCTTGTAGCGCGTATTGTGGCGCTTAAACTCCCACGGGTTGCCGTACTCCAGCCAGTAGTCCGGCGACTCTTTCTGGCGTCCGTCGACGATGTTCTGTTTGAACATACCGTAGTCGTAGCGAATACCGTAGCCGCGGCCCGGCAGCGCCAGCGTTGCCAGCGAGTCGAGGAAGCAGGCGGCGAGACGCCCCAGGCCGCCGTTGCCGAGGCCCGGGTCGTTCTCTTCGTCGATCAGCTCTTCTAAATCTAACCCCATCTCTTCCAGGGCGGTTTTGACGTCGTCATAAATACCGAGCGATAACAGCGCGTTGGACAGCGTGCGGCCAATCAAAAATTCCATCGACAGGTAGTAAACCTGACGCGTTTCCTGCGAGAGCTGGGCGCGGTTTGAGCGCAGCCAGCGTTCCACTAAACGGTCACGCACCGCAAACAGGGTGGCGTTCAGCCACTCGTGCTTGTTGGCGATAACCGGATCTTTCCCGATGGTGAACATCAGCTTGTAGGCGATGGAGTGCTTTAACGCCTCAACGCTGAGCGTGGGTGAAGAGTAGCTAAATGGAGCGTTCATATCAGTAACTTCGCCTCGTTACATCAAGCGTTGATAGAGATCGCGGTATGACTGCGCCGCGACATGCCAGCTAAAGTCCATGGACATCGCCTGACGCTGAACGTAACGCCAGAGTGATGGACGGGACCACAAGACGAAAGCACGCCGAATCGCCCGAAGCAGCGACCAGGCATTACTGTCCTCAAAGACAAACCCGCTGGCGATACCGTCCGCCAGGTTTTCCAGAGAGCTATCGGATACGGTATCCGCCAGTCCGCCCGTGCGGCGCACCAGCGGCAGCGTGCCGTATTTCAGGCCGTAAAGCTGCGTCAGGCCGCAGGGTTCGAAACGGCTCGGCACCAGGATGACGTCCGCGCCGCCCATGATGCGGTGCGAGAACGCTTCGTGGTAGCCAATCTGCACGCCCACCTGCCCCGGATGTTCCGCCGCGGCGGCAAGGAAACCTTCCTGCAGCACCGGGTCGCCCGCGCCGAGCAGCGCCAGCTGTCCGCCCTGCTCCAGTAAACCGGGCAGCGCCTCCAGCACCAGATCCAGCCCTTTCTGGCTGGTCAGGCGGCTGACCACCGCGAACAGCGGCACTTTGTCGTTAACCTTCAGGCCCATCGCAATCTGCAGCTGGCGTTTGTTTTCCGCTTTGTCCTCCACGGAATCACGGCCATAGCGCGCCGCCAGCAGGAGATCGGTTTCCGGGCTCCAGATCTGTTCATCCACGCCGTTCAGAATGCCTGACAGGCGGCCTTCGCGGTGGCGCTGTTGCAGCAACCCTTCCATGCCGTAGCCAAACTCCGGCTGGGTGATCTCACGCGCGTAGGTTGGGCTCACGGCGGTAATATGATCGGCGTAATACAGCCCGGCTTTCAGGAACGAGATCTGCCCGTTAAATTCCAGCCCGTGCATGTTATAGAACGATAATGGCAGATCGATTTCACTCATGTGATGGGCATAGTACATCCCCTGATACGCCAGGTTATGCACGGTAAAGACCGATTTCGCCGGGTGGCCGCGCGCCGCGAGATACGCCGGGGCAAGCCCGGCGTGCCAGTCGTGCGCGTGCACCACATCCGGGCGCCAGAACGGATCCAGCCCCGTCGCCATTTCTGCCCCGACCCAGCCGAGCAGCGCAAAGCGCAGCACGTTATCGGTGTAGGCGAACAGGTTCGTATCGTGATACGGGCTGCCCGGTCGATCGTATAAGTGCGGCGCGTCGATCAGGTAAATCCCTACGCCATTGTAATGTCCAAACAGCAGGGTGATGCGTCCGGCGAAGGTCTCACGGCGGGTCACCACTTTTGCATCGGGAATTCCACGCCGGATATCCGGAAAGGCGGGCAGCAGGACTCGGGTATCCACGCCTCCGGCGATTTGCGCTGCCGGTAATGCACCCAGAACATCTGCCAGACCGCCCGTTTTTAACAACGGGAACATCTCAGAACATACATGTAAAACCTGCATCATCGCTCCTGTTTGATCTGCAGCTTCCGCAACATTTCCCGTGTGACTAACACGATCCCCTCTTCCGAACGATAGAAACGACGCGCGTCTTCTTCCGCGTTCTCACCAATCACCATCCCTTCTGGAATGACGCAGGCACGATCGATAACGCAGCGACGCAGACGGCACGAGCGCCCTACCCAGACATCAGGCAGCAAGACTGCCGAATCGATATTACAGAATGAATTTATTCGCACGCGGGGGAACAGCACCGACTGCACCACCACCGAGCCTGAAATAATGCACCCGCCGGACACCAGCGAGTTCAGCGTCATACCGTGGCTGCCGGAGCGGTCCTGCACGAATTTGGCCGGCGGCAGCGATTCCATATGGGTACGAATCGGCCAGTTCTGGTCGTACATATCCAGCTCAGGCGTGACCGACGCCAGGTCGAGGTTCGCTTTCCAGTACGCTTCCAGAGTTCCCACATCGCGCCAGTAAGGTTCCGCATTGGGGTCGGACTGCACGCAGGACAGCGGGAAAGGATGTGCATAGGCCATGCCAGCTTTAGTGATTTTCGGAATGATGTCTTTACCGAAGTCGTGGCTGGAGTTTTCGTCTTTGTCATCGTCTTCCAGCAGCTCATAAAGATAATCTGCATCAAAGACATAAATCCCCATGCTGGCGAGCGATTTGGTGTCATCGCCGGGCATGGTTGGCGGGTTCGCCGGCTTTTCAACAAAGTCGATAATTTTGTCGTCGGCATCCACGTGCATCACGCCAAACGCCGTCGCTTCAGCAACGGGCACAGGCAGACACGCTACGGTGCAGCGCGCCCCTTTTTCGACGTGGTCGATGAGCATGTGGGAGTAATCTTGCTTGTAGATATGGTCCCCGGCGAGGATCACGATGTATTCCGCGTTATAGCGGCGAATGATGTCGAGGTTCTGCGTCACTGCATCCGCCGTTCCGCGGTACCAGTTCTCACCGTGGACGCGTTGCTGAGCGGGAAGGAGATCGACAAACTCGTTCATCTCTTCGCTGAAGAATGACCAGCCGCGCTGGATATGCTGAACCAGCGTGTGCGACTGATACTGCGTAATGACGCCAATACGGCGAATGCCCGAGTTCAGGCAGTTGGAGAGCGCAAAGTCGATGATACGGAACTTACCACCAAAGTGAACGGCCGGTTTCGCGCGCTTGATGGTCAAATCTTTCAGACGGGTACCACGTCCACCCGCAAGTATCAGGGCAACCGTTTTTAATGGTAGCTGGCGTGCCAACATTAAGGGATCGTTCTTCTCTAATCTAACCATGACTAACTCCTTTTTTATCATCTTTGGAATACGCACACTCCGTGCGCAGGCCCGTGCCAGACAGCCATTACTACCGGATTATCCGCTCCGGCAAAGGGGGGAACAGCTCGCCATTCCCCTTCAGGTAAAACAATCTCTGCGACGTCATCCGTCGCGTTCAGCGTGACCAGCCATTTATCCGACAGCAGGATTTGCAGGCGTGGTACGCCGTGTTGCCACTCTTGCGCGCTTAACGGTTGCGCGTCTTGATTCAACCAGCGAACGTTGCCGTCACCCTCTTCCCACCAGCGGTCGGCGGTCAGCGCGGGGATCTGCTGGCGAAGATGGATCAGCGCAGCGGTAAAATGAATCAGCCCGCTGTTGGCTTCACCCCAGTCGAGCCAGGTTAACGTGTTGTCCTGGCAATACGCATTGTTGTTACCGTGCTGGCTGTGGCCGTGTTCATCGCCTGCCAGCAGCATCGGCGTGCCCTGCGACAATAAAAGCGTTGTCAGCAAAGCGTGAACGCTGGCGCGTCGCCGCTCGATGACGTCCAGGCTACCGCCTAACCCTTCTATACCATGATTAAAGCTATGGTTATTGTTAGTGCCATCGCGATTCTCTTCGCCGTTTGCCTCATTGTGTTTCTGATTGAAACAAACGCAGTCCCTGAGCGTAAAACCGTCGTGTGCCGTCAACAGATTGACGGTGGCCGACGGGCGTTTGCCGTCGCGCTTAAAGAGATCGCTTGAAGCGGAAAAGCGTCCGGCGAACTCCCCCAGCGACAGATTCCGTTCCAGCCAGAAGCGGCGCGCGGCATCGCGGTAGTGATCGTTCCACTCGGCAAACAGCGGCGGGAAATTCCCGACCTGATAACCGCCTTCCCCGATGTCCCACGGCTCGGCAATGAGCTTCACCTGCGAGAGCACCGGACAGTTTTTTATCGCCTCAAACAGCGGAGCCTGCTGGCTGAACGCTGGCGTGCGCCCCATCACGGGCGCCAGATCGAAACGAAAACCGTCGACGTGGAACGTCTCCACCCAGTATTTCAGGCATTCATAAGCAAAATGCGTGACCGCCGGATGGCTGAGGTTGAGCGTGTTACCGCAGCCGGTCCAGTTCTCATAATCGCCATCCTGCCTGATCCAATAATAGCTACGGTTATCAATTCCGCGCATGGAGAGCGTCGGACCGTCGAGATCGCTTTCGGCACTGTGGTTCAGCACGACGTCCAGAATGACCTCAATGCCCGCCGTATGAAGCGCCCTCACCGCATCGCGAAACTCGTCACGCGCCTTTTCCGGATGGGCGGCATAGCGTGGCTCAAGCGCGAACATCGCCAGCGGGTTATAGCCCCAGTAGTTGCTTAGCCCCAGCCGCTGCAGGCGCGGCTCGCTGGCAAAGTGGGCGACGGGCAACAGTTCCAGCGCGGTGATGCCGAGGTGTTTCAGGTAGGCGATCATGGTTGGATGCCCGAGCGCCTTATAGGTGCCGCGCATCTCTTTGGGGATCGACGGGTGCAGGTACGTCAGCCCTTTGACGTGGGCTTCATAAATGACGGTATTGCCCCACGGCGTCTGCGGCGGGGCATCGTCTTCCCAGTCATAAAGATCGTTCACCACCACGCTTTTTGGCGCGACGGGCGCGCTGTCGCGGTGGTCGGGCTCGCCGTAGCCCACGTGGAAGAGCGGGTCGTCTTTAAACTCGCCGTCCACGCGGTGCGCGCACGGGTCGATCAGCAGCTTCGCCGGGTTAAACCAGTGCCCCTGCGCCGGAACCCACGGACCGTGTACGCGAAAGCCATAGTGCATGCCTGGCCGTCCTCCGGCCAGGTAGCCGTGCCAGGTATCCCCCGTGCGCGCGGGTAAATCGTAACGGTGCTCGTTACCTTCCCCATCAAACACGCACAGTTCTACCCGCTCAGCGTGAGCGGAAAAGAGGGTGAAATTGACACCCTTTCCGTCAAAACGCGCGCCGAGCGGTTCGGGTTTACCTGCCGTAAGCTGCGTCATTCGCCCTCCCGCATCAGCCAGATGGTGCCAAGCGGCGGCAGCGTCAGGCTCAGGGAGTTGGGTCGCCCGTGGCTTTCGATGGCATCGCTCTGGACCAGCCCGCCGTTACCGGCGTTGCTGCCGTGATAGTGCATGGAGTCGGTATTCAGGATCTCGCGCCATTTGCCCGGCTGGTTAATGCCGAAGCGGTAGTGTTCGCGCGGCACCGGCGTGAAGTTGCTGGCGACGATGATTTCGTTACCCGCTTTGTCACGACGCACAAAGACAAACACCGAGCGCTCGTGGTCGTCCACCACCAGCCACTCAAAGCCGTACGGATCGAAGTCGAGCTCGTGCAGCGCTTTGTGGTGGCGATAGGTCAGGTTCAGGTCGCGCACCAGACGCTGCACCCCGTGGTGCCAGTTGTCGCCGCCTTCAAGCAGGTGCCAGTCGAGGCTGGCGTCGTGGTTCCACTCGCGTCCCTGGGCGAACTCATTGCCCATAAACAGCAGTTTCTTGCCCGGGAAGGCAAACATCCAGCCGTAGTAGGCGCGCAGGTTGGCAAACTTCTGCCACGCGTCGCCCGGCATGCGGTCGAGAATGGATTTTTTGCCGTGCACCACTTCATCGTGCGACAGCGGCAGCATGAAGTTTTCGGTGTAGTTGTAGAGCATCCCGAACGTCAGCTTATCGTGATGATACTTACGGTGAACCGGATCCAGCTTCATGTAGTCGAGCGTGTCGTGCATCCAGCCCAGGTTCCACTTATACCAGAACCCCAGGCCGCCTGATGACGGCGGACGGGAGACGCCCGCAAAGTCGGTCGACTCTTCCGCCATAGTCACGGCACCGTCCACCTGTTCGCCGATAATGCGGTTGGTATTGCGCAGGAATTCAATCGCTTCCAGATTTTCACGGCCGCCAAACTCGTTCGGGATCCACTCGCCCTCTTTGCGGCTGTAGTCGCGGTAGATCATCGACGCCACCGCATCGACGCGCAGGGCATCAATGCCAAACCGCTCGATCCAGTACAGGGCATTCCCGACCAGGTAGTTTGCGACCTCACGGCGACCGTAGTTGTAGATCAGCGTGTTCCAGTCCTGGTGATAGCCTTCGCGCGGGTCGCTGTGCTCGTACAGCTTCGTGCCGTCAAACTCTGCCAGCGCAAAGTCATCAGACGGGAAATGGCCCGGCACCCAGTCGAGAATGACGTTCAGCCCGGCGGCGTGCGCGGCATCAATGAAATAGCGGAAGTCATCGCGGGTGCCAAAGCGGCGCGTTGGCGCATACAGCCCGGTAGGCTGATAGCCCCAGCTGCCGTCGAACGGGTGCTCGTTGACCGGCAGCAGCTCAAGGTGGGTAAAGCCCATCCATTTGGCATAGGGCACCAGCTGGTCGGCAAGCTCACGATAGCTGAGCCAGAAGTTGTTATCGGTGTGGCGACGCCAGGAGCCAAGGTGTACCTCATAGACGGAGATGGGCGCGTCAAAACGGTTGGCCTGTTTACGCTCCTCCGTCTGGACGACCTTCTCCGGCAGGCCACAAATCAGCGACGCGGTATCCGGGCGCATCTGCGCTTCGAAGGCATACGGGTCGGCTTTAATGCGCAGCTTGCCGTTGGCGTCGATCATCTCGAATTTATAAAGCTGCCCGGGGTGCGCCCCCGGGATAAACAGCTCCCAGATGCCGCTTTCCCGGCGCAGGCGCATCGGGTGGCGGCGACCGTCCCAATAGTTGAACTGGCCGACAACGGAGACGCGCTGGGCGTTAGGTGCCCACACGGAGAACCGCGTGCCGGTAATGCCGTCCATGGTATCGGCATGGGCACCCAGCGTTTCATAAGGGCGAAGATGCGTTCCTTCGGAGAGCAGCCAGGCGTCCATCTCTTTAAGCAGAGGGCCAAAGCTGTAAGGATCGTCAATCAGGTTTTGCTGACCGTGCCAGAGAACGGCGAGCTGATAGCGAAAAGGGTTTTTACGGCGGGGCATCACGCCCGAGAAAAAGCCACGGGAATCGAGGCATTCAAGATTACCGACCTTGCGGCCGGTTTTGGGTTCAATCACCCAGACTTCTGTGGCATCCGGTAACAATGCCCGAACTTCAAGGCCATCCTCAGTTTGATGCATCCCAAGCACAGAAAAGGGGTCAGCAAAATGACCCGCAATAAGCGCATTAATCACGTCTCTATCCACACGATCGGACATGGTATTCATCCTGTTTTTTATGTCGTCCTTTTTAAGCGCTCCGGGACGACTTTTAATGTGACCTGAACGGGACAGCACAAAAATGTGCATCCATTCTGCTCCGTTCGAACCTCAGGTAAGAAATGACTCTTCCTTAAAGCATAGCCAACGCTCTAGATGACTCCTGATAAAAAATAAGACATACGCGTGTTACTCCATGTAGTACGCAAAAAAAAGGGGTGAAAATCACCCCCGGTAGTTAACAAATTATTACGCCAGCTGGCGCAGCATGCGGCGCAGCGGCTCGGCGGCGCCCCACAGGAGCTGGTCGCCGACGGTGAACGCGGAGAGGTACTCCGGCCCCATGTTCAGCTTGCGCAGACGGCCAACCGGCGTGGTCAGCGTGCCGGTAACGGCAGCCGGGGTCAGCTCGCGCATGGTGATATCGCGATCGTTTGGCACCACTTTCGCCCACGGGTTGTGCGCGGCCAGCAGCTCTTCCACGGTCGGAATAGACACATCTTTTTTCAGTTTAATGGTGAAGGCCTGGCTGTGGCAGCGCAGCGCGCCGATACGCACGCACAGACCGTCAACCGGAATGGTGTTCGCGGTCGCGAGGATTTTATTGGTCTCAGCCTGGCCCTTCCACTCTTCGCGGGTCTGGCCGTTATCCAGCTGTTTGTCGATCCATGGGATCAGACCACCGGCCAGCGGTACGCCGAAGTTGTCCACCGGCAGCTCGCCGCTGCGGGTCAGCTGAGTGACCTTACGTTCGATATCAAGGATCGCGGACGCCGGGTTTGCCAGCTCGGTTGCGACACTGTGGTGCAGCTGGCCCATCTGGGTCAGCAGCTCGCGCATATGACGCGCGCCGCCGCCGGACGCCGCCTGGTAGGTCGCCACGGAGACCCACTCCACCAGATCCTGCGCGAACAGGCCGCCGAGGGACATCAGCATCAGGCTGACGGTGCAGTTACCGCCGACAAAGGTTTTCACGCCGTTGTTCAGGCCGTCGGTGATGACGCCCTGGTTCACCGGGTCGAGAATGATGATGGCATCGTCTTTCATGCGCAGCGAAGAGGCCGCGTCAATCCAGTAGCCCTGCCAGCCGCTTTCACGCAGCTTTGGATAGATTTCGTTGGTATAATCGCCGCCCTGGCACGTCACAATAATGTCGAGTGCCTTCAGCGCTTCCAGATCGTAAGCATCCTGCAACGTGCCTGTGGTACCACCAAAGGACGGAGCAGCCTGGCCGAGCTGGGAAGTGGAGAAGAAGACCGGGCGGATAGCGTCGAAATCGCGCTCTTCAACCATGCGTTGCATGAGTACAGAGCCGACCATACCGCGCCAGCCGATAAAACCAACGTTTTTCATAGCATTTTTTTCCTGCTGAGGGTGTGTGCTGATTGTGCAAGCCAGTATTGAACTGGGATATGCTTCACATTACAAAATGCTGCCAAAGTCGCAAGCGAAATTAATCGATGATTGCCCGGCAATCAGAAAAAGCGCTAATCATCGGAATAACACTACTAAGTATCAGGGATAATTTAAAGATGAGTGAAATCATTTCCGCGGCGGTTTTATTGATCCTGATTATGGATCCACTGGGAAACCTGCCTATCTTCATGTCGGTGCTGAAGCACACCGAGCCGAAGCGCCGCCGGGCGATCATGATCCGCGAGCTGCTCATCGCCCTGCTGGTGATGTTTATCTTCCTGTTTGCCGGTGAAAAAATTCTCGCGTTCCTGAACCTGCGCGCCGAAACCGTTTCGATTTCCGGCGGGATTATTCTGTTCCTGATTGCCATTAAGATGATTTTCCCGAGCGCGGAAGGCAGCAGCAGCGGCCTGCCCGCGGGTGAAGAGCCGTTTATCGTGCCGCTGGCGATTCCACTCGTCGCCGGGCCGACCATTCTGGCCACGCTGATGCTGCTGTCGCATCAGTATCCGAACCAGATGAGCCATCTGGTGATTGCCCTGCTGATCGCCTGGGGCGGGACGTTTATTATCCTGCTGCAGTCGTCGCTGTTCCTGCGCCTGCTGGGTGAGAAAGGGGTGAACGCGCTGGAACGCCTGATGGGGCTGATTCTGGTGATGATGGCAACGCAGATGTTCCTGGACGGGATCCGCGCGTGGATGAAAGGCTAGGTAAATGCAAAACGGCAATCAAAGATTGCCGTTTTTAGTGTTTGCACCCTCTCCCCGTGGGAGAGGGGCGGGGTGAGGGCATCAGGCCGCAGAGGACACATATTCGTCGGGTAGCGGCTTCGCCTTACCCGACCTACAGCAACGCCAGCCCATCTAACCCTTACGAATCAAATACCGGTACGGCAGCGCCTCGGTCTGCTGTGCCACCAGCTCATGCTCCATAAAGGTACAAAAGCCGGGAATATCGCGGGTCGTGGCCGGGTCGTCGGCAATAATCAGCAGCGTTTCACCGGTCTGCATGTTGCGCACGGTCTTACGTACCATCATTACCGGTTCCGGGCAGCGAAGGCCCTGGGCATCAAGAGTGTGGTCTGGGCTGGAAAACAGGTCGGTCATGGTCTTCTCGGTCTGGTAAAAACGGCTGTAGTTTACGCCCGGTTGCGATCAATGCAAACCAGGTTAACGATTGCGTAAAAACTAACCATTGCAATGTCCTGCCAAAGCAGTATCATGCTGCGGTTTTTATTGGGTTCCCTCACCCCAACGTATAAAAAGGTCACAATATGACGTCGTTTTCTGAATCACAGCGCGTAAAAGCGTTGTTCTGGCTTTCGCTTTTCCATTTGCTGGTGATCACCTCCAGCAACTATCTGGTGCAGCTCCCGATCTCCATCTTTGGTTTTCATACCACCTGGGGCGCATTCAGCTTCCCGTTTATTTTCCTCGCGACGGATTTGACCGTGCGTATCTTTGGCGCACCGCTGGCTCGCCGTATTATTTTTTCGGTCATGCTCCCGGCGCTGTTCATCTCGTACGTGGTTTCGTCACTGTTTTATATGGGAAGCTGGCAGGGCTTTGAGGCGTTAACCCACTTCAACCTGTTTGTTGCCCGTATCGCCGCGGCAAGCTTTATGGCCTACGCGCTGGGGCAGATCCTCGACGTGCATGTGTTTAACCGCCTGCGTCAGAATCATCGCTGGTGGATGGCGCCAACCGCCTCCACGCTGTTTGGTAACGTGAGCGATACGCTGGCCTTCTTCTTCATTGCCTTCTGGTGCAGCCCGGATGCGTTCATGGCCGAACACTGGATGGAAATCGCGCTGGTGGACTACTGCTTCAAGGTCCTTATCAGCATTGTGTTCTTCCTGCCGATGTACGGCGTGCTGCTCAATATGCTGCTGAAAAGGCTGGCAGATAAATCTGAAATCACGGCATTGCAGGCTGGTTAAGGGTTCGCTTTATCAGTTGTGATAAGATGAGCGAATGAGCCGTTATGGCCGTTTATCGAAAGGAAGAAGTCAATGCGCAATCTGGTTAAATATGTCGGGATTGGCCTGCTGGTTGTGGGTCTTGCAGCCTGTGATAACAGCGACACGAAAACGCCTGCTCAGGGCGCATCCGCAGAGAGCAACGCGACCGGCCAGCCGGTGAATCTGATGGATGGCAAACTCAGCTTCTCTCTGCCAGCCGATATGACCGATCAGAGCGGCAAGCTGGGCACCCAGGCAAATAACATGCACGTTTACTCCGATGCAACCGGGCAGAAAGCGGTCATTGTGATTGTGGGCGACGACACCAGCGAAGACCTGGCCGTCCTGTCCAAACGTCTGGAAGATCAGCAGCGCGGCCGCGATCCGCAGCTGCAGGTCGTGACCAATAAATCCATCGAGCTGAAAGGCCACACGCTGCAACAGCTCGACAGCATCATCTCCGCAAAAGGCCAGACCGCCTACTCTTCTGTGGTGCTGGGCAAGGTTGATAACAAACTGCTGACCCTGCAGATCACCCTGCCAGCAGAAGATCAGCAGAAAGCGCAGACGGCTGCTGAAAACATCATTAACACCATCGTGATCCAGTAACGCTTCACGACG
Organism: Enterobacter asburiae; assembly: GCF_007035645.1. Taxonomy (NCBI): domain Bacteria; kingdom Pseudomonadati; phylum Pseudomonadota; class Gammaproteobacteria; order Enterobacterales; family Enterobacteriaceae; genus Enterobacter; species Enterobacter asburiae. Next base: position 4,279,678 of record NZ_AP019632.1, read on the forward strand.
ATGACGTGGCCTCCGGTGCCTGCACCGGGGGCCATTTTTTTAGCCGCCACGTCAGCAGCAGGGCAATCACCACCAGACCCGCCGCGGCGAGATAGATCACCGGAACCCCTGCCCAGGACATCACCAGCCCCGCCAGCGGGCCGGTAATGCCTAAAGACATATCCATAAACACCGTATAGGTCGCCAGCGCCGCCCCCTGATTCTGCTGTGGCACGGCTTTTACCGCCACCACGCCCAGCGCCGGGAAGACCAGGGAAAAGCCTGCCCCCGCGAGGAACACGCCCACTTTCGCGACCCAGGGCACCATCGCAATTCCGGTCAGCAGCAGCCCGACAATCTCTATCGCAAAGCAGATCATCGCCACATTCAGCCCGCCAAGACGGTTGATGCCGTTAGGGAAAAGCAGGCGGGCGCCAACAAACGCACAGCTGAACAGGGTTAACGCAAAGGCTGCGCCGTCCCAGCCTTTGGCGTCGTAGAACAGGGTAATGAAGGTCGCAATCACGCCGAAGCCGGTGGTCGCCAGCGCCAGGGCCATACCGTACGGCCAGACGCGCCCCAGCACCGCCCGAAACGGCAGCGGCTTGCCTTTGCTGGCCTTCACTTTCGGACGCGGCAGCGCAAAGAGGATTGCCAGCAGCGCGACCGCCATAATGGTGATGGAAAGCCCATACAGCCCGCCAAGCGCATAGCAGGCCACGCCGAGCGGCGCTCCGAGCGCCATCGCACCGTAGGTGACAATCCCGTTCCAGGAGATCACCCGGCCAATGTGCGGCGCGCCTACCACACCCACGCCCCACAGCGTCGAGCCGGTTCCCGCCAGACTTTGCCCGATGCCAAGAATAACGCGGCCCAGGCAGAGCAGCGCCAGGCTGACCAGCGGCCAGTGGCTGGTGGTGGCAGCCAGCAGGTAGCTCAGGCCACTGAGGAAACAGCCGCACAGTCCCACCACCACGATGCTTTTTGGACCGAACGCGTCCGCGTAGCGCCCGGCATGCGGGCGGCTGAGGAGCGTGGCGAAATATTGCAGGCTAATCACCAGCCCCGCCCAGAAGGCGCTGAAGCCCATCACGTCATGGACATAGCCCGGCAGGACCGCCAGCGGCAGGCCAATGGTCAGATAGCTGGCAAAGTTGAAAATAACAACGGAAACGATGCGCAGATTGAGGCGCAGTCCGCTCAGTGCCGGTTCAGCGGCAGGTTCGGGCATGGGGTTCTACCTGGATTTTTTACAACAGTGTTTCACTATTACCACGGCGCAATAAGAAAATCAGCCCCGACTTTCAGATTAACGGTGCCAGACGAAGCGAAGCCCGGGCACTACACTTATCGGGTCATCATATTAAGGAACACGCATGATCGCTAACCCGTCCGACAAAGCAGGACTCCACATCTTATTAAAACTCGCCTGTCTGGTGGTTATCCTTGCGGGTATCCATGCTGCCGCTGACATTATTGTTCAGCTCCTGCTGGCGCTCTTTTTTGCCATCGTGCTTAATCCTCTGGTCACCTGGTTTTTACGCCGGGGCGTCAGCCGTCCGGTAGCCATCACCATCGTGGTTATTGTCATGCTGATTGGACTGACGGCGCTCTTCGGCGTGCTGGCGGCATCGCTGAGCGAATTCTCCACCATGCTGCCGCAGTACAACAAAGAGCTGACGCGTAAAATTGTCGCGCTGCAGGAGATGGTGCCATTCCTCAATCTGCATATCTCACCCGAACGGATGCTGCGCAGGATGGACTCCGAGAAGGTCATGACCTACGCCACCACCTTGATGACGGGGCTTTCCGGCGCGATGGCCAGCATTCTGCTGCTGGTCATGACCGTTGTGTTTATGCTGTTCGAAGTCCGCCACGTCCCCTATAAGCTGCGCTTTGCGCTGAACAATCCGCAAATTCACATTGCCGGGTTACACCGGGCCCTGAAGGGCGTCTCCAAATATCTGGCGCTGAAAACGCTCCTGAGCGTCTGGACCGGGGTGATTGTCTGGCTGGGGCTGATGCTGATGGACGTGCAGTTCGCGCTGATGTGGGGCGTGCTGGCCTTTCTGCTGAACTACGTGCCCAATATTGGCGCGGTGCTTTCCGCCGTGCCGCCGATGATTCAGGCGTTTCTGTTTAACGGTTTCTACGAATGCATGCTGGTCGGCGCGCTGTTCCTCGTCGTGCATATGGTGCTGGGCAATATTCTTGAACCGCGCATGATGGGACACCGTCTGGGCATGTCGACGCTGGTGGTGTTTTTATCCTTACTGGTTTGGGGATGGCTGCTGGGCCCGGTCGGTATGCTGCTGTCGGTCCCCCTGACCAGCGTATGTAAAATCTGGATGGAAACCACCAAAGGCGGCAGCAAGCTGGCGATCCTGCTCGGGCCGGGGAGGCCGAAAAGCCGGTTACCCGGCTAACCGACCTACCTGTACAGGTAGGTTTAAACCGTCAGTAATACACCGTAAATTACCGCGTCCCTAATCCGTCGCGGTATTTTTATTTGCGTTAAGGCGATACTCATTCTGTTTTTAATTACGCCGCGCGCATTACGTTGAAACGCAACTCATGATTTAACGCAAATTATAAAAAATGAAATTCTTATTTATTTTCCATGTTATTATGCCCGTCTTCGCGTCAACGTAATGTAAACATTAATATTGATTAAAAAATACACCCAGCGATAACAAAAAGCCGGATGAATATTATTTGTAAAAAACACTACCTTTAATTGTTATTATTGATATGGAGTTGTTGATGAAAAAGATCGTTAAATGGTGTGCTGCTGCCGTATTCGTTGGCGCACTGGCAGGCTGTGCGCGTACCGCCCCAATTGCTCAGGTTCACTCTATTGTAAGCGCGGGCCATACTGCCGATCAGGTAAAAACGGCAATTTTGAAAGCAGGCCAAAAACGCGACTGGATCATGACGGAAACCGGCCCGGGAATGATTAAGGGGCGTCTGCAGTCACGCGATCACTCCGTCCAGGTAAGTATTCCGTACACGGCCACAAGCTATTCAATCAACTATGAAAACAGCCTTAACCTGAAAGCGGCAGACGGTAAAATTCACAAAAATTATAACCGTTGGGTAAATAACCTCGACCACGATATTCAGCTGAACCTCTCCGCTGGCGCCGCGCTGTAATATTTTTCTAAAGTCGGGCCGCGTATGGCCCGATAACCTCTTTTTATTAGCCTCAAAGGTTACGCAGGAATGTACGAAAAGGACACACTCAGCGCACTGGATGCCATTACCGAAGCGCAACGCATCGCCTTTGCCCCGATGTTATTCCAGACTGCGCTTTGTCTGCGTAACTCAGGCGTTCTCGCCTGGCTCGATAAACAAGGTAAAGCGGGGGCAAGCCTCGACGAAATAACCGAACACAGCACGCTCGGCAGCTATGGCGTCAGCGTACTGCTGGATATGGGATTAAGCGGTCGAATTGTTACCCAACAGAATGGACGTTATTTCCTGGCGAAAGTGGGCCATTTTTTACTGCACGACGAAATGACCCGCGTAAATATGGATTTCACCCAGGACGTTTGTTATCAGGGGCTATTTCACCTGGCGGACGCCCTGCAGGAGGAAAAACCTGCCGGATTAGCCGTGTTTGGCAACTGGCCAACCATCTACCCGGCGTTATCCCAATTACCTGCTCCGGCGAAAGAGAGCTGGTTCGCCTTCGATCATTACTATTCTGACGCCGCTTTTGACGCTGCGTTGCCATATATATTCGCAAGCTCGCCGACAAAATTGTACGATGTGGGCGGAAATACGGGTAAATGGTCGTTACGCTGCTGCCGCTATGACAAAAATGTTGCCGTGACGATCCTCGATCTGCCGCAGCAGATAGCGCTGGCGCAGGAAAACATCGCAAAAGCAGGTTTTTCTCATCGTATTGCATTCCATGCTGTCGATATGCTTAGCCCAGCAACATTGCCGGGTGACGCCGACGTCTGGTGGATGAGCCAGTTCCTGGATTGTTTCTCTCCGGATCAGATTGTCGCCATGCTGACGCGCGTCGCACAGGCCATGAAGCCAGGCGCACGTTTGTGCATCATGGAGCTTTTCTGGGATGCTCAGAAATTTGAAGCAGCCTCTTTCAGCCTGAATGCCACCTCGCTCTATTTCACCTGTATGGCGAATGGCAATAGCCGGTTTTACAGCGTAGAGAAGTTCTATCGCTACCTGGAGAGCGCAGGTTTCAGCGTTGAACAGCGGCTGGACAACCTTGGGGTCGGTCATACCCTGCTGATATGCACCAAACGTGAACAATAGAGCAGCTTAGCTGCCGGGTGGACCAGTCTGCCCTTTGAATACGGTTTTTTTCGCGGACGCGCGTAGATGAAATTTTCACTGAACATTATCGACTGGCAGGCGAGAGCGCCAGGACTCAGCGATGCCACAGATTGGCAGGCATGGTCGCGCCTGCAGCTGGCCGTTGACCCAGCGGCCCCGCTTCCCCGCCTGACCGCTTTACCCATGATGACCGCGCGCCGCCTCAATTCAGGCAGTAAGCTGGCGGTGGATATTGGTCTGGCCATGCTGCAAAACCACGCCATTGATGCCGTCGTCTATTCCAGCCGCCACGGCGAGCTGGAGCGCAACTACCGTATTCTGCATGCTCTGGCGACCGGGCAGTCCGTTTCACCCACCGACTTCGCGATGTCCGTGCACAATTCCGCGGTCGGTAATCTCACGATCACCGCACGCCAGGCCATCGTCTCGTCATCCATTTCTGCCGGGCTGGACACCTTCCAGCAGGCCCTATGTGAAGTGCTGAGCCTGCTGCATGCGGGCTATTCCCGCGTCCTGCTGGTCGATTTTGACGGCGCGCTGCCGGAATTTTACCATCCGGCGCTACCGCCGCAGATGCCCACCTGGCCCTACGCGCTGGCGCTGGTGATTGAATCCGGCAACGGAATGCAGTGTGAAACCCGCAGCGGCAGCACGGGTGAAGAACCCGCCCTGCCGCAAAGCCTGATGTTCCTGCAGCGCTATCTCAGCGAGGAACGTCAGTTTGCGGTGCCCGGCGAACGTTTGCTGTGGCAATGGACGCGCGCATGAACCGCCTGGCTGCCCGTATCAACTGGTTATGGCGTCTGGTGATGACCGGCTTCTGCTTCGCGCTGTTTGGCGTGGGCGGGCTGCTGCTGTCGCTGGTCTGGTTCAACCTGCTGCTGATCGTCCAGCGCGACCGCGCCAGCCGTCGCCGCCTGGCGCGTCGCAGCATTGCGGCCAGCTTCCGCTTCTTCCTGACCGTTGCGCGCGGCCTCGGCGTACTGGACTATCGCATTCACAATCTTGACGCGCTGCGCAGCGATCGGGGTTGTCTGGTGGTGGCTAACCACCCCACGTTAATTGACTACGTGATTCTGGCGTCGGTGATGCCCGAAACCGACTGTCTGGTGAAAAGCGCGCTGCTGCGCAATCCCTTTGTCAGCGGCGTTATCCGCGCGGCGGATTATCTGATTAACAGCGAAGCCGAGCCCCTGCTCGCGGCCAGCCAGCAGCGTCTGGCTCAGGGCGACACGCTGTTAATCTTCCCGGAAGGCACGCGTACCCGGTTTGGCGAGGCTATCTCCCTCCAGCGCGGCGCGGCAAATATCGCCGTGCGCTGTAACAGCGATCTGCGGGTGGTGCTGATCCACTGTAGCGAACACCTGCTGGATAAAAAAAGTCACTGGTATGATGTACCGCCAGAAAAACCTGTTTTCACCGTGGATGTCCGCGACCGCGTGAACATCGACGAATTTTACGATGCAAATGAACAAGAACCGGCGCTGGCGGCAAGGCAGTTAAACCGGCATCTGCAGCATCGATTAACATCAGGCCTTCAATCTTTGTCAGGAATTAATGATGCAAGCGCTTTATCTTGAAATTAAGAATCTCATTATCACCACGCTGAATCTGGACGAGCTTACCGCAGAGGATATTGATACCGATGCCGCGCTGTTTGGCGATGGGCTGGGTCTGGACTCCATTGACGCGCTGGAACTGGGTCTGGCGGTAAAAAACCAGTATGGCGTGGTGCTTTCTGCCGAAAGCGAAGAGATGCGCCAGCACTTCTTTTCCGTCGCCACGCTGGCGTCCTTTATCAACGCTCAACGCGCCTGAGATGTAAACGATGACTGAACAAGAAACCATTTATCAGGAAGTCTGCGGCCTTCTGACCAAGCTCTTTGAAATCGACCCGCAGGACATTACGCCCGAAGCCCGTCTTTACGAAGACCTGGAGCTGGACAGCATTGATGCGGTGGACATGATTGTTCATCTGCAGAAGAAAACGGGCAAGAAAATCAAGCCGGAAACCTTCAAGTCGGTTCGTACCGTTCAGGATGTGGTAGACGCCGTCGAACAGCTTCTGCGCGAAGAGTAAGACGTCGTGCGTGGTGGACGGACGTTCCCGGTCATCCCACTGCTGACGGGGCTGATGCTGCTGGCGTGGCCCTTCCTGATTGGATTTGGGCTGACGCACAACAGCCTGCAGTGGCTGTTGCCGGTGATGGCGCTGGTATTGCTGCTGCGGCTGCGCCAGGCGCGGCGGAACGCTGGCCCGATGCGGTATGTGGTGCAGTGCGTCGCGCTCGCGGGCATCGTGCTCTGCGCGGCAAGCTACCTGCTGAAAACCCACCAGTGGCTGCTGTTCTACCCGGTGGTCGTCAACCTTGTGATGCTGGCCGTGTTCGGCGGTTCACTGTGGACCGCGATGCCGCTGGTCGAACGGCTGGCGCGCTTGCGCGAGCCAAACCTGCCCCCGGAGGGCGTGCGCTATACCCGCAAGGTGACCCTCGTCTGGTGCGGCTTTTTCATCGGAAACGGCGCGATGGCGCTGTTCACCGTGCTCCACGGCGACATGCATCTGTGGACGCTGTGGAACGGTATGGTGGCCTACATCCTGATGGGAACGCTGATGGCGACCGAGTGGCTGGTGCGCCAGCGGGTGATAAAAAAAGAGATGCACAATGACTAATCCCCTTCCGCTGGGCCAGTGGTTAAACGCGCCCCGCCCTGATGACATGCCCGTTGCCTGGCTTGACGATCGTACCTGGACGCTGGGCCAGCTGCGCCACGACGTGACCTTGCTGGTCGACACTCTGCATCAGCAGGAAGGCGAGCGCTGGGCGCTGTGCTTTGAAAACAGCTACCTGTTTATCGTTGCGCTGCTGGCCTCGCTGCACGCCGGTAAAACGCCGGTCATCCCCGGCCATAGCCGCGTCTCGCAGCTTGAAGAACAGCAGGCGTTGTTTAGCGGCGTTCTGAGCGATCGCTCTCTCGATTTCCATGGCAAGCTGATTGTGGTGGCCTCCAGCCATCAGACCGCTCGCCGCTGGGCGCCCCTGCCGGCCATTGACGAAAGCCGCTTCGTTGAACTGTTCACCTCCGGCTCAACGGGTACCCCGCGCCGGGTGATTAAGCACATCGTCAGCCTGGATCGCGAAGCCCGTCTGCTGGCTGACCGCTTCGGCGAGCGGCTGACCGGCTGTAGCATTGTCGCCTCGGTCGTACCGCAACATCTGTACGGCCTGACATTCCGCATCGTCTTGCCGATGGCGCTGGGCCTGCCGCTGCATGCCGCGATGCTCTACTACGCCGAGCAGCTGGCCGCCCTTCCTCATGACCGGCATTACCTGTTCATCAGCAGCCCGGCGTTCCTGAAGCGCCTGGATACGGAGCTGCCCGCGCCGCCCGTCAGAATGCTGATTTCAGCAGGCGGAATGCTGCCGTGGTGTGACGTTTCCACCACCGCGGGCTGGCTTAACATCTGCCCGGATGAAATTTATGGCAGCACCGAAACCGGCATCCTCGCCTGGCGCCATCGCCAGCAGGATAACGTCCCGTGGCTGGCCTTCCCCGGCGTTATCTTCCATCAGGAAGATGACGCCTGTCGCGTCACGTCGCCACTGATCCACGAGGCTGAAGGACTCCAGCTGGACGATATCCTGCACTTCGACAGCGAGGGGCTATTCAGCATCGCCGGTCGTCGCGGGCGGGTGGTCAAAATTGAAGAAAAGCGCATCTCGCTTAACGAGATCGAACGTCGCCTGCTGGAGCTCGACGGCATTTGCGAAGCGGCTGCGCTACCGGTCACGCGCGGAGGCCGTCAGGGGATTGGCGCACTGCTGGTCCTGGATGAAGCGGTTCGCCAGCGCGGCTATATGCAGGATAAAAAAGCGCAGGAGTTCGCCTGGCGTCGCGCCCTGCTGCCGTGGCTTGAGCCGGTCGCCGTTCCGCGCTACTGGCGCATTGTCGATGAAATGCCGGTAAACAGTATGAACAAGCGTGTCTATGCGCAGCTAGAGGAGTTATTTCATGAAAATTCATGAAATTGAGCGCCACCAGACACAGCCGGAGAAGCTGGAAATCATTTTGCATCTCGACGCGGCGCTGTTCTGGTTTCAGGGCCATTTTGCCGTACAACCGCTGCTGCCCGGCGTTGCGCAGCTTGACTGGGTGATGCACTACGCCACGACGTTACTGGCGCCGGGCTACCGCTTTCACAGCATACAAAACGTGAAGTTCCAGGCGCCTCTGCTGCCGGAAACCACGGTGACGCTGGTGCTTGAGTGGCATGCCGAACGTCAGATGCTGACCTTCAGCTACCAGCGTCACGCCGGGGCGGAGCGCCATACCGCCAGCAGCGGGAAAATTCGGCTATGTCAGTAATCTTCCGCCCCTGCGTGCTGATCCCGTGCTACAACCACGGCGCCATGATCGCCCGCGTGCTGTCGCGTCTGGCACCGTTCGGCCTGCCGTGCCTAGTGGTGGATGACGGCAGCGAAGCGAGCACCCGTCAGGAGCTCGAGCGCCTGGCGGCGGAGCAGCCGCAGGTAACGCTGGTCCGCCTGGCGCAAAACGCCGGAAAAGGTGCCGCGGTCATCAGGGGGCTGGAGGAGTGCGCGCGCGCGGGCTATACCCATGCCGTGCAGGTGGACGCGGACGGTCAACACGCCATCGAAGATATCCCCAAACTGCTGGCGCTGGCGGAGCGCCACCCGGACGCGCTGATTTCCGGCCAGCCCATTTACGATGATTCCATTCCGCGCTCGCGACTCTACGGACGCTGGGTAACCCACGTCTGGGTGTGGATTGAGACCTTATCCCTGCAGCTTAAAGACAGCATGTGCGGCTTTCGGGTCTACCCGGTCTCGCCCACGCTGCGCCTGGCAGCGCGTGAAACGCTCGGCAAACGGATGGACTTTGACACCGAAGTGATGGTCCGTCTTTACTGGCAGGGTAACACCAGCGTCTTTCTGCCGACCCGCGTCACCTACCCGCAGGACGGGTTGTCCCACTTCGACGCGTTAAAAGATAACGTGCGGATCTCCCTAATGCATACCCGGCTGTTCTTCGGCATGCTGCCCCGCATGCCCGGCCTGCTTTTCCGTCGACGCCGCCAGCACTGGGCGCAGCAGGACGAGGTCAAAGGCCTGTGGGGCATGCGCCTGATGCTGCGCGTCTGGAAGCTGATGGGGCGGCGGGCCTTTACCGTGCTGCTGTGGCCGGTCATCGGCGTGTACTGGCTTATCGCACGTCCGGCGCGGCAGGCCTCGCGGCAGTGGATTGGGAGAGTGAAGCAAGAACTGCGTCAGCGGAACATACCCGTTCCCCCGCGGCTCAACAGCTTTTTCCATTTCATGCGCTTCGGCAACGCGATGCTGGATAAAGTCGCCAGCTGGCGCGGTGAGCTGCAGTTTGATCGCGACGTGGTCTTTGCCCCCGGCGCGAGCGAAACGCTTAATATCGCGGCGCCGCAGGGCAAGCTGCTGCTGGCCTCGCATCTTGGCGACGTAGAGGCCTGCCGGGCGCTGGCCCAGCTGGACGGCAGCAAAACTATCACCGCCCTGGTCTTCAGCGAAAACGCCCGGCGCTTTAAGCAAATCATGAGCGAAATGGCGCCCCAGGCGGGCGTGAATTTGATGTCGGTTACCGACATCGGCCCGGACACCGCGATTGCCATCAAAGAGAAGCTTGAGCGGGGAGAATGGGTCGCGATTGTGGGCGACCGCATCGCGGTGAATCCGCAGCGTGGCGGCGAGTGGCGGGTGATCTGGAGCCCGTTCATGGGCCAGCCAGCGCCATTCCCACAGGGGCCGTTTATCCTGGCCTCCATCCTGCGCTGCCCGGTGGTGCTGATTTTTGCCCTGCGCCAGCAGGGTAAGCTCGTCCTGCACAGCGAACCGTTTGCCGACCCGCTGCGCCTGCCGCGCGGCGAACGCCAGCAGGCGTTGCAGGAGACCGTCGATCGCTACGCGCAGCGGCTGGAGCATTACGCCCTCATGTCGCCGCTCGACTGGTTTAATTTTTTCGATTTCTGGCATCTGCCAGAGTCCAGAGAGAAGGAGTAAAGGGTGCTGACCGATCCCCGCTTTACGACTGAAGTTGAGATCACCGTTCCGTTCCACGACGTCGATATGATGGGCGTGGTCTGGCACGGTAACTATTTCCGCTACTTTGAGATCGCCCGCGAGGCGCTGCTCAATCAGTTTGACTATGGCTATCGCCAGATGAAGGCCTCCGGCTACGTCTGGCCCGTCGTCGATACCCGGGTGAAATACCGCGATGCGGTGACCTTTGAGCAACGTATTCGCGTCCGCGCGCACGTTGAAGAGTATGAAAACCGCCTGCGCATTGCCTATCAAATTTTCGATGCGCAGACCGGCAAACGCACCACCACCGGTTACACCATCCAGGTAGCGGTGGAAGAAGCCACCCGCGAGATGTGCTTTGTGAGCCCGGCAATACTGTTTGAACGAATGGGAGTGACGCCATGAAATGGTGGCCTTTGCTGGCGCTGATCGTCAGCCCGCTGGTCAGCGCCGTGACGCTGGATGAACTGCAGCAGCGCTTCACCGGGCAGCCCGTCGTGCGCGCGCACTTCGAACAGGTTCGCACCATAAAAGATATGCCGCAGCCGCTGCGCTCGCAGGGCGAGATGCTGATCGCCCGCGACAGCGGCCTGCTGTGGGACCAAAAAGCGCCGTTTCCGATGACGCTCCTGCTCGATGACAAGCGGATGGTTCAGGCCATTAACGGCCAGCCGCCGCAGACCGTCACCGCCGACAATAATCCGCAGATGTTCCAGTTCAACCATCTTCTGCGGGCCCTGTTCCAGGCCGACCGCAGGGTGCTTGAAGAGAACTTCCGCATCGATTTTAAAGACCTGGGCGCGGGCCGCTGGTCGCTGGTGCTTACGCCAAAAACGACGCCGCTGGACAAGATTTTCGCCACCCTCGATCTGGGCGGCGCGACCTATCTGGAGACGATTCGCCTCAACGATAAACAGGGCGACCTTACCGATATCGCCCTTTCACGCCACCAACTGACGCCCGCCAGCCTGACCGATGACGAACGCCAACGCTTTGCCGCACCGTAAATCCCTGCGCCCGGCGCTGCTGTGGGCCACGCTATGCCTGATTCTGCTGGGCGTGCTGCTGTCGCTGCTGCCCGGCGCGCGTCTGAACAGCAGCGTGCTGGCCATGCTGCCGAAGCAGACGCTGGGGGCGATCCCGCCGGCGCTCAACGACGGGTTTATGCAGCGTCTCGACCGCCAGCTGGTCTGGCTGGTCAGCCCCGGCAAAGAGCCCGATCCGCGCGTGGCGCAGCAGTGGCTGGCGCTGCTGCAAAGCAGCGATTCGCTCAGCGAGGTCAAAGGCCCGATGGACGCCGCCGGGCAAAAGGCCTGGGGAGAGTTCTTCTGGCAGCACCGAAATGGCCTGATCGATCCCGCCACCCGCGCCCGCCTGCAAAACGGCGGAGAAGCGCAGGCGCAGTGGATTTTATCTCAGCTCTATTCGGCCTTTTCCGGCGTCAGCGGCAAAGAGCTGCAAAACGATCCCCTGATGCTGATGCGCGGCTCGCAGCTCGCTCTGGCGCAAAACGGCCAGAAGCTGCGGCTGATGGACGGCTGGCTGGTCACACAGGATGAGGCGGGAAACTACTGGTATCTGCTGCACGGCGAGCTGGCGGGCTCGTCATTTGATATGCAGCAGACCCACCGGCTGGTGACGACGCTTAACGCGCTGCAGGAGAGGCTAAAAGCGCGTTACCCCCAGGCGCAGCTGCTTTCGCGCGGGACCGTGTTCTACAGCGATTACGCCAGCCAGCAGGCCAAACGCGACGTCTCGACGCTGGGCATCGCCACCCTGCTTGGCGTGTTCCTGCTCATCGTCGCGGTGTTCCGCTCTCTGCGCCCGCTGCTGCTGAGCGTGCTCTCGATTGCCATCGGCGCGCTGGCGGGCACGGTGGTGACGCTGCTGCTCTTTGGCGAACTGCACCTGATGACGCTGGTGATGAGCATGAGCATCATCGGTATTTCAGCCGACTACACGCTCTACTACCTGACCGAACGGATGGTGCACGGCGCGGAATATTCCCCCTGGCAAAGCCTGGCCAAGGTACGCAATGCGCTGCTGCTGGCGCTGCTGACGACCGTCGCCGCCTACCTGATTATGATGCTGGCCCCCTTCCCCGGGATCCGCCAGATGGCGGTGTTCGCCGCCGTGGGGCTGAGCGCCTCCTGCCTGACGGTGATTTTCTGGCATCCGTGGCTGTGCCGGGGTTTACCGGTGCGCCCGGTTCCGCTGATGGTTATCATGCTGCGCTGGCTGGCCGCGTGGCGACGCAATAAAAAATTGTCCGTGGGTTTGCCCGTCGCGCTGGCGCTGCTCTCCGCCGTGGGGATGAGCACCCTGAGGGTGGACGACGACATCGCACAGCTGCAGGCGCTGCCGAAAAATATTCTGGCGCAGGAGAAGGCCATTACCGCCCTGACCGGACAGAGCGTCGATCAGAAATGGTTTGTGGTTCATGGCGCCTCGCCTCAGCAAACGCTGGAACGGCTGGAAGCCTTTACCCCGGCGCTGGCACAGGCGCAGAAAGTCGGAGAGATCGCCCGCTGGCGTACGCTGCCGCTGAACTCGCTGGCGCGCCAGAAAAGCGATCTGAAGCTGCTGCGCGAGGCTGCCCCTGCGGTAACTAACGTGCTGAAAAGCGCCGGGCTCAACGCCGTATCCCCGAATCTCGACGCCATGCCGGTCAGCGTGGACGCGTGGCTTGAAAGCCCGGCCAGCGAAGGCTGGCGTCTGCTCTGGCTGACCCTGCCCAACGGGGAAAGCGGCGTGCTGGTGCCGGTGGACGGCGCGAAAAACAGCGCTTACCTCGGTGAACTGGCCGCGCGCCATGACGGCGTCGTCTGGGTCGATCGCAAAGCCAGCTTTGACAGCCTGTTTGCCCTCTACCGCACGCTGCTGACGGGGCTACTGTTTGCCGCGCTGGCAGTGATTGCCTGCGGGGCGATGCTGCGCCTCGGCTTGCGTAAAGGGCTGATAAGCCTGGTGCCGTCCGTGCTGTCGCTGAGCTGCGGCCTGGCGGTGCTGGCCGTAACGGGCCACCCGGTGAATCTGTTCTCACTGCTGGCGCTGGTACTGGTGCTCGGCATTGGCATTAACTACACGCTGTTTTTCAGCAACCCGCGCGGTACGCCACTGACCTCGATGC